>CAUJJC010000210.1 GCA_963204975.1 Verrucomicrobiota bacterium | reverse complement strand
TCGACTTGGACATCCAGCTCGACGCCGACAGCCCCAGCCTCGAGACTCGCCGTGATCTTTACCTCTTCATCAAAGAAGTGCTCTACAACATCGCCACGCACTCCCACGCCACGCAAGTCCGCCTTCACACCAGTCAGAATCGCGACCGCACGACCATCGAGATCAGCGATGACGGCGTCGGCTTTGACCCCGCCGCGCTGCATGCCGGCCACGGTCTCTCGAATCTGCGGGAACGTGCCGCCACACTGCGCGGCGAACTCAGCATCCAAAGCCAGCCCGGCCAAGGAACCCGCATCACCCTCACCCTGCCCGCATGAGCGCCGCCGATCCCATCCACGTCTGGTTTGTCGAAGATCACGACGCCTTCCGCCGCAGCCTGGAGCGCCTCTGCACACCAAAGCGCGGCCTCGCTCCTTCGCGATCGTTTGCTAATGCCGAAAGCATGCTCGCCGCCCTCGCCGCGACCGCTGAAAAACCCCAGGTGCTGCTGCTCGATGTCGGCCTCCCAGGTCGCAGCGGCCTCGAAATCCTCGGAGACATCCACCAGCATGCGCCAGATTGCCGCGTCGTCATCCTCACTGTCTTTGAAGACGAGGCCAAGATCAGCCACGCCATCAGCGCCGGAGCCTGCGGCTATTTGTTAAAGACCTCCACGCCTGATGAAATCGCCGAAGCCATCGTCGAAACCCATCACGGCGGCTCGCCCATGTCACCGCACGTCGCCGCCAGCGTCGTGAAACTCCTCGCCCGCCTCACCAAGCCCGCCACGCCCACCGTCTCGCTCAGTCCACGGGAGCACGAGCTGCTGCGCTGCATGGTGGACGGCCTCACTGCCAAGGAGATCGCATCCAGACTCGACATCAGCATCCATACCGCCGACACGCACACCCGCAATCTCTACAGCAAACTCGGCGTCCGCAGCCGCGCCGCCGCCGTCGCCCGTGCTATGCGGGAGCAGCTCGTGTGAGCTCTCCAGCTTCAATTGTGCGTGATTGCGGGAGGAAAAGTCGTTATCACAGGCACGATGCCGTTTAAGCATCTTTTCACCTCCTCAGACTCATGAAGCACCTGCTTTTCTTCCTCATTCTTCACTCTTCATTCGTCATTGCACGCGCGGAGCCGGTGCGGCTCATCTTCGACACCGACATGGGCAACGATGTCGATGACCTGATGGCGCTGTGCATGATTCACAATCTGCAAAAGCGCGGCGCGTGCGAGTTGCTCGCGGTCACGGTGACGAAGGATCATCCGCAGGCGGCGGCGTTCGTGGATGCGGTGAACACGCTTTACGGTTATCCGGACACACCCATCGGCGTGGTGCGCAATGGCGCGGCGAAGGAGGCGGGGAAGTTCAATTTGCTGGCCGACAAGTATCCGCACGATCTCAAGAGCGGCGCGGATGCACCTGAGGCGGGCGATTTGATCAAAGACATCCTCGCGAAGCAGCCGGATGGCAGCGTGGTGATCGCGCAGGTGGGCTTTTTCACGAATCTGGCACGTCTGATGGACGATGCGGAGGCGAAGGCACTCATCGCGACGAAGGTGAAGGTGCTCAGCATCATGGCCGGCGCGTTTCAGACGGTGAACTTCGACACGCGGCACCTCGAATACAATGTGAAGCTCGATGTGCCCGCCGCGCAGAAGCTCGCGAAGGAGTGGCCGACGCCGATGGTGTGGAGCGGCTACGAGATCGGCGTGGCGGCCGCGTTTCCGCATGTGGTGATCGAGCAGGACCTCAATTACATGCCGCAGCACCCGCTCAAGGAGGCCTACTACCTCTACAACCCGCCGCCGCACGATCGCCCCACCTGGGACCCGACGGCGGTGCTGTATGCGATCTACCCGGACCGTGGTTACTTCGACCTCTCGCCTCCCGGCAACATCAAGGTCGATGACGACTCCGCGACACTTTTCCGCCCCGTGAAGAAAGGCGAAGGCAAGCATCGCTTCCTCATCATGAGCCCCGAGCAGGCCTCGCGCGTGCGTGAAGCCATCGTGCAACTCAGCGTCGAACCTCCACCGGCGCGCAAGTGATGCCTCGTCGATCCAACAAGGCAGCGACCTCGTCAGTCACCGTCGTGGGATCGTTGAATGTCGATCTGATCGCTTCCCTGAATCAACTCCCGGCCCCGGGCGAAACCGTCTCATCCTCACAACTCCGAAAACTCTTCGGCGGCAAGGGGGCGAACCAAGCCATCGCAGCGGCCTGTCACGGGGCTCGGGTGAGCATGATCGGATGCGTGGGAGGTGATGCGGATGGCATCGCTTACATCGAGCGAATGAAGGCGTTTGGCATCGACACCTCGGGAATCACCGTGGATACGAAGTCCCTCACAGGCACCGCCTTGATCGGCGTGTCAGCCACTGGCGAAAACCTCATCATGGTGGCTGCGGAGGCAAACAGCAAACTGAGCGCCAACTGGGTTCGCAGCTGCCGCGAACAAGTCACCTCGGCCAGCGCCCTGCTCTTGCAATGGGAGGTGCCGATGAAGGCCGTGCTCGCGTCCATTCAACTGGCCAACAAAGTCAGCGTGCCGGTGGTCATGAACCCTTCGCCCTTGGGTCAAGAGTTTCCCTGGGGCTCCGTAAAGGTCGATTACCTGATCGTGAACGAAGGTGAGGCTCACTCGATTTTTCGTCTGTCTCCCGAGTTGCTGGCACAGCAGACAAACCGCTGGCGATCCGCCATGAAGAAGCGTGGCATCAGCACACTCATCATCACGCGTGGCAGCGACTCAACTTTGGCTCTCGATGCTCAATGCTTTATCGAAGCGGCCGTCCCACGGGTGACTCCTCTGGACACCGTGGGTGCTGGGGATTGCTTTGCTGGCACTTTCACGGCCTCACTGGCTCAGGGCAACGACCTCAAGTCGTCCATCTCAGCCGCCAATCGAGTTGCGGCGAGATCAACGCTCACACCGGGAGCCCAGCCGGAGCCTCGAAGTGCAAAACGCAGGCGTTAGTCGCAGTTACTTGCTCTGGAAGATTTCGCTCTGCACGATTTCGTGGATCAGAGTCCGGAGCCCCCCGCCTTTCGCCTCGGCTGCTTTTGCAATGGCCGCCACCCCGCGACGATCCGCAAAGCTGACCCCCGCCCCTGTGCCGTAAGTGAGCAGATGCTCCGTCACCGATCTCAGCACCTGAGCTTGACGAGCGAGCAGCAGCTTTTTGAAGTCGGCGATGCCACTGAACTTCTGTCCATCAGGCATCTCACCGCTCGCGTCCACTGGCTGCCCAAGCATGTAACGCACATGTCGTCCCGAGGGCAGCCGAGCATCCTTGCGGTCACCCTTCTCCTGCGAGCGATAGCGATCTCGATAGCCACCGATCACATCGAAGCTCTCAAGCGCGAAGCCAGGCGGATCAATGTTCATGTGGCAGCTCGCGCACGTCTCGGAGTTGCGATGCTTCGCGAGCTGTTCACGAATCGTGGTGCTGCCACGAGTATCAGGTTCGATGGAGCCCACAGCCGCAGGCGGAGGTGGCGGCGGTTCACCGAGCAATCGCTTCATCACCCAGGCTCCACGCATCACGGGCGAGGTCGTCGTGCCATTGGCCGTCACCTTGAGAATGCTCGCCTGCGTGAGCAGCCCCCCGCGCGAATGATCGGCGGCTAACGAAATGCGCTGGAGTTGCTCCCCCTGCACTCCTTCGATGCCATAGTGCTCGGCCAGGCGACGATTCAGCATCGCAAAATCTGACTGGATGAACTGCGCGACACTCAAATCCTTGCTCAGCATCTCAGCGAAGAAGGCCTCGGTCTCGGCCACCATCGAGAGCTGGAGCAACTCATCGAACTCGGGGTAAAGCTTCTTGTCCGGCGTGGTGGCGTCGATGTTTCTCAGATCGAGCCATTGACCGGTGAAGTGGCGCACGAAGGTCGCAGCCCTCGGATGCTCCAGCAGGCGCTCGGTTTGGGCACGCAGGACCTCCGGCTTGGTCACGTCCGCAGCGAGTAGTTCTTCATCGGGCATCGTGCTCCATAGGAAGTAGGACAAACGCGAGGCCAGCGCCCACCGATCTAACCGACCCTGAGGCTCCTGGAAGAGCAGGAAGTGCGGTGAGGTGAGGATCGCGCGAAAGCCCACTCGCATGGCATCCGTGAAGGTGGCTGCCGCATCCAGTTCCGTCTCGACCAACTGCACGAAGCGATCCGCTTCGCCGGCCCCCAAGGGACGACGAAACGCGCGTGCCGCGAACGACTCGATCAATGCGCGGGCACTCGCCTTGGCATCCACAGGTCGGAGTTCATAGCCCACAGCTCGACCGCGTGCGTAACGGCGCTTCTTCTGTTCGATCTCCACCAAAAGCGTGTCACCGAAGAGCCGCTTCACACTCGCTGGCGGCCACGACGCACTCAGGGGCCCCTCCACCTCCACCCACTGAAGTGCCAAACCGCTGCCAGTGAACTCCTTGACGCCGATGTTATAAACTCCCCTGCCCTGCTCATCAATGCCGCAGTCCGAAGGCTGAATCAGCAAGTGCTCGTTGCTCTTCAACTCTGCGACCACTTCCACCTCACGCGCCTTGTCCGCAGGCATCTCGAACCAGCCGAGCAGGCGCTTCTCGCGGAAATTGTCGCCATAGACACGCATCGGAATCGCACGCCCCTTGCTCTGATAACCATAGCCGCTGATGCGGAAGCGATAGAGCCCAGGTGTCCGATTGTTATACTGCCGCAACTCCGCTGGTGGATAGCCTTCATTGAAGAACACGATGGCGTCCGGCTTCTCCAGCATGAGATGCCGATGCTTCTGCTTGGGATTGAACTTGTCCGTCACCGCACCCAGCGGGGTGTCGAGGTTCTTGCGCACGCCCTGCTCGTCCTTGAAGTAGAACTTCTTTTTCACCTGCTCAGGTGCCACGTCGAGATTGATGGCGCTGTCGATCACCACGTCTGCGGCCTCCAGATACTTCTCCATCTGAAGCTGTGAAAACCGCAACCCCTCGGCCACGGTATCAAATCCATGCATCGGTGTGTCCTCGGGCAGGATGCCCGCGAGTGCGGTGTTGATGCCCAGCAGATCACGCACCGTGTTTTCATACTCGTTCCGATTCAACCGCCGCAGCACCGTCCTTCCGGTCGTCGTCTGTTGAGCCTTCTGCTCGTCATACAACGCCTGCTCCAGCACCGAGAGAAAGCTACCTTTCGCACCACTCTCCGGCCTTGGCTTCTTCGCCGGAGGCATCTCATTCTTCGTCACCCGATCAAACACCTTCACCCACTCTTCGAAGGTCTTCCTGTCGTCCGGTTTCCAGCTCAATTCCGTCAAATCCAGCCCCGCCTTCTTCACGTCACCGTCATGGCACTCGGTGCAGTGCTGGTCGAGGAACGCGCTCATGGAAGGCAATGGCGAGGCACCATGAAGGGACGCACCAAGAGTGATGAGGATCAGGCTTGAACGAAACATAACAAACCACGACAACGCAGCCAAACAGGGCTCATTGCACTCACTGTTTCAATCTCGCAAATGAACGACTTACTTCCTCGGCACGATCGCGTTCTCGTCGATGTCGCCGAGGATTTCGCGGATGTTACTTTCCTGCTTGGTCGTGATGAAGCGATCAAGGGCGCGCTTCATACGCTCGGCTACTTCGGGGAATTGGTCCTTCACATCGTTTTCGCAGTGCTTGTCGGCTTTGAGGTCGAATAGCCGGATGATGTCGCCCTGGCTGCCTGGGGTGCGGACGAGCTTGAAGCGCTCGGTGCGGATGCAGCGTTCCTTGGTCTTGAGGACGGCGTCTTGATACTTGGGCTTGAGGACGAAGTGATAGTCGAAGTCGGGATCAATGAAGGTGGTCTCATCCATGGGCGGGATGTGGAGGGTTTCCTCGCCGGGGATCTTACGCTTGAAGAACAGGTAGCTGGTCTCGCCGAAGTAGGCGAGGTGCATGGCGTCGGTTTTGCCATTGATGTAGGGGACGAGGCTGCGGCCTTCGAATCGTGAGTCGGGCTGAATGCCGACGAGTTCGCAGAGCGTGGGAGCGAAGTCGATAGTGCGGACGAGTTTGTCGATCTTGCTGCCGGGCTGCTTCACACCAGGAATGTGAAAGACGGCGGGGACGTGGTTGTTCTGATCGCCCCCATTGAAGGTGAGTCCGTGACCGAAGGTGGTGTTGGGCTCGAAGAGGTCATCACCGTGGTCGCCGGTGACGAGGACGATGGTGTTGTCCATGAGGCCTTCCTCTTTGAGGGTGGAGGTGAGGCGTCCCACGCAGTCATCAAACATGCGCACGCAGCCGTCGTAGAGGGCGCGGACCTGCTCCACTTCCTTGGGCGGGAACTTGCTCCACTTCTCGTTGATGTCGGTGCTGCCGATGAACTCATCGACGTTGAGCGCGAGTTCGTGCTTGTGCTTGCCTTCATACTCGGGATCGGCCCAGAGTTCGGAGTATTGGCGCGGTGTCTTGTAGGGAAGATGGGTGCAGGAATAATAAGCGAAGATAAGGAAGGGCTTGCCGTCTTCGCTGCGCCGCTTGAGTCGATCAATGACCTGGTCGGTGACGACGTCGGGGGTCATGTAGTTAGCGAAGCTCTTGAGCTTGGGGAAGAGGATGTGCCCGATGCGATTGTCGAAGAAGAGCGGTAGGATCTGATGATGGAGGAAGACGACCTCGCTCATGTAGATGCGGAAGTTGTCGAAGTCGGAGACGATGATGTCTTCGAAGCCCATGGGCAGTTCGTTGAAACCGCAGGCGCACCAATCGCCTACCACCGCTGTATCGTAGCCATGCTGCCGAAGCGTGCCCGCGAGGTTGGGCGATTCTTTGTTCACCTTCTGCACCATCTCGAGATTGGGGAACATGTGATAGATCCCGTGGGTGTGCGGATACTGCCCGGAGTAGATGGAGGTGAGCGATTCGAGCGTGGAGGCGATGGGCGTGAGGCACTTCTGGAAATTGACACCACCAGCGGCGAGCTGGTCGATGCTGGGCGAGGTGGGACGCGAATGGCCATTGCAACTCAAGCGGTCGCCGCGAAGGGAGTCCGATCCGATGATGAGGATGTTCTTGGGCTTGGGCTCTGATTTGATTCCCGCCAGAGCATTCGTGGTCTCTTTGTTCAGTCCGTAACCACTGGCAGCGAAGACGACGAGCACGGCCATCGCACTGCCCAGGGCAAGTGCCCTGGCACCGCTGCGCCGCCTCCATTCGTTGGCGTAAAAGAGAATGGCAAACGTCAGCGCGACGAGCGGAAATACCTGCATCACGAGGACATGGATGAAGCCCTCCAGCGTTGAGCCGAAAATACCACCGATCCAACTGAACCAGTTCTCCATGTAGCGGTAATCACCGAAGTAGGGCTTCTCGCGAAGCAGCCTGAAGATGAAAAATCCGTAGGCTCCGAGGGCCATCACGGAGGTGCGCCAGACGCAGCCCCATTTGCCAAAGGGACGCCACCGATGCCAGATGAGGACAATCGGATAGATCAGAAACACGTAACCGATGGCGACGAGGCCGTAGCCTTTGAGCACCACGACATTGCTCCACAGCAGATACCACCAGTGATCGCGAATGGCGACTTCGGTGAAGCGATTGTTAAAGCTGTAGGTGTTCCCCGCGAAGCTGCTGACCGCGCTCACATACCAGAGCACCAGGGTTCCGAGCACGGTGAGGATCACCATCTTGAGAATGGTGCGCGCAGAGAGACGATGACGAGGTTCAGCGATCATGCCGACGTAAGGAGCCGGTGATCATACGCGCGCCAAACCAGAATGATAGCAGTCTCATCATCGAACGACACCGGCCCCAGAAACGGGCGGTGCTGACACGGACAACTGCCACCGCGTGGAGCCTGGATTGAGATCCTTGATTCGCTCGAATGCGGGCATGGGAATCGCAGCTGGGTCTTTGGACTCGACACGACGCGGCGCAATCACGTAGCGCCGTGGATCGGCCCCACCAACGGCGCTGGCGAGTGCTGGCATCGTTTTGGCAGAGTCGTCGAAGAGGCGCTTCGGGTCCACGCGCACCCAGGTCTTGGATGACCAGTAGGCACCATCGAAACGGGCCTTGGGCTGAGTGCGGATATAGGTCGCATCGCGATCAAACATGGTCTCCGGCACGTATCGAGCGCCGAGATCAGCGGCATACGGTGGCTTCTCAGGATTGGGGTGCCCTTCGGTGGATTCCAGGAGGTATTCGATGCCATCCACCCGCACCACGCACCAGGCGTGCTGACCCAGATCACCATAACGACCAAGCGCCACGCGCGCATCGAACCCGCGCGAGATCAGCCAGTCCGCCAGCAGCACCGCCGAGTCCTCACAGTCCCCGTGACCGAGGCTCATCGTCTCCGATGCGAGCTGCCAGGCATCCCGTGTGGGATTGCCGGGCACGCTGTCCTTGGTGTAGGCACAGTTATCCACGACGGCATTCCAAATGGTGTAAAGCTCGTGCAGGCGGCTGCTGTCAGCCGGGTAGCGGGCGGGCGGCTGATAGCCAGTGAGATACTCGTTCACGTAGCGGAACTTGCCATTGCGGTCAGGTGCCAGGACTCCGTAGTCCAGTCCGCAGCGCGGGCAGTCCAGATTGATCCCTCGCTGGCCACGAATCGCACGGCAGGCGTGCTGATGTTTGCAATGCGGACAGACGCTGAAAAAGATGTCGCGATGATGCTCATTCAGGGCGGTCGGGCTGAAGTTTTCCAGCCGTTGCCCCGTCACCAGAATCGCCTCGTAGCCAAACCGCGCGGGAAGCTTCCGCGTGAGCACTCCCATGTGCTCGTTCTCCGCCTCGATGCTGGAGGCGAAGGATAGGAACTGCTCCGGCAACTGCTGAAGGCTCGGCGCATGGGCACTGCCCACCCTGACCTGAAAATAGCGGGGCTGCTGGTTCTGTAGCAGCGTCACAAAAGAGTCGAGATCGTCGGCCTTGATGCTCTCGGAGAAGTTCCGCATCCATTTCTCCAATTCGACATCCACCTTCATCAGCGGATGCTTGGCGGACTTGCGCTGAAAATTGATCCGGTCCACGAGATCGATCTCAAATTGATCCATCGAATACAATGGATCTGAGCCGGTCAGCCTGCGTTCGGCCCAGGTGCGGAAATCGTTCAAGGCGAGCGGACGCGATGAAAGGAACCATGCGGCGGCTAAGCCCCCGATCAGCACCAGACAAAGCATGAATCCGCCACGCATTTATGAAAATAATAGCTTTTATATAAATGCTATCAAGCTCATTCCCGAATTTCGTCGCCCCTCTCAAGTGTTCCAAAGGACACGCCATTGCAGAGCGGGCGGTGGACTCGGCACCAGAATTGCCCATCATGACCTCATGCCCGATTGTCCCCAATGCGAATTCCCGCTCCCCTCAGGCGTGCTAGCCTCATGCCCGAAATGTGGCACTGAGGCTCGGGGCATGGTTTGTCAGGGGCTGCTGGAAGTAGATGTGGCACACAGTGGCGAGACCTGGGATGTGGCACGCGAAAAGATCGTCAAGGCGGTGAATCAAGCCATGCTGCACGGGCACAGCGGGGTGAAGATCATCCACGGATGGGGTTCCACCACGGGAAACTCCGTGCTCGCAGGGCTGGCGAAGGGGCTACTGCGGAGTTTTTCGCTCCGTTACGGCGGTCGGATGACTGCCGACCAGCGGAATCCAGGTGCCCACATTCTTTGGCTCAATCGCTGAGAGCCATCATGAAAAGAAGGGCCAAGCCTCACTCCGATGCGCTGACCTGCGCTTGATGGCAGGCATTACGCGAGCTTCTCGCCATACTTGAGGTAATGCAGATCACGGGCCTGCTGCGACCAGCGCTCGCGTCCGATGCGATCCTTGGCATGAATCGCGAGCCCCACCTCGCGCGTCACGCGCTCGTCCCAGGCAGCGATTTGCTTGAAGGTGTAGATGCCAAAGTCATGCAGGCGCTGCTGGGTCAGTTCGGCCACGCCACGCATGAGCGTGAGATCGTCCCACCGATCCGGGCGTTCGCCATACACGATACCCAGCCTCGCATCACAGCGCACGGTCCCGCTCTTCAATTCCTCGGCGAAGAGACGGGCCGCGAGTTCCGAGGGCGGGGCAGGTGCAGAGTCATCCGCCTTGGTAGGTTCGGGGACGTGGCTTGGCTCCGCCGAAAGCGGAGGCTCGGGGGCTGGTGGTTCGGGCTGCGATGCGGGAGACACGACTGCTACCACCGGAGCAGGGCTTGGCACGGGCTCCGGCATCGTCTGGGGAAGGACGACGCTGACAGCGACGGGATTCTCCGCGACTGGCTCAGGTTTGGTTTCCTCAACAACAGAGACCACAAGCTCCTGCGTGGCAGCTTCAGCAGGCGCGGCCAAGACGGGTGCGGACTCAGCCACAGGCTCCGTTGCAGGAGACTCGGGCACTGGCGACGGGGCTTGATCCGGGATAGCCGGAACGATGGGGGAGACGCCCACGATGGCGGCCAGCGTCTCCTTCAAGGTCTCAGCCTCGGGCGCATTCGGAGCCTCCAGGACGGGCACGGGCGCAGCAGAGGCCTCGGGTTCCGCTGCTGAGGAAGCCTGATCGAGCATGATCATCTCAGGCTCAGGCGTCAGCCCAACCAAAGGCGCGGGAGCGACGATGGGCGAAGGCGTCACCACGTCCTCCGCGATGCGCCGCTTGAGCTTCGCAATCTCCAGACGCAGGAGGTTGGTCTCCTCCTGAAAGGCTCTGGAGCGACGCTTAAACCGACCCCAGGTGAGGTAGCCGAACCACAAACCGAGGACAAAAAAGACCAGCCCCGCGATGGCGATGACGGTGAGGCTGTTGGAGAAGAAGTAGAGCGTGGGCTCCAGGCCGGGAGGAGGCAGTGGGGAATTCATGGAGCTTACTTCACAAGGAGTTCGACGCGGCGGCTCTGCCGGCGCATTTCTTCACTAATCACGCCGGGGGAACGAACGGCGTCAAATCCTTGGACCTCCAGCACGGCCTTTGCCACACCCATCTGGGTGAGCGCGGTGCGCACGGCCTCGGCCCGGTTCGCCCGCAAACGCCCCCCCGCGCCTCCGGGTTCACCGCCCGGCTCATCGTAACCTGCGACGACGAACCTCGCCTCCGATCCCGCCATCTGGACCGCAAAAACCAGCGGTCCCAGCTTGGCCTGCTCGGATGGCACCAGGCGGGCTGAGCCTCGATCAAAATGAATCACCTGGGCTCGGAGAATGGCACGCACTTGCACGAGTGTCTCTGGCGCGATCAGCGATTGCGGCACGAACCCAGGAAAGTGCATGAGCGAAGGCATCTGCGTCACCTCAGCCTGCACCTTCCCCGCTCCGCTCAATGGCAGGAGCAGTTTTCGCCATTCAGCCTCCATCGCAGGTGTGGCCATGGCCTTAAACCGTGGTCCGTTGCGCAGATCAATCGAGAAATCGCCGGGCGAAGGACTGTCCGCGAACCGCTTGAGGAAGCTCACCAGAGCCTCGCCCTTGGTGAAGGGAGCCTGGGCAACGTGGGTATTGGCATACAGTTTCGAGGCCTCCACCGGCCACTCCCAGGGCTTGGCCTGAATGGCGGCGATCACCTGCCCCCGCAACGTCTCGGAGGGCAGATAGCCTTTCAGCCGCAGAATGCCGGTTTCATTCACTACGCTCAGCGATGAAGGCGGGCGGATCGAGTTGAGCAGGTCAGCCATCTTGCTGGGCACCGACATGCCATCAATTTCCACCGCTGGTCCCATGACCACATGCGGATTCACTTTCACGTCATCCGCCAGCACCGGCATCTCAGGCCGAAACCTCGCCGCCATGAGCATCGCCGTCTGTCGTGAACTCTCGGCATCCACCCAGCCCTTGAGCTTGAGCGTTCCATCTCCGAAGTCCGCCGCCAGATGCGCAGGCACCAGGATGCGATTGTCAGCTTCACTCAACACGATCCCCTTCACGCTGCGGATGAGTTTCGCCGCCTTGTCTCGATCATCCGGCTGGCGTCCCAGCCCGGAGAGCCGCACATGGAAATGGTCCATCGAGACCACCACCGAGCGCAGGTCCGCCTGATCCAGCAAGGCACGGGACCGGCTTTCCAATTGAGGCCTCTGCACCGTATCGAACTGCCACTCCAGCACCAGCGAGAACGCGGGCACGAGCACGAGGCAGATGATGACAATGATGAGGCGCATGAGGAAAAACGACCGCAGCCATTTATCGACGGAAAACGCCGACCTGCATTTTCTATATCGCGCCCGTCCCGACTGCGGCGAGAAGATTTTTCAGGCCCAGGACTGTCAGGCCCCCAACCGCTTCACGCGGTAGGCGCGCACTCCTTTGCTCACAGGTTTGAAAGCTGTCTCTGGCTGGCCACGATCCACCCAGAGGATGCGATTACCACCCACCAGCCGATGCACAGCACTAAACCAAGTGGTGCCGCCATTATCGGAATACTCGACTACGTAAGTCTGCCCGCGCGCCGCATTCCATTCGAGCAGCGGTCCCTGCACTGAATCGCGCACGCTACGCAAAGGCACGCTAGCACCTGCCACAGGACCAGGTCGCGGCTCAGGCTGATCCAATTGCTCCACCACAATCGTCGGCTGAATCGTGCTGGTCGTGCGCTGCTGCGGATCGAAAAACACCAGATCAAAACTGACCACCTCGCCGGGCGCGATCCCTCGTGTGTAGAGCACCTCCATCGTGCTCGGGACCTTGCCCACACTGCTGCTGTAAACCGTGATGCCTGGTGCGATGCGCGAGAGTGTGAGCTTCAATCCGCTCAAAGCAGAACCCGTAATATTGGTGAAGGTCACCTTCTGCAACACGAGACCTGTCTGTCGGTCCACACGCAGCGGATCACGGGTCAAGACGGATGGCGTGGAAGTCTTCGGCACCGCATTGGACTTCAGCACCCCGCTACCTGTGAGCGGGACAATCAGAGGTCCGTCTGGATCATTGCTGAAGATGGTCAACGTCGCCCGGGCTGGCCCGAGGCGTAGCGGCAGGAACACCACTGGCAGCGTCATTTGAGACCAGCCCGAGATCGAACCGGCTACGCTGCCGACGATGCCAAACTGATCTGCATCTGGTCCCTCGATCACCGCACGAATGCCTGTCAACCCAGCAGAGCTGCAACTGCTCAACAAAAGGTCGTGCCGGTGCTTAACACTTCTCAGAGGTCGCGCCCCGAAATCGCCCGGTGCCTCAACAAGAACCGACAGGCGACCGTAGCCTGGCGCAGCGGCAATGACTCCTGTCGGAGGAACCCACTTTTGGGCATTACCCTGCAAGAGATACTGAGCCCCCCACTGGACAATCGTTCCATCGTTCTTCACGGCCACGCTCCTGTCTTCCACTGCGAAAATGGAAACGACATCCTTGAGATCCTTGGGCACTTCGCACTGGTTGTTAAAATTGCGGCCCCATGCCACTACCTTACCGTCGTCCTTCAGTGCCAGCGAAAAATCATTTCCGGCAGCCAAGGAAACGACACCCTTCAGACCCGCCGGCACCTTGCACTGTCCGCCGTCATTGATGCCCCAGGCAACGACCACGCCGTCCTGTTTCAGTGCCAAAGTGAAGTCTCTCCCTGCTGCCACGGCTGACACGCGGCTCAGTCCACTGGGCACCTCGCACTGTCCCGAACTATTGTTCCCCCAGGCCACCACAGAGCCGTCACTTTTGACCACGACGCTGTGGTTCCAACCAGAAGCGACCGAGATTACATCCCCCAAGTTTGGGGGTTGCGAGAGCGCGCTAAAACCCGGCTGGCCCAGCACCATCACCTGCCCATCATTCCTGAATGCCAACGTATGTCTCTGCCCATTCGAAGGTATCATCGCAAGGGTCGCGATGCCCTTCAGTGCAGGTCGTGGAATGAGGGGAGAATTCCCCCATCCTACAACTGAACCATCGGCCCGGAGCGCCAGTAGAGTCTCATGATTAGCGGTGATGGACAGAGTTTGCGTCAAGTCCACCGGATTCTGCGGGGCCTTGGGTGGGACAACATTCGGCATATTCCAGTGCGTTAGCGTTCCATCGCGGTGTAAGGCCGTAGCTTGATAAGCATTCGAAGTCACCGCCAGCGTCGGGTTGGTGGGGATATTCACTTCCGCAGGGAGCGCAGGTGACTGATTCCAAACTTTAGAAACCGCGCCATCCGAAGCAAAAGAGTAGCCGTCCATGAAATCGAACGAGAGACTCTTCATAGCAGTGCCGACCGTCACTACGCTGCTGTTTTCCGTGGACCAAGTCACCGCCTTACCGTCCCGCATGATGGCCCCGCTAAATGGGCCGCCCGCGGCAATGGAGACCACATCGCTGAGCTGGGCAGCCACCGTGCCTCCACCCAAGCCCCACGCGATCACCGTGCCATCGGCTTTCAATGCCATTGAATGAGCCGTGCCCGCCGCGATCATGACCACGTCAGTCAGGCCTTCTGGCACCGTCGCCTCATTATTCCAGTTTCTCCCCCAAGCGACCACCGTTCCATCACGCCTCAACGCCAGCGCGTGCGCGCCACCTGTGGCAATGGCGACAACATCTTTCAGCCCATCAGGCACGGTGGTCCAGGCAGTCCCAGGCTCCCCCCACATCACCACAGTTCCGTCGCGTCGAAGCGCCATGCTGTGATCACCATCTGCGTCGATGGCCACGATGTTGGCCAGTCCCACTGGAACGTTCCACGATCCTAGTGTGCCCCAGCTCCAAGCCACCACTCTTCCGTTCCTTTGCAGAGCAACGGTGTGAGAATTGCCCGACACAACCGCCACCA
Source organism: Verrucomicrobiota bacterium (assembly GCA_963204975.1). Lineage (GTDB taxonomy): Bacteria > Verrucomicrobiota > Verrucomicrobiia > Verrucomicrobiales > Verrucomicrobiaceae > JAEUHN01. The sequence continues at coordinate 8,619 of CAUJJC010000210.1, read as the reverse complement.
CGTCACGCACATGCCTCGGATAGCTCAGTCCATTGGATGGAGACACGGCCCCCGTGGCATCGGCAAACGGCAATCCCCAGCTCAGAACCTGCGGCTGATCTACATCCAGCACTTCGGAGCCATCGGCATTCAGCAGCGTCAGCGTAGGTCGTGCGGGAGTGGCGGCACTCGACGACAGCGCCATTGCCACGAAAAGTGTAAGCAAGGGCAATGATCTGCGGGAGGAACAAGAAGTCATCATAGCAACGAAGTCGAAAATACTACCACACTCGGACTGCTGCTCGTTAGTGAATTCGACTCGATCATCATTTCTTGCGATCACGTTTTCCAGTTTACACCAAGCCCGCACCGCCTACGGCTCACGCTCACTTTTCACCCCACCACTCACCATGCCCATCGTCATCGCCGGATCAGTCGCCATCGACAACGTCAAGACTCCTACCGAAACCCAGAACGGTCTGCTCGGCGGTTCCGCCTCGTATGCGGCGCTCGCGGCCAGCATCTTCTGCAAGCCTGCCCACATCGTCGGCATCGTGGGTCACGATTTTCCCAAGGAACACCTCGACATGCTCGCCGCGCGCGGAGTGTCACTCGATGGCATCGAGCACAGCCCACAGGAGAGCTTTACCTGGACCGGCGAATACTTCGACGACATGAACACGCGCACCACGCACAAGGTGGGCATCAACGTCCTGGAGAACTGGCTGCCGAAGGTTCCAGAAGCCGTGCGTGCGTCCGCCAAGGTGGCGGTGCTGGCCAACATGAGCCCTGACAACCAACTGCAAACCCTGGAGCAATGCACGGGCGCGGAGTTCATCGCTGCTGACACCATGGACCTCTGGATCGAGATCGCCAACGAGCGCCTGCATGAGGTGCTGAAGAAGATCGACCTGCTCGTGATCAACGATGGCGAAGCCAAGGAATTCGCCGGCACCACCAACCTCGTCACCGCTGGTCGTCGTCTCCAGGAAAAGGGACCTCGCTACGTCGTCGTGAAGCGCGGTGAGCACGGCAGCTACCTCTTCGGCCCTGGCGCTCAGGACTTCTTCTCCTGCTCCGCCTATCCCCTGCCCTCCGTCTTCGATCCCACGGGCGCTGGCGACTCCTTCCTCGGCGGCCTCGCGGGCTGGCTCGCAGCGAATGGCAAGAGCAAGCCGACCTTCGAAGATCTCAAGACGGCTGTCGTCCACGGCAGTGTCACTGCCAGCTTCACCTGCGAAGCCTTCAGCACTCGTCGCCTGCAATCCGTGACCGCCGCAGACGTGGCCGCGCGCATCGCTGAGCTGAAGAACTACACGAGCTTCGCCTGATCAACTCGACAGCCTCGACCATCGAAGAGCCGATCACACTGATCGGCTCTTTTTGTTTGTCGGGTTCGTTACCGCTGCACCTTCGCATCACCGCCCTGCGCAAGCTTCATCACTTCGGCCAGCGTGGCCATGCTGTTGTCACCGGGCGTGCTCATCGCCAGCGCTCCGTGCGCAGCACCGAGGTCGAGCGAAAGCTGCGCGGACTCCCCATTGATCAGGCCATAGACCAGACCACCGACAAAGCCATCACCGCCGCCGATGCGGTCGAGGATGTCGAGGTTCGGATAATTGCGTGCGCGCACAAACTCGCCCTCGATCATCGCACAGGCACCCCAGTCATTCTTGGTCGCGGTATGAACGCGACGCAGCGTCGCGGCCACCACCTTGATGTTCGGATACTTCACACGCATGTCCTCCATGCCCACACGCAGCGTCTTGGCCTGATCGGCAAAGATGTCGCTGGGATCGCTATTGGTCGGCATGCCCGCAGGCTCGCTGTCAGTGAGCACGCCGAACATCACATCCACATACGCGGCCAGCTCGTGATTCACCGCCTGCGCTGCCGCGAACCCACCACGCTCCTGCCACAACGATGGGCGATAGTTGAGGTCATAAGACACGACCACGCCATGCTTCTTCGCCGCCTTGCACGCTTCGATGGCCAGCGCCGTGGTCGTCTCGCTCAAACCGGCCAAGATGCCGCCCGTGTGCAACCAGCGCACCCCTTGCTTCCCAAAGAGATCGTCCCAGTCGAAGTCACCTGGCTTCATCTGTGAGGCCGCACTGTGCCCACGATCCACGCATCCCTTCGCACCGCGCAAGCCGTAGCCACGCTCGGTGAAGTTGATCGGATTGCGCACCCGCTTGCCCATGCCGTCGTAGGGCACCCACTTCACATTCGTGGTATCCACGCCGCCTTGAAAAATAAGGTCCTCCAGCAGCCGTCCGATTTCATTGTCGGCAAAGGAACTCAGCAGCCCCGTGCGCAAGCCGAAGCACCGCCGCAAGCCACGCGCCACATTGTATTCGCCCCCGCCCTCCCAGGCCGTGAACCGACGCGAGGTGCGGATGCGGCTTTCACCGGGATCGAGGCGCAGCAGCACTTCACCGAGGGCGAGCAGATCGTAACGACATTCAGAGGCGGGACGGAGCGAAAGAGGCATCGCGCAGAAAAGCACGCACGCCCCATCGCGCAAGTCACACGCGCCCGGTGAGATTCCCTTCCGGCATCGTGAAGGCACGCTCGATCACATTCACTCGCGGCAGCTCGCCTTCGATCAGATAGACCTCCACGATATCGAATCGAAACGGGATCACCGGATTGCCCAGCATCGCCAGCCAGCGCTTCGCACCGCGCTGAATGAGTTCCTCCTTGTCCGCGTTCACCGCATCCGCAGGACGATGCAGACCCACGCTCGTGCGCGTCTTCACCTCATTGAAGGCCAGCGTCGCACCATGTCGGCACACGATGTCCACCTCACCGCCTTCAGGCGCTGCGAAGTTTCGATACAACACCTTGCGCCCGTGCTTACGCAGCCACTTCGCCGCAATCACCTCTCCCAGGTCGCCGACTTCTTTGCTCGTGAGGCGCTTGCCACCGATTTCCCGATGAAAGCGCCGTGTCAACGATGACGCCCACCAAAGGGCCACACGTCGCCGCCAATAGAGCATCAACTCGCGCACATCCATGCGATGAGCGTGATCAAAAACAACCAGGCGCTCAAGCCTTTGGTTCGTCGTCCAGGTCCTCACTCATGCCTGGCAGCGGCTTGGCCTTGTCAGCGTAGCGATCAAAACGGTTCGAGAGAATCAGCAATGTGGGAGCCCACAGCCCGACGAAGATGCCAAATCGCTCGGCGTGCGCTCTGGTCTCGGTCTCATCGCCATTGAGGAACCACCAGATGGTGATCGAAAGAATGACTGACAGGATACCTGCTTGAAAGCAGATGGTGCTAAGGGTGCGGCAGACGCTGGAGTTCATAGGTGGCGAAAAAGTTACGCTACTTGAAACGAAGCACTCGTGACAAGACTTTCCGTCACCAGCCCTACGTTGCTGCCTAGCAAAACAAAAAAGCCCGCCTCGTGACCGAAGCGGGCTTTCTTGGGGATGAGTGAACTTAGGACTTCGCGGCCTGCACTTCGTATTCGGTTTCCTTGATGATGCCGGGCTGCGGAATCGGATACTTGCCGTTCGCGTCAGCGATGATCGGAGCGGGGCCGTCCATGGTAAACTTGTCAGCACCAGGAGCGAACTCGTGGGTGCAGTTCAGCATCTGGTCGAAGGTGATGATCTGACCGGTGTGCGATGCCATGCGGCCCATCGAGGTGGCGACGCTGGCCATGACGCCACGCTCCAGTTCGTTGTAAGGCTTGTTGTTGCGGATGGCGTCGATGAGGTCTTCCCACTCGAGGTCATACGGATTCGGCTCGGGCTGCTGGGCGGCCCATTTCACGCTCGGTGGCAGCACAGGCTGCTCGATGGGTCCGTCGATCATCTTGCCAGTCTTCGGGTCCTTGATCTTGCGGGCGCGAGGCTTGGCAACACGCACGGGCACATGGTTCTTGGTGATCATGGCCATTGAGGGCATGTGACCAGCGGCAGACACGACGGCCATGCCTTTGGTGCCATGCACGGTGGTGGAGTGATCCATGCGGCAGCCAGCGACGTTGCGGCCTTCCATGTAGGCCTTGGTGCCGTCCTTGAAGGTGTATTCCACCGAGTAGCTGTCCATGTTCTGGTCGATGAAGTCGCCGCGATTGGTGCGGCCGCTGATCGCCTGGGCTTCCACCGGCCAGTCGTTCTTCATCCAGCACATCTCGTCGATGTTGTGGATGAGGAAGTCGCTGAACGCACCACCGCTCGCCCAGAGGAAGCTGTGGAAGTGCTGAATCTGCCAGAGCAGTTCGCTCTTATCCTTTTCCTTGTCGCGAGGTAGGGTGAAGCAGGTGCCGATGGGGCCGGACATGCGGTAGGCGCGGCCCATCAGGATCTCGCCAAGTTCGCCGTTCTGGATGCGGTCGAAGAGTTCCTGCCGGCGGCGGCAGTGACGGCACATGAGGCCGATGCCCACCTTGAGGTTTTTCTTCTTCGCTTCCTCGTTCAGAGCCAGAAGGCGCTTGGCGGTCGGGCCGTCGGCGCACACGGGCTTTTCCATGAAGATGTGAATGCCTTTCTCGATGGCATACTTGAAGTGAACCCAGCGGAACGCGAGCGGCGTCGCGCAGATTGCTACGTCTCCAGGGCTGAGCTGATCCATCGCGTTCTTGTAAGCATCAAAGCCGATGAACTTGTTGTCTTCGGAGACGGACATCACGTCAGGGTGCTTGGCGGTGAGCGTTTCGAAGCTCGACTTCAAGCGGTTCTCCTGCACGTCGGCCATCGCGACCATCTTGATCGGGAAGTTCTTCTTGGTCTTCAGCGCGTTGTCCGCCGCGCCCGTGCCGCGCCCGCCGCAGCCGATGAGGACCGCCTTCATCTGGTCGCTGCCCGCAGCGTGAACATAAGGAATCTGAATGCCCGCGAGCACCGAGGCACCGGCTGCTGTGCGGATGAAATCACGACGCGAGGTCGAGGGTGTAATGATGGGTGATGACATAAATGGAGGCTCTATTTTGGCCGTGGAGCTAACGAGAGCACAAGCATGAATCTTCGTGGCACGGCGCAAATCAGGGAGAACCCGGAGGGAGAATTGTTTCTGCCCTCAGTGAATCTCTGTGATCTCTGTGGTTGAAATGGAAGTCTGACATTAACCACGGAGGTCACCGAGACACACAGAGCGGGGATAAGGTTTCTGCACCTGATTCCTTCTGTGGTTTGGTCTTATCCGAGCGTATTTCCCCTGATAGCCTGCTTGCAATTCGCCGCCGTCCCGCCACTTACCTCCCCGCCTTTCTCATGTCCGACGCCAGCGCCACTCCGATGATGAAGCAGTATCTCGCCATGCGGCGGGAGCTGCCCGAGGACGTGCTGCTGATGTATCGACTGGGCGATTTCTACGAGCTGTTTTTTCAGGACGCGCAGATCGCTTCGCCGATCCTGAATGCCACACTGACGAAGCGCAATGGCATCCCCATGTGCGGCGTGCCGCATCACAGCGCGCAGGGCTACATCGCGAAGCTGATCACGGCGGGCAAGCGCGTGGCCATCGCGGAGCAGACGACCGATCCGGTGCCCGGCAAGCTGGTGCAGCGCGAGATCTCGCAAATCATCAGCGCTGGCACGATCAGCGATCTCACGATGCTCGATGGCTCGCGTGCGAACTACCTCGCCGCCGTGTATCGCGAAGGGAAGCGCCTCGGCCTCGCTTTCGTCGATCACACGACGGGCGAGTTCGAAGTCGCGGAGTTCACGGATGCCACTGAACTCGCCGATGAAGTGCAGCGCTTGCAGCCGAGCGAACTGCTCTTCTGCGAGGAACAACGCGACCTGCTTGAAGCGCTCGGCAATCCATCGTCGGCGCAGAGTTGCGACAGCTATCTCTTCCTGCTCGATCAGGCGCTGCACAGTCTCACCACGCATTTCAAAGTTCAGTCGCTCGATGGCTTCGGTTGCACGGCGATGCAGCCCGCGATCTGTGCGGCGGGTGCTATTCTGCAATACGTGCAGTTCCAGCTTCGGCGCAGCGTGGATCACATTCGGCGACTGCGCGTGGCAACGCCGGGCGACTGCGTTTTGATCGACGCGGCGAGCCAGAGCCACCTCGAACTCGTCACCAGTCGCAGCGGTCATCAGCACACCTTGCTCTCCGCCATTGATCGCACCTGCACGCCGATGGGCGCGCGGCGTTTGCGCCACTGGGTGCTGCATCCGCTGCGCGATGTGGCCCGCTTGAATCAACGTCAGGAAGTCATCGCCTCGCTGCTCCAGGAACCGATGCTGCTGGGCCAGTTGCGCACCTTGTTGAAGGATGTGCGCGATCTAGAGCGCACGAGTAGCCGACTCAGCCAAGGCAGTGGCAATGGGCGCGATTTGCAGGCGCTGGCGGGTTCGCTGGAGGTCGTGCCGGGCATCAAGACGTTGCTCGGTGAAGTGCCCAGTGACTTGGTGCAAATCATCGCCAGTGGCATGAAGGACTTGTCTGACATCGCGGCTGAAATTCAGCGTGTGATCGTGGATGAACCGCCGATGCAGATCAAGGAAGGCGGCATTTTCCGAGTCGGCCACAACGAGGCGCTCGATGAACTGCGGAGTGCCAGCACGCAGGGTCGCGAGTGGATCGCGGACATGCAGAATCGCGAGATCGAGCGCACGGGGATCAAGAGCCTCAAGATCAAATACAACGCGGTCTTTGGCTACTTCATCGAGATCACGAAGGCGAACATCGGCAGCGTGCCGCCGGACTATCATCGCAAGCAAACAACGGTGAACGGCGAGCGCTACATCACTGATGATTTGAAGCGTATGGAGGATAAGATCCTCGGCGCGGAAGAGCGCAGCAAGGCGCTGGAATACGAGGAGTTCGTGACGCTGCGCACGCGCGTGCTGCAACACCTTGAAGCGATTCAGGAAACGGCAGATGCGATCGCGGTGCTCGACGTGCTGTGCTCGCTGGCCGAGACCGCACGACTCTACAACTACACGCGCCCGATCCTGAACGACACGCGCAACCTTTTCATCCGCGATGGTCGGCATCCGGTGCTGGATCAAAGTCTCACCGGCGGCGAGCGCTTCGTGCCGAACGATGTGACGCTGGAGCCAGAGCAGAACCGACTGCTCATCATCACGGGTCCGAACATGGCGGGCAAGAGCACCTACCTGCGCCAGATCGCGCTGCTGACCTTGCTCGCGCAGATCGGTAGTTACTTGCCTGCGGCATCAGCGGAAGTCGGTGTCGTGGATCGTATCTTCACGCGCATCGGTGCCAGCGATGACATCGCGCGTGGGCAATCGACCTTCATGGTCGAGATGAATGAAACGGCACTCATCTTGAACAATGCGACCGAGCGCAGCCTCGTGATCCTCGACGAGATCGGTCGCGGCACGAGCACCTTCGATGGCCTGAGCATCGCGTGGAGCGTTGCCGAGCATCTGCACGATCAGATCGGGGCGCGGACTTTGTTTGCCACGCACTATCACGAACTGACCGTGCTCTCCCTGAGCCGCCCGGCGGTGCAGAATTACAATGTCGCGGTGAAGGAGTGGAACCAGCAGATCATCTTCCTGCGCAAGATCATCGCTGGCAGCGCGGAGAAGAGTTACGGCATTCAAGTCGCACGACTCGCGGGCCTGCCGGACACCGTGATCGCGCGGTCAAAGCAAGTGCTCGCGCAGCTCGAGTCCGGCACCGCACCGACCGCGAGTGTGGCAGATCAAGTCACGACCGTGCCCTCGCGTGCGCCGAAGAAGAAGCGCCCTGAGAGCACGGGGCAGCTTGATTTGTTCGGTTAGGCATCCCACGCTGATCCAGTTCATTATGCCCGATGAGTTTCCGCTTCTGCCAGTGACTTAGCGTCAGTCAGTGACCAGCGCTGAGGAGACGGCACGGCGGCGAAGCTGCCCACAAGCAGCATCAATGTCGGGACCACGGGCACGCCGCAGGTGCGCCACGGTGCCGTGAGCGCGCAACTCGGCGAGGAAGGTTTCGGTTTGCTCCAGACTACTGGGTGCATAAGTGCGTCCCAGAAGACTCAAGCCCGTGGGATTGTATCGAAGCAAATTCACATGCATGCGACGACCTTCGAGCAATCGAGCCAGATCTCGAGCCTGCTCCACCGAGTCATTGACGCCTTCCAACAAACAATACTGGATGGTCGTGATGCGTCCGCTGGCTGCTTGATAACGATCTGCCGCAGCCAACACATCTTCTACTTGGTAGCGCCTGCCCATGGGTAGCAGCGCAGCCCGAGTATGATCATCTGGCGCGTGCAAGGACACGGCGAGATGCACACCGAGATTTGCCTCACGTAGTTCATCAATGCCCGGCACGATGCCCACGGTCGAGACAGTAACCTGCCGCCATCCAAGCGCGCCGAGTTGAGGATCGGCGATGCGCTTCACCGCCTCGATCACGTTCCTCAAGTTCAGAAGGGGCTCGCCCATTCCCATAAACACAAGCGTCCTCAGGGTGCGCCCTGAGGCGCGGGCCTGACGGCGAAGCTGTATGAACTGCTCGACGATTTCACCCGAAGAAAGATTCCGTTCAAATCCCGTCTGCGTGGTCGCGCAGAAGTCACATCCCATCGCACAACCCACCTGACTTGAAACACACCCTGCTGCCCGTTCAGGGTGGAAGTCCGGCATGAGCACTGACTCGACTGTTCGTCCATCAGGCAAGCGCAGCAGGAGTTTGCAAGTTCCAACTGTGGCCAC
>CAUJJC010000209.1 GCA_963204975.1 Verrucomicrobiota bacterium | reverse complement strand
CCGTTCCAGAACGTGCAATGGTATTCGTATGGCTGGGATGAAGGCATCTACATCGACATGCTCGCGAGCAAATACACCCCATCTCCCGCGACCGTCTTCCCAGGTCTCGCCGCGATCAACCCGACCACGGGCAATACGAACCTCACATTCACTGATGGCCTGCTCAACAACAGCGTGACGAAGTTCGTCAACCTCACCACTACCAACGTGCTCACCAAGGCTCCGACCACGGACGCGAGCTTCACCTTCGTGCCTGTCTTCACCACGGGCCTCATCAGCGGAACCTTCAAGCATAGCGACAACACCAGCCCCAAGTGGCAGGGCGTGCTCATGCAGAAGGGTGCGAACAAGGGCGGTCACGGTTACTTCATGAGCAGCAAGCCCGCTGTGCTGAACTACCTCGGTGAAAGCGGCGCCATGCACTGGCTGGCGAAGTAGCTCTGCATTCGAACCCTTTCCCTGACCGTCGTTGTTGAGGGAACTGACAAGGCGCGGACCCTGGCAACGGGGTCCGCGCTCTTGCTTTGATGAGAGTCATCTCAGGCACCTCCCGTTGCTCGCGTCGTGTCCAAAGGATTCACAAGAAGGTGAGGAACCGCATCCTACCAAAGTCCAATAGCGCAAGTCGTGCCGTTGCTACTTCAAGGACTCCAGCGCGGTGCATCAGACGAAAGTCGTAGCACCTTGGTTCAATACCGCGCTTCGCAGTTCTCGCCCATGATCGTGTTGTCAGTTCAAATACTCATCCACCGACACCCTCATGAAATCCACCTCACTGCTTCTCACGCTGCTGTGTCTGCTCCTTGCAGTGCAGCCAGTTCTTGCCCAAGCGCCGGCATACACGCTGCAACAAACCTTGCAGGCTCCTTCAGACATCATGAGCGGGGGCCGCTATGGCAGTTCCAGTGCGCTGGACGGCAATCGCCTTGTGCTCGGCAGCACAGGTGACAGCACCGTCGCCAACGTGGGTGGTGGCGTGAAGATCTTCGACGCCACCACCGGGGCGCTGCAAATGACGATCTCTTCACCCGTTGCGCAGAGCAGTCAGGAATTTGGCAGCTCGGTGATCTTGCAAGGGGACCGACTCATCATCGCGGCCAGACGCACGCATGGCACCAAGATCGCCCAAGGCTCCGTGTATGTGTATGACCTCGCCAGTGCCACGCCGACCGTGCCGGTGCTCTCGATCCCAAATCCAGAGCCTTCCGACAACGACTTTTTCGGGGCCGCCGTCGCGCTGTCTGGCAATCGCCTCGTCGTGGGTGCGAACAACAACGACACAGGTGCCACGGACTCGGGACGTGTTTACGTTTATGATCTCGCGGGTGCCACGCCCACCGTGCATACGCTGGCCATCAATAACCCCACGCCGGGTGCCAGTGACAGCTTTGGTATCTCGCTCGCGCTGGAAGGCAATACACTGGTCGTATCCTCCACGGGCGATGACACGGGTGCCACCAATGCTGGCATCGCTTATGTCTTTGATCTCGGCAGCGGCACACCAAGCACGCCAGTGCATACGATCAACAATCCCGACCCGCTCGCCAACGAGAACTTCGGTGGCAGCATCACCCTCTCGGGATCACTGGTGGGAATAGCGTCCTCCACCAACATGGTCAGCGGCGTCGCCGCAGGCAGTGTCCACTTGTATGATCTCTCCAGCGGCACTCCGACGGTGCCCGTGCATACCATTGACAACCCCACGCCCCAGGCCAACGACTTCTTTGGCTCGGCGATGACATTGCAAAGCACCCGCCTCGTTGTCACCGCCAGCCGGGACTATTTCAACGGGGCTCAGACAGGCAGCGCCTATGTCTATGATCTGGCCAGCGGCACACCGACCGTGCCAGTTCACACGCTGAACAACCCCGCACCCGCCACCCAGGATTTCTTTGGCACCTCCGTAGCTCTGTCCGGAAACCGCATTCTCATCGGAGCCTCCCAAGATGATCTCGCTGCTCCCAACTCAGGCGCGGGCTATTTCTACAACCTCTCGTCCGCAACGCCCACGGTGCCAGTATTGACACTGGCCCACACAACAGCCGCCGCAGACAATCACTTCGGCCAGGCCGTGGCCGTTTCGGGTTCGTTGGTTGCGGTTGGATTGCCCGACGATGACTTGGTAGGTATCGACGCAGGCACGGTGGCTGTGTATGACATGAACAGCGCCACGCCAGGCACGCCTGTGCTCATCATTGATAACCTCCTCACAGACATCAATAGCCGCATCGGAGCCTCGATCGCACTCGAAGGCACACGCCTGGTGGTCGGTGCCCCGAACGCATTCACTCCGTCGATTCGGGCCGGGCTGGCTTATGTGTTCGACCTCTCCAGCGCCACGCCGAAAGTGCCTGTGCTCACGATGCTCAACCCGACTCCGGTTGCTAGCGACAACTTCGGCAGCTCTGTGACGCTCTCCGGATCGCTCATTGTGGTCGGAGCGCCCGAGGACGACACTGGTGCCTCCAATGCTGGCAGCGCCTACGTCTATGACATGAACAGCGCCACACCTGACGTGCCTGTTCACACCCTCATCAATCCCAGTCCGTCCGCAGGAGACGAGTTCGGTGTCAGCGTTGCCATCTCTGGCCAAAACGTCATCGTGGGCGCGCGTGGGGATGGCACTGGCGCTGCCAGCACCGGCATTGCTTATGTCTTTAATCTCGGCGGCGCTACTCCCACGATGCCCGTGCATGTGCTCACCAATCCCACACCGACCAATAGCGAACAATTTGGCAGCGCCGTCACCATTGACGGCAATCGCATCGTCGTAGCAGCCAAGTCCGCATCTGTGGGGGCCATTGCGCGAGCCGGCAGCATTTATGAATACGATCTCGCCAGTGCCACACCGACCACACCTGTGCGCACCATTGATCATCCAAGTCCCACCTTTAATGATGCCTTCGGTGCTTCGCTCTCACTCGCTGGCTCCAGGGTGGTCGTCGGTGTTTCAGGCAACGACACTGGCGCTACAGATGCGGGCAGAGTCTATGTCTTCGATCTCGCCAGCGCTACGCCTGCCTCTCCGCTCGCTATCCTAAACAATCCCACACCTTCCCAGGCAGATGCGTTCGGCACAGCGGTGAGCATCCAAGGATCGCGCATCACCGTTGGCATACCGAACTCCGATGCAAACGGACGTGACCAGGGAGCTGTGGCAGTTTTCGGACCTCCGAGCACCAATGCCGATCTCTCGGCTCTCACACTGAGCAATGGCACACTCACGCCTGACTTTGCATCAGCGACGACCACCTACACGGCAGCCATTCCTCCTGGCACTTCATCCATGACCGTCACGCCGACCAAAGCACAGTCGGGCGCGACCATCACCGTTAATGGCAATGCCGTGACCTCCGGTAATGCGAGTGGCAGCATCGCGCTCAGTCTCGGCGACAATCCCATCACCATCGTCGTCACTGCGGAAGACACTGTCACGACCAAGACTTACAGCATCACGGCCAACGTCCCCGGTTCTGGCACGCTCGCCTTTGCCAGCCCTGTATTCACGGTTGCCAGCAGCGCCGCAGGCAGCATGGCAGACATCGTCATCCAGCGCAGCGTCAGCATCGTCGGCCCGGTGAGCTGCACGCTGAGCAGTGCCGATGGCTCCGCTATTGCTCCAACGCACTACACGGCGCAAAGCAATGCCGCTGTATCCTTCGGTGATGGCATCAGCGAGCAGCATCTCATGCTTCCCATCGTGGCCAATGCCACCACCACGACAGCGAAGGTCTTCACCATCTCACTTGGCAACGGCAGTATCGGCGCGACTCTCGGATCGCCCTCCACCGCCACCGTCGTCATTCTCCCTCCGGCTTCCGCAACGGAACTCATCAAGCCCATCGCCACCTTCACCGCACCTGCAAACGCCGCGACCATCGTGGACACACTGCCCGTCGTCATTAGCGGCACGGCCACCGACAACATCGGCGTGGCCAAGGTGCAGCTCTCGCTCAACAACGGCGCGTTCAGTGATGTCGCGATTGCTGCTCCTGGCGCAACGAGCACCACCTTCACCACCAATGTCACACCAGCCCCAGGCTTGAACAGTGTGCGTATCCGAACGCTCGACTTCAAAGGCAACGCCTCCACCATTGTCACCCGCACCTTCACCCATCTCCGCACGCTCACCGTCAGCGTCAGCGGCCCAGCGAACTCAGGCGTTGTCACGGCTGGATTTGTCCCGACCTCGAACCGACAAGTCGGCAAGAGCTACACCATCGTCGCCACGCCGAAGCCTGGCTTTGTCTTCGATGGCTGGACTGTAAACAACACAACGAACACCGGTATCACGCCGCTCAAGATGGAGCTACCAACGCTCGCTTTCATCATGCAACCCGGCCTCACGCTCACCGCGAAGTTCATCGTGAATCCTTTCACTTCCGCCGTTACGGGAGACTTCAGCGGCCTCATCACTGCCTCCTCCTCGCAGCCCTCTGGCGGCACCGTGATGAGTAACTCAACGACCGGCCTCTGCACCGCCAAGCTCACCACCGCAGGCACGCTCACTGGCTCCATCAAGATCGACGGCCTCACCTTGCCCATCGTCGCCACCTGCGACAACACGGGTGTCGCACGCTTCGGCGTGACTCGTGAGACCACGATAAAACTGCTGCGCCCCGGCAAACCCTGGCTTGTCCTTGCACTCACCGCTGATCTCAGTGGAGCAACCAACCGCATCACCGGCACGCTCACCGAGTTGAAGCTCAACGCCATCGTCGCACAGTCAGACATCAAGGCCGACCGTCATCACTTCAATGGCACCACCAGCATTGTTCCTGCCACGTATGTGAAAAGCTACACCGCACGCCTCAAGGCACGCACCTCGCAGGGCGTTGGCTTCACCACGCATGACTATCCGCAAGGCGATGGCTACCTCACCTTCAAGGTGCTGGCCAATGGCAGCGTCTCCATGAGCGGCAAGCTCGCTGACGACACGGTAGTGACCATGAGCGGCAACCTCTCGCAGGCGAAGCACTGGCCCATCTTCCAGTCGCTCTACCTCAACAAAGGCTGCATCGCCGCCGATGCCGTGCTCGATGACACTCAAGCCGACACCGATGCCACTGCGATGAACATGCTCTGGTTCCGCCCTTTCCAGGTGGTGCAATGGTATCCGTATGGGTGGGATGAAGGCATTTACATCGACATGCTCGCGAGCAAATACACGCCATCACCTGCGACCGTGTTCCCTGGTTTGAACGTGACCAATTCCACCACGGGCAACACCGATCTCACCTTCACTGATGGCCTACTCACCAGCAGCGTGACGAAGTTCGTCAACCTCACCACCACCAACGTGCTGACCAAGGCTCCAACCACGGACGCCACCTTCACATTCGTGCCCGTGTTCACCACAGGCCTCATCAGCGGCACCTTCAAGCACAGCGACAACACCACTCCCAAGTGGCAGGGCGTGCTCATGCAAAAGGGGGCGAACAAGGGCGGTCACGGCTACTTCATGAGCAGCAAGCCCGCTGTGCTGAACTACATCGGTGAAAGCGGTGCCATGCACTGGCTGGCGAAGTAGCTCTGCATTCGAAACCTTTCCCTGACTGTCGTTGTTGAGGGAACTGACAAGGCGCGGCCCCTGGCAACGGGGGCCGCGCTGACGTTTGTGCCCATGCCCTGCGTATCCGACTAAAGTCCTACGACCTTCGTTCCATTTACGGATCAGCCACATCAGCGAAGATGCACACGCCATCAGGCACTCACTAACAACACGAATCATCCAAACCATGAAAACACTGCATCTTATCGTTGTCATCGCCGCTTTGACCATCAGCGCTCAAGCCAACACCCTCACCCCCGCCAAAGACAGCACGCAAGCAGCGATGCTTCAGTCCCAGTCTGGCAAGCAGGTGGAACTCCGGCTCAAGTCTGGCGAGAAGATCAGCGGCAAGGTCGCCTTCGTGGGGGACAACGTCATCCATCTCACCTCGCTCACCGGCATGGAGATGTTCGAAGCTACAGTCTCCATCGACTCGATCACCGCTGTCATCGTTCGCTCAGCCAAGTAACAGCTTTCACCATCTGGGTGGAGAGGCTGCAAGTTTAAAACCCGCTCTTCTCCGCCCTTCAGTTCTTACCTCATTAAAATCATGCATACCTGTCCTTGGTGCACCACTGCGTATGTGAACTGGCAGAGCCAATGCAAACAATGCGGCGGCCCTCTTCCTCCTCCGCCTGGCATGAACCTGGGCGAGCCGCCGCCACCAGCTCCGCGCAAGCTCCCTCGCAGTTACGTGAAGCGCATCCGCTGGACCGAGAACATTGCCACGCTCGTAGGCCTGGGCTTCACCGGCATCGGTCTGCTCATGGGCGTGCCAATGCTGGTCAACAAGCTATGGCTCCCCGCCCTGGCACCTGGGTTCTTCCTCCTCGGAGGAGTTTCCATGTTCCGGTATGGATGGAAGACCGCCGCAGGACGCCTCCGCGCATTCAGGTTGGGTAAGGCAGTGGAGGGGCGAATCGAGCGTGTCAGCATGGATACTACTCAGCAGATCAATGGCCGTCACCCGCACAGAGTGGTTTACCACTTTCCCATCGGTGATCACTGGCACGAGGGAGAGATCATCACCTTCGACAGCACAGCGTCACGGCGGAACTCTGGCCAACCTGTGTGGGTGCTCTACAACGAAGCCGATCCCACCGAGAACGCGATCTATCCACCGCTGTCATGAACGGGCTGTTCATTCTCCTTCGCGGCCTCACCTGCGTGGCATCGCTCAGTTCGTTGATCCTGCTGGGATTGGTGTTGTTTCTGCGTGATGCGGCATCCACCGCCAAGCAAGGGGTGCAAGCGCTCGGCTACGCCACCACGCTGTTCGCCACCGCATTCACGAAAGGCACCGCACCTGAGGAGACTGAATGGCAGGTCTCGCCTTGGCAGATGATGATCGGCCTTCTATCGCTCGCCATGCTGGCCTCCGTATTCACTCCAGCAACTCGTTGGTTCCTTCATCTTGTCGGTGTGCTCGCCGCGATTGTGATGTCTGGCTACGCCCGCATGATCTTCACAGGAGCAAGCCTGGAGATCGTCTGCCTGCCATTTCTAGCCGTCTGGTTTGGCTATTACGCGATGTGCCTCTGCTGGCATGTCCCGGCTCCGCTCCGATAGCCTAACAACACATCTCACAACCTCTCACTCAACGACAAACCACTCCATGAAACCGACACCCTCACAACCAGGTCTTCCATCGTTGTATTGGCGCGACATCACCATCAAACGTGCCATCGACACCGCAGGCTTTATGCTGATCGTAGCCGCCGGCTTCCGCTTGTTGGCTCCACCGAATCCTCCACCACCAGGAGTGGATCTTTCCTTTGAGATCGCCATGTCCAAGTGGGTTCCGGTGGGTGCCCTCGTCATCGCGGCCCTTGCTTCACTCATCCTGTTGCGGCGTTATCTTTGGGTGAGGAAGGTCCTCAGCCAGGGCGTTGCTATCAAAGGCAAAGTTGAGAGCATGGATGTCTATGCTCGTGAAGCCAGCCACAGCGAACATACCCCTGCTTTCCAGCGTTCGACCATACGCTCCTACTATGCGGTCATTCGCTATGCATGGCAGGGTGTGGACAAAATCGTGCGCCTGAAGCTGCCCAACTCGCCTTCCGTTTACGGCACCTTCGAGGGGCATGACGTCGATCTCATCGTGCTGGACTCGACCCCGGACAAGCCGCTCATTCGCGCCGTGTATCTTGGTCGATTCTAGAGAAATACGCAGAGCACCATCAGGACCGCGAAGTCCACTGCGCGCGATCATCGCGTTCAGTGGACTTCTGTTTTGACAGGCACGTCCTGCATGGCCCCTTCGACGGGCTTTGTCGCGTCCGACTAAAGTCGGATTGCACTTTGTTCAGCCACGCTACGTCAAGCTCCGCAGGCCTGACGATCCGACTAAAGTCGTAGGCCCTTCGTTCCATACCCAGCTTTAGAAAACGAGTTCATCATGGAGCCGTCACTGATCACCAGTGAATCAACATTCATCAACCAAACAACGACCATGAACACCGCTACCCTTGACCCCAGCAATCGTCTTCCGATCCGCATTGAATCTGCTCCCGCCTTCGGCTGTGGCAGCATGTCTATCGAACAAGAACGCACCTTCGTTCTGCTCGCCCACCTCTTCCCTCTGATCATCTGGCCCTGGAAGCGCCACGCCAGCCCATCCGTCGATGCCCATGGCAAGGAAGCGCTTAACATGGGTATCACGCTCATGATTGTGATGTTCCCGCTGGGCTTCATTGCTGGCCTTCTTGGATCATCCTTCATCGCCGCGATGGTTAGCATCGTCAGTTCGCTAGTTAGCTTTGCCACGCTCATGCTGGTGGTGATCGCAGCAGTGAAAGCTCAGCAAGGATGGCTCCTGCGCTACCCCTTCAACTTCCGCCTGATCAAGTAATTCACAATTCTCGTCGCCGTTGCGTGCTGCGACGGACGCAACGGCACCACTCCCAACAAGCGAACAGTATGAAACTCATCCAGATGCTCTGCGCTGTATCGAAGGCGATGAAGCGCCGCACAAATCTTTCCCTCGAAAGAATCCTGCGCCCTTCGACGCCACTTCCCACCCTCGCATTTTACTGTGGGATTGATCCTCCTTGAACGACTGCAAGGGCTGAACGCCAGCCCCAGTCAGGGCCCAACTACGATTCAATGAGCGGATTCTCCACTGATCATGCAAGCCGCTGCCATTCCCGCACGGCAGGGCGCGTATATGGTGCCGCCCATGATACGCCTTCAAATTGTCTCAGCACTCACCTTGATTGCTTGCTTGCCGCTTGCTGCCGAGCCGGTGAACTTCAGTCGCGATGTGCTGCCGTTGCTGTCGGACAACTGCTTGAGCTGTCACGGACAGGATGAATCACATCGCAAGGCGGACCTACGACTGGACACGCGCGAGGGAGTGCTGACGCAGATCAAGCTCGGCAAGCCCGACGCGAGCGAGCTGATCGCGCGCATCGTCAGCGATGACGAAGACGAGTTGATGCCGCCGCCGAAGTCGCACAAGCCTCGGCTCAAGACAGAGCAGGTGGCGATGCTGAAGCGATGGATCAGCGAGGGCGCGGTGTGGGGGAAGCATTGGTCCTTCGAACTTCCGGTGAAAGCGAAGCTCAGTGATGCCAAGGCGAACCCAGTCGATGACTTGGTGACGAAACGCCTGTCGAAGAACGGGCTAGCGCTGGCTCCGCGAACGGCCAAGCACACCCTGATTCGACGTGCATCGTTTGATCTGATCGGCCTGCCGCCGACGCCGGAGGAAGTGGCCGCGTTTGAGAACGATGCGTCGCCTGATGCCTTCGCGAAAGTGGTGAGGCGCTTGCTGGAGTCGCCGCACTTCGGCGAGCGCATGGCGATGTGGTGGCTGGATGCGGCGCGCTACTCGGACACCGATGGCTTCCAGTCCGATGCCGAACGAACGAACTGGCCGTGGCGTGACTGGGTGGTCTCGGCTTTCAACTCGAACATGCGCTTTGATCAGTTCACCATCGAGCAATTCGCTGGTGACTTGTTGCCCAATGCCACGCCGGAGCAAAAGCTAGCGACCTGCTTCCATCGCAATCACATGACCAACGGCGAAGGCGGACGCGATCCCGAGGAGTCGCGCGTGGACTATGTGATCGACCGCGTGAACACGATCGGCACCACCTGGCTCGGCCTCACGCTGGGCTGCACGCAGTGCCACACGCACAAGTTTGATCCCATTAGCCACGCCGACTACTACAGCCTCACGGCCTTCTTCAATTCCATCGACGAAGACGGCAAGGCAGGCAGCGCTGCGAAGCCATACATGAGTTACAAATCGAACCTGACCGCACCCGCGTTGGCCGATGCGCAGCGGCTTGTCGATGAACGCACGCCACTGGAAGCCGCGTCACGCAAGACTGCTGAGAAGCCCTTTGAGCCATGGCTGGCAGCGCGCGTGAAAGAGAATCGCGGAGGATTCAAAGCCTGGCATACGCTGATGGCGAACAAGCTCGAAACCAACGAAGGCACCAAGCTCGCGCAGAACAGCGATGCCATCGTGACCGCCAGCGGGCCGAACCCGAAGCAGGATGAGTATCGCTTGATCACCACGGTGAAGCTGCCGCGCGTGACCGGTTTGAAGCTGGAAGTGCTGCCGCTGAATGGAGTGCTCTCGCGTGGCGCGAGCGGCGAGTTCATTCTCACCGACATCAAGGTGCAAGTGCGTAGCAAAGACAGCGCTCAGGTGCGCGACATCCTCGTGCGTGGTGCCGTGGCAGATGTTCAAGCCGAGTCGAAGACCCGGCAGTATGGTGATGTGAAGGGCACGCTGGACGACGACCCACGCAACGGCTGGACCACGAAAGGTCACCCGAAGGACAACCCGCATGTCGCGGTGTTTGAAATAGCGGAGCCGCTGGTGCTGAGCGCCAACGAGGAACTCATGGTCGAGCTGCGCCACCGCTCGACCGATGGCGATGCGAACATCGCCAGCTTCCGTCTGTCCGTGACGGATCAAGCCGGTGAAACCGTGCGCAGTGTGAAGGCGTCGCCGATGGAAGATCTCGCTGACGCGAAGGTGACCGATGCAACCAAGCTCGATGCGAAGCTGCGCGCGCGTTTGTTTGATCAGTTCCTCGAAGATCATGCGCCCTATCGTGAAGCGAAGGCGTCGCTGGATCGGGCGAAGAAGCAGCTTGCGGAAATCAAGAAGGCCTCCGGCAATGTCAACGTGATGGTGTTGGCTGAGCGCAAGGAGCCGCGCGACACCTTTGTGCTCGTGCGCGGTGTGTGGGACAAGCATGGCGACAAGGTGAAGCAGGACGTGCCAGCGGCGATTGCGCCCTGGCCGGAGTCGGCATCGCGGGATCGACTGGGCCTCGCGAAGTGGATCGTGTCGAAGGACAATCCGCTGACCGCGCGCGTGATCGTGAATCACTTCTGGCAGATGCTCTTCGGTGCCGGACTGGTGCGCACGCCGGAGGACTTCGGTTTGCAAGGCGAGCGGCCCACGCATCCTGAGCTGCTCGACTGGCTGGCCGTTGAGTTCATGGAGAGCGGCTGGGATGTGAAGCACCTGCTCACGCTCATCATGTCGAGCGCCACGTATCAGCAGGACTCAGCGACGAAGCCGGAGTTGCTCGCGCGTGACCCGGAGAATCGACTGCTCGCACGCGGCCCGCGCTTTCGGTTGCCCAGCTGGATGCTGCGCGATGCAGCGCTGCGCACGGCAGGTCTGATCAATCCCGCGCTCGGCGGACCTCCGGTGCGTCCGTATCAACCTGCAGGCGTGTGGGAAGAGATGTTCATGGGCCGATTCACGTATGAGCCGAGTGAGGGTGTGTTGCAGCATCGACGCACGCTGTATGCCTTCTGGCGTCGCGCCATCGCGCCGACTTTCCTCTTCGACAGCGCGCAACGCCGTGTCTGCGAGGTGCGCAACGCACGCACCAACACGCCACTCCAAGCGCTGACGCTGCTGAACGATCAGACCTTCATGGAAGCCTCGCGCACGCTTGCATCGCAAGTCGTCAAGCAAGGCGGTGATTCGACGACACGCCTGCAATGGCTCTCGAAGCGAGTGCTTTCGCGCGACGCCACCACGCAGGAACTCAGCGTGCTTCAACGCGAGCTGGACCGTGCTTTGAAACACTATCGCGAGCGTCCCGATGATGCGGCGAAGTATCTTCAATCATCGCCCGCCAACGCCGCCGAAGTCGCGGCTTACACCGTCGTCGCCAGTCTCATGCTCAACCTTGATGAAGCCATCACTCATGAATAACCCACTCACCTCCTCACGCCGCCACTTCATCGTCGGAGCCGCCGCGGCGATGGTCGCACCGCACATTCGCGCGCAGAGCAAGACCGCACCCGAGTTCCATGGCGAGATCGTGGGGCACGGTGAGTTCTGCTACCGCGTGGACAAGCTGTGGAGCAAGGCTGATCCAGCGAAGACGCCGGTGAAGGACTGCCACGAGATGGTGCAGGCGAGTGACGGGCGCTTGTTCATGATCACCAATCACAAGCAGAACAACGTGCTCATCTACGACAAGAGCGGCGCGCTGCTCGGCTCGTGGACGTTGGGGTTCAGTGGTGGTCATGGACTGACGATTCATCGTGAGGCCAGCGGCACCGAGTTCCTCTACGCGACCGACACGGCAGGTCGCGTGGTGAAGGCAACGCTCGATGGCAAGGTGGTGCTGGAGTTGCCCAATCCTGCGAAGACCGGCATCTACAAGCCGACCGAGCCCTACAGTCCCACAGAAACGGCCATCGGTCCCAATGGCGACATCTACGTCGCGGACGGCTACGGCTCGCAGTATGTGCTGCGCTTTGACAAGGACGGGAAGTTCATCAGCAAGTTCGGTGGCAAGAGCACGCAGCCGACGAATCCCGGCAAGTTCATGCAAGCGCACGGCATCGCGCTCGATACTCGCGGCGAGAAGCCTTTGCTCGTGTGCACCGAGCGCATCCGCAATGAGTTCAACTGGTTCACGCTCGAAGGCGAGCATGTGCGCGGGGTGTATCTGCCCGGCGCGTATGTGAGCCGTCCGGTGATCCACGGGAAGCACCTGTTCTCCGGCGTCTGCTTTGGCGCGAAGCCGAACGACTATCGCATGTGGCAGGGACAAGGCTTTGTCACCATCCTTGATGACACTGGCAAGGTGGTTTCCAATCCCGGTGGTCGAGCGCCTGAGTATGAGGACGGCCAGCTGAAGGTGATGCTGCAAGACAAGCACGTCTTCAACAACTGCCACGACGTGTGCGTCGATGACGCCGACGACCTCTACGTCTGCCAGTGGGCGAGCGGGAATGTGTATCCTTACAAACTGCATCGCGAAGCATGAACCACGAACCTCTTCACACCACTCGCCGCTACTTCCTCGGCCAATGCACGGGCGTCTCGCTCGGCGCGATGGCGGCGAATTCATTACTGGCTTCGGACACGAGTGCGCTGGGCTTGCCCTCGCTGCCGCACTTTGCGCCGAAGGCGAAGCGGGTCATTTTCCTCACGCAGTCGGGCGGACCGTCGCAGTTGGAGCTGTTCGATCACAAGCCAGGCTTGATGAAGTGGGCGGGCAAGGAGTTGCCAGAGTCGGTGCGGCAGGGGCAGCGGCTGACGACGATGACGGCGAATCAGAAGCAGCTCATCCTGCCCGGCATCACGAAGTTCTCTCAGTGCGGGCAGAGCGGCGCGACGATCGGCGAGTGGCTGCCGCATCTTCAGGGCGTGGCGGATGAGCTGTGCTTCGTCAAGTCGATGCACACGGATCAAATCAATCATGCTCCCGCGATGACGCAGTTCCTCACGGGGCATCAGCTTGCGGGTCGGCCGAGCATTGGTGCTTGGGTGAGCTATGGGCTGGGAAGTCTGAATCGCAATCTGCCGGACTTCATCGTGATGCTGTCGAAGATGCAGCGCCCGAGCGATCAGCCGCTCTACGATCACTACTGGGGCAGCGGCTTTTTGCCATCGCGTTACCAAGGTGTGAAGCTGCGCAATGCGAAGGATCGTGTGTTGTATCTGAATGATCCCGAGGGCATGCCGCGCGACGTTCGACGTGGGATGCTCGATGGCTTGTCCGAGCTGAATCAGATGCGCTATCAACAGACGCATGATCCCGAGATCGAGACGCGCATCCGGCAGTATGAGATGGCGTATCGGATGCAGAGCAGTGTGCCGGAACTCACGGACCTGAGCAGTGAGCCGGAGTCAGTCTTTGATCTCTACGGCCCAGATTCACGGCGCTCCGGCAGCTATGCGGCGAACTGCATCCTGGCGCGTCGATTGGCGGAGCGTGACGTGCGTTTCATTCAGTTGTTCCATCCCGACTGGGATCATCACAGTCGCCTGCCAAGCTGGTGCGTGGCCCGATGCCGTGACACGGATCAACCGACCGCAGCGCTGATCAAGGACTTGAAGCAACGTGGCCTGCTCGACGAGACCCTGGTCATCTGGGGCGGTGAGTTTGGTCGTGGTGTCGCGGGTCAAGGCAAGTGGGACAGCCCCGAGGCGGGTCGCGATCATCATCCGCGCTGCTTCACGATGTGGATGGCGGGCGGCGGCGTGAAGCCAGGGATGACCTATGGCTCCACCGATGAGTTCAGCTACAACGTCGCCGAGAATGGTGTGCATGTGCATGACCTGCACGCGACCGTGATGCACCTGCTCGGCATCGAGCACGAGCGCTTCACGTATCGCTTCCAGGGCCTCGATTTCCGTCTGACGGGAGTCGAGCCGAGTCGCGTGGTGAAGGACATCATTGCGTAGCGAGGATGTTCTTTTGGGCGGCGTAGTTGATGCACGCCTATGAAGAAGATCTTGCTCACGCTGTTGGTGCTCACGACTCAAGTCATTGCCGCCGAACCTCTGCGGCTCGCGACGTTTCGCGCCGATGTGACGCCGCCTGCTGGTTCGCCGTTGTGCGGTGGTTTGGTGAAGCCAGTGGTGGGCGTGAGCGAGCCATTGCTCGCGTTGGGCGTGGTCATTCTCAGTGACGACAAGCCGGTGGTGCTGTGCGCGTTTGATTGGTGTGAGATCAGGGCGGTGGATCATGTGCGCGTGCGTGAGTTGCTCGCGAAGGCGGCGGGCACGACGCCCGAACGAGTGGCAGTGCATAGCTTGCATCAACACAATGCGCCGATCGCGGATCGCGAGGTCACGAAGATCATGGCACCGCACCAGATCGCAGTGACCGACCTCGAATGGACAGAGCGTGCGTTTCAAGGCGTGGCGCAGAGTCTTGCGACAGCGATCCCGCACGCGCAGCCACTCACGCATCTGACCGTGGGCGAGGGCAAGGTGGAACAGGTAGCCTCGAATCGACGCATCCTCGGTGACAACGGCAAGATCGCGAAGATGCGCCTCAGCTCGACGAAGGACCCTGCGCTGCGCGAACTGCCCGATGGTCAAATCGACGCGATGCTGAAGACGGTCTGCTTCTGGAACGGCGAGACGAAGCTCGCGTCGCTGCACTACTACGCCACGCATCCGATGAGCTTCTATGGCGACGGCATGGTGACGCATGACTTCGTCGGCATCGCGCGTGAGCGACGCACCAAGGACGAAGGCGTGCCGCACATCTACTTCACCGGTTGCGGCGGCAATATCGCGGCTGGCAAATACAACGACGGCACCAAGGGAAGTCGCGTGCGCCTGGGCGAGCAGATCTATGCGGCGATGGTGGCGTCCGAGAAGCAGATGAAACGTGCGGAGTTGAGCCGCATGGAGTGGCGTTCCACACCGGTTTTGTTCAAGCCTGACCCCGAGTTCCCAGAGGAGCGCATGATGAAGGTGATCGAGAACACGCAGACGCTGGCTTCGACACGCATCGCCGCCGCGTTGCGCGTAGGCTTCATCCGCCACTGCGCGGCTGGTGTGCCGATTCAGCTCACGAGCCTGCACCTCGGCAATGACGTTTGCCTGCTGCATCTGCCCGGCGAGACCTTCATCGAGTATCAGCTCTTCGCACAGCAACAGCGCCCCGGTTCCTTCGTCGCCACGGCCAGCTACGGCGATGGTGCCACAGGCTACATCCCGCTGGAGAAATCCTTTGCCGAAGGCGGCTACGAACCCACACAAGCCTATGCGGCACCGGAGTCCGAGAAGGTGATGAAGGCGACGATTGTGGAGTTGCTGCACACGAAGTGAGTCGCTAAATGAGGCACCATGATCCTCGACACCCTCGCCAACGCCGCACGCTACGAATCGCTCAACTCACGTTTCGCGAAAGCCTTTGCCTACCTGCGCACGGTGGATGGCACGCAGCCGTTGGGACGGTTCGACATTGATGGGGATCAATGCTTTGCCTTGGTGCAGACGTATGAGACGAAGCCTGTCGAAAAGGCGCTGTTTGAAGCGCATCGGAAATACATTGATGTGCAGTTCATCCACAGCGGTCGCGAGACGATCCTGTGGGCTCCGCTTTCGGCGATGAAGGATGAGACCATGGCCTACTCCGACGAGAAGGATGCGGCGCTGTGGAAGCTGGTGCAGGACACGACGCCACTGCACGTCAGCGCAGGGCACTTCGTGATTCTTTGGCCCGAGGACGCTCACGCACCGTGCATCGAGTGGGAAAAACCGGAGCAAATTTTCAAGGTGGTGGTGAAGGTGGCAGTCGAGTGAGGCACGGGCAGTGTCGATGATAGTGTGATCTTGGGGAGTGTCGGTTGGTGAACGGCTGCCATCATGGAGCTATAGGTAAACAAACCTTGCTCTTCGTGGTGATAATGTTCATCGACCAGCACGATGAAGCATCGGCAAGGGCGGGGCACTTTCGCACGTAGGTTTGTCAGCCTCATGAAATTGCCCCTGGTTCCCGCTCTCTTGATCACCGCCGCAGCAGTGCGCGGTGAAGCATTGATCACCTTCGAGAAGGACGTGCGTCCGATCTTGAAGACGCACTGCACGCACTGCCATGGCGAGGAAGAGAAGCCCGAGGGCGATGTCGATCTGCGCCTGCGTCGGTTCATGGACAAGCAGCTCGATGGCGGTGATCGCATCGTCGAGGCAGGGCAGCCGGCAAAGAGTGAGCTGGTGAAGATCATCCGTAGCGGTGAGATGCCGAAGAAGGGCAAGCAGGTGCCTGATGCCGAGATCGCGATCATCGAGCAATGGATCGCTCAAGGGGCGAAGACCGCGAAGACAGAGCCGCTCACGCTCGCGCCGGGACCACTGATCTCGGATGAGGATCGTGAGTATTGGGCTTTTCAACCCGTGAAGCGTCCAGCCGTGCCGATGGTGAAGGGCCAAGCGTCGAAGATCAAAACACCTGTCGATGCCTTCGTGCTCAAGCAACTCGTCGAGAAGGGGCTCGACTTCGCGCCTGAGGCAGATCGTCGCACCTTGATCCGTCGCCTCACGCTCGATCTTATCGGCTTGCTGCCGACCCCGGAAGAAGTGGAAACCTTTGTCTCCGATCAGTCTCCGCTCGCTTATGAGAACCTCGTCGAGCGTCTCCTCGCCTCGAAGAGTTACGGCGAACGCTGGGCCCGGCATTGGCTTGATGTCGTGGGCTATGCCGACTCGAACGGCTATTCGGAAGCCGACACCGTGCGGCCGCAGGCATGGCGTTATCGTGACTACGTTATTCGTTCGATGAACGAGGACAAACCGTGGAGCCAGTTCATTCAGGAACAGCTCGCTGGGGATGAAATCGCCGGTGCCACGCACGGTGATTTCCAGGCCGCCGTGCTGGATGCGAAGAAGCGCGATGAACTCATCGCCACCGCTTTCATGCGCATGGCACCTGATGGCACCGGTGATGGCGTGGACGATCCGAAGCTGGCGAAGAACCAAGTCATCGCGGAGCAGCTCAAGATCATGACCTCGTCCTTGATGGGGCTCACCGTCGCCTGTGCGCAGTGCCATGATCATCGTTATGATCCCATCCCGCAGGCCGACTACTACAGGCTGCGTGCGATCTTTGATCCAGGCTACAACTGGGAAGCCTGGCGTGCTCCGGCGCAGCGCTTGTATTCGCTCTATTCGCCGCAGGAGCGTGCGAAGGCGGCGGACATCGAGACGCAGGCCAAGGCCATTGAGGCGGAAGCCCGCGCGATGAGCAAGAAGTTCCTCGACGAGATTTTTGAGGTGGAAATCAAGAAGGTGCCCGCTGCTGAGCAGGCCGCCTTCCGTGTGGCACGCGACACACCCGTGGCGAAGCAGACGCCCGA
Source organism: Verrucomicrobiota bacterium (assembly GCA_963204975.1). GTDB lineage: Bacteria > Verrucomicrobiota > Verrucomicrobiia > Verrucomicrobiales > Verrucomicrobiaceae > JAEUHN01. The sequence continues at coordinate 6,609 of CAUJJC010000209.1, read as the reverse complement.
GCAGAAGGCTCTCATCAAGAAGTATCCCTCAGCGCTAGCAACTTACTCTCTCGATCTCTACGACAAGAAGAAGCAGGACATCGTGGATGCCAAGATGGCCGAGGCGACGAAGCTGCGCGGCACCAAGCCAGCGGAAGGGTTCGTCATGGCGATGATGGAGGTGAAAGGTCAGGTGCCCGCCACGAAGCTCTTCAATCGCGGCGACCATGATCAGCCGAAGCAAGTCGTCACACCGGGCGAACTCAGTATCGTCGCCAAGCCCGAGATTGAACCCTTCAAACCCGCCACCATGCCCTCCGGCTCCACGGGTCGCCGACTTGCTTACGCACAGTGGCTCACCAGTGGCAAGCATCCGCTCGTCTCGCGCGTGCTGGTGAATCGCTTCTGGCTCAATCACATGGGGCGCGGCATCGTGAACACGCCCGGCGACTTCGGTCGTCAAGGCGAGCGCCCCACGCATCCCGAGCTGCTGGACTGGCTGGCAGATGATTTTGTGCAGAGCGGTTGGAAGCTGAAGCACCTGCATCGCGTCATCGTGCTCAGCCACACCTACCGGCAATCGTCCGTGAACGACGTCTCGGTGCGCAATGATCCCGAGAACAAACTGTATGCGCGGTTCAAGCTGAAGCGCCTCGATGCCGAGACGTTGCGCGACTCTATGCTCGCCATGACTGGCGCATTGGTGCAGAGCAGCTTCGGCCCGCCCAGCGGTGTCGGACGCGATCCGCAGGGCCGCGTGGTCACAGGTATCGACAAAGGCACCATCACGCTGAACAAGGTCGATCCCGCTGGAGCCGATGACTTCCGCCGCTCCATCTACATCCAGGTTCGGCGCAGCAAACCTGTCACCGTGCTCGACACCTTCGACGCGCCCGTGATGTCGCCTAACTGCGAACTGCGATCCCAAACCACCGTCGCTCCGCAGTCACTGTTGCTCATGAACGACACCTTCGTGCTCGAGAACTCCCGTCGCCTCGCCGACCGCCTCGAAGCCGAGATCCCCAAGGACCGCCGCAAGCAACTCGAACACGCCTGGCTCCTCCTCTACGGCCGCCCCGCCACCGAAGATGACCTCGCTCGCAGCCTTGCCTACCTCGAAGAGCAAACCCAGGCCCTCACCCAGTATCACCACGACATCCAACATCCGAAGGGAGTCGTGCCGAATCCCGCCCAGGAAGCCATGGCCAGTTTGTGTCAGGTGCTTTGCAGTTCAAACCGGTTCCTTTATGTGGAATGAAGCACCGTTGAGGTGACTTCGAGCAACACTGCCATCGCGCGACGATTCGTCTCAGCGTCCTTCACTGCCATGCGGATGGCGTAGCAGCCCAACTGCGCCCCCATGCGAGCGATGTTTCGCCGTCCCAGAAGCTCACGAGCTTCAAAATGGGGTCGATGGTGCCTTCGCCGGCTTCCTTGGCCTTCGGATCGCGCGAGGCGCTCATGCGGCCAAACAGCACGCGGCCATTCGGACCGAGGATGCGCCGGTTGGAGGCCACTTTCTCGACTTTTGCCTCGCCGATGCCGAGATGCGTCACGGGCTTCGCGGCCTTCATCGCCTCCCGAACCGCCGTTGCGGTGCTGGCGATCACTTTTCGACAAAACGCCGCGTCCATGCGCGTGCCGCCGAGTCCGTGCTTCGCGAGAAGTTCCTCCGCCGTGAGATCGCAGCGCACGCCGTCGTGCTGATGCAGCGTGTGCACCGTCACGCGGTCCATCGTGGTCCCCGCCGCCTCCGCAAGCCCGCGCCGCCACTCGTCATGCCCGCCATTTCCAATGCCGATCCAGTCCACCGCACAAAGCACGACCGGTTTGCCTTCGCCCATCAATACCACACCCCGCGCACTCAACGGGTCCGTGATCGACCGCGCCTTCACATACGCCACCGGCATCCCAATCTCCGGCGTGGCATCCGCCGTGAAGACGGCGATGCGGAGTGGTTCGGCGGCTTGGAGAATAGATCCGACAAAGATCAAAGAGAAGGCAAGCGCGCGCATAGCAGAAGAACGGCATTCACGCCGAGCGTCATGCAGCTAGCGCTCGTCTTCGTTCCGAGCCTCCGAAAATGTTGCAGGTTGTGCAGAAGCAGTCTTGTCGCTCTGTCTGAGGTTACCAACAGCATTTAAGCCTTTCTCAACACCCCTTATCAGCTTGTCGAGCCAATGATCATCAAGCGAAATGACGGCTTGGAAGCTCGAGGCGGCTTTTTGTGGGCGAACTTCTGGTGGGAGCCATGACTCAAGGGCAAAGTTTTCACCATCCTGGTCCTGCCATGTCCATTTGATGTGCCTGTGTGACAGATTCCCGAATGCCTCAAGCGGATTGGTCACCCAAAACACATCATACTCGCCGGGCTGTGAACCCGATGACCTGAGCAGTGCCACGACGTAGGTTCCCTTACCGCTCTGCGCAGTTCGAATCTGGTTCTCTGTCCAGTGGACGCTTCTCTTTTCGATGCTCTTAGCTTCGATGAAAATCGGCGGATCGACAGGTATTGTTATATCGATGTAGTCCTGTTCCCAGCGTGGCTGAGGAAGACCTTGTTCAAGGCACCACTTCTCAATCTGCACGAACAAATATTTCTGAGCGCTCATACCGCTCTCTGGATGAGGGCGCGTTGCTTGACGTTGCCGCTGAGTCCTGCCTGCGTTGTCGGTAGCGCCTCTTGGATCGATAGCCCCACCTGTTGGCGAGGTCGAGGATGTCGAGACAGCTTGCGCCTCGCCAATGGTCGGATGTGATACGTGCTCAGAATCAATGTTTGGAGGCTTCCCATCTGTTTTGGACTGATGAGGCCCTGGGGCCGACTCCGGTTCAGCCGGGTGTGTTTGTTTGAGCGCCTCAGCAGTCTCTGGTGCCACGCCAAGCCTGATCAATTCATCACTCAACTCCTGGATTGGACATTGGAGCAGGTCGCGAACTTCCTTGCGCTTATCCATCGGAAGTTCGCATGCCAGAAGAAGCGTCTCTGCAAACACCTCCCATTGTCTTTTTGACGAACGATCAACAAAAGCCACCCAACTACCATTTTCGTTCACCTGCTGAAATACTTGGCGCTTGATGGGGGTGCCAATTGGCAGTCCGTTGAGTTGAAAACTCACTTCAAGTTGATCGACCCGCCGCATCTGGACTGAAATCAGCCTGGTCTTGAGCACACCCTCTTCGAGGCTGGCATCACCAGCGCAGAATAACGCAACCAGTTCATTTACTCTCGCCATGGCGGCTGCGGAGAATTCATCTGCAAGCCATCCCTCGTCAAGGGGCGTGCCGCTAAGGTGTTTCGACAAGGGCGGCAGTCCCAGATGCAGCAGGGCTTTAGCTTCGAGACCGTCGAGACGCTGAGGAAAAAGGCAAAGCTTTGGAAGCGCCAAGTCAGCCAACTCGCCACGATCCAGATAATACATGGAAGACGCTAATCCCGGCTTGTGCCAGGTCTCCATATTGCTCTGACCGCGTTCAATCATCCAAAGACGAACTCCCTCAAGCGGTGCAGTCTCTTTCTCGTTCCATTTTGGTCCGGTTTTCAATCTGCGTTCCTTGAGCAGCACCCGATAAAGATTTCGGATCGAGTCCTGTTCTATCTTTGATCCCATTTCCGCGCCAGATCTGTGTTCAGCATCTTTGAGCCACTGTAGCCAGTCATCGTCCCGGACTTCGTCCCATCCCCCACGAATGCCGCAGGTCAGAAAAAAGCTCTTTGGTGCCCTCGAAGTTGGCCCCAACTCTTCATCAAGAGCTGGGACAAAGGACGGTATGGCTCTTGCGACTGCACCGTCACGCTTGAAGACTGTTTTTCCTGAATACTTCCTTCCATCAATACAAGGAAGCCAATCACTAACTCGAAGATGCCAACGAAGGTAGGACTGCATTCCATCTACCTTCTTGTCTTCGTTATATGGACGTTGAAGTCGACCACTATAGCGAATTTCAGTTTCGAGGAAGGGCTGATAATGCTGCCAGTGTGCGGAAATGATTTGGCTCGCTTTATCGTAAGCGAGCACTTTTGGCCCAACATCAATTGCCCAGTTGGCTTTCATGATGGGGCGTCGCTGGAAAATATCGCCATGATGCTCCTTCTCCAAATCACGACAATACGCTTCCCAGTCAGGGAGATCGAAGTCATTGGAAAATCGACTGCCGTTAAATGAATTACCATTCCAATTCCACCCGCCTGCGTCCTGCGGCAGGCTTATGTTTTTGATGATGGGCACCACCTTTGGGCACCATCCCACACCCAACCATCTCCAGAATGATTCCCAAGAAGCCTTATCTTCATCCTGATCAGGAGGATCCATGTCCAAATAGCCACGCTTGTCTCCGTAAGCGGACTGAAGAAAGTCATCTCCTGTCCAACTTTGGGATGCATAAATCTGTAGGACTGGCCAATTAAGCCCCTGCAAGCGAAGATGTAGTTTCTGAATTAACTGGCTTCGCGCTTTGTCCTTCCAATCAAACGACTCTACAGGCTTTTTGAATTCCTTTTGATCTGCCTCACGCAGGCTTTTGAGGAAGTGAATGAGTTCAGGGCTTGCAGGATGCTCTGCCCCTATGCACGTCGCCTTGAGCACACACTGCTGAATGACCGCTGAGGCTGAAAATGGAGCAACCCCAAGGAAGTCCGTCAGAAAAGATTCCACCTTTGCGCCAGCGAAGCCCTCAAAGGCCTTTATGAAGCTCCCGCGAAGAAAATGCACTTCAATACCGGCTGGGGGATTCAGGGGTTTGCCGCCGTGTGGCAGGAATATGGGAATTTTTGACGATGATGCTGCTCCGTCGAGCCCTTCAACTGGTGCCCAAGTTTCGCCTTTGAGTTCATCTGCCGAATAGCGGCAGCGTTCGTTGAACATCAATAGCGTCGCCTCCCGAGTTTCATTCTCCACCCCAGGTGATAATACAGGCAGATGAGTCCGCCCCTCCTCTTGGAGCGCCATGAGAAAGGCAGCCCACCGCTTGAATCGAGTTTCCTTTAACCATCCATAGCGGGCTAAGTCGTCTGAAGGCGGGCATGTGCGAATCTCCCTGATGGTTCGATTGCTGAGGCCTTTGAGCTTCGAGTTGACCAACACTGCTTTGACAGCATTCCAGAGAGCTGTTTCAGGTAGAGTATTGTCAGAAGCACTAAATGGAGTGACTTGGAGCAAGTCCAAAAGATCGCCTTCACTCTGAACGGAATCGGCTGCCAAAAAGATAGCCTGCGCGAGATCTCTAAGGCTATCTTCATCCAAGACGACTACTTCGCGATTGCTTTGCAATCCAAACTTCGAGTTATGCAGCAGGAGATTTAGAAACGGATGCGGTGACTTTTTCGCCGGGAAATAGCATCGAAGTCTTGGGCTTGCTGCCGGGCTGGTGATGAGCTGGTTTAGATGATCGACCGGATATGCTGCCGATGCTGTTTCATGTTTGAAACAGCGCCAACGGCGCTCGCGGGAATCGGCACTATTACCAGTCTCGAGAATCGTCACCAAGTCGTCATCACCATCACGCCGTGTCCAGGCCAGTTTCGAGCCGTCGTGGTGCTCCCATTGAACTTCAATCAGGCCGTCGATGAACAGCAGCAGCGATGGATCGCCAACCAAGCCGCTCCATTCGCTCTGAACATGCCCTTGGCCTTCTTTGGTCAACCTGAGACGAACAATCGTCTGATACTCATCTTGTAAAATAGCGGCGATCTCGTCGTCGGGTGCGTGCCAGACTGGCAAATCGAGAACAGGAACCTGTTCGGGTATGGCTTCGAGGCCGCGCAGCGAGTCTCGCGCATCTCCATCCGACCATCGTGCATGCAGGTTCCCAGAGTGGATTTCGGTCACTTCTGCCTCATTGAGAACCGATCTGAAACCAATGCCCTTATAACCAATCATCTGTTCGCGATCTGCATCAATCGCATTCTGTAACAACTCGAGGAGCAACCTGCCTGAATAGTCGCCCGCCGTTCTCGTTGCAGTGCCAACTGCCGAACGCAGCTGGTCGGGAATGGAGAATATATGTCTCTTTTCTTGCCGAAGATCATCAATCCACTGTTTGGCCTCTGCGACTGATTGTGCTGAAGTGTAATCATCCGCCCTCTTTGAGCTGGTGTCAGTGTAGCAAATGGCTCGGAAGCCTTCTTTGCTGAAGGCCTTCCCAGTGTTTGCAATCAAAAGGTGCCCGACATTTAGCCGGACGAGAATCCGCTGACTCATATTTTGATCGCTACTGTGCTTCGGAACAATAAACAGTCGATTTTTGATGAGGCTGTCAGACCGCGAACCATGCAGATCTTCCAAGACATGGAAGATTTACATGGTTTCTGGATGCCTCTGGAGAACTATGCCACAGTGACACCGACGGCTTCTGTGAATCTCCTGCAAGCCTGTTTGGCGGCAGCATCTTTCATCTGGCTGACAGTGACCAGCGCTGATGGCTGCCGTTTTGGAAAACTGCTGGTGATCGTAGCAAACGTAGCCGTCTTGTGTGCTGGTGGCTTCATGATCAAATCGCGCTCATTTTGAGTTACTCGTAAAGCAGTAAGGCTTCGATTGCCAATCGAAGCTACGCAATCAGCCCCTTCACCACCTTCGCGGGATTCACGCCGGTGAGGCGGAAGTCGAGGCCTTGGAAGCGGTAGCTGAG
>CAUJJC010000208.1 GCA_963204975.1 Verrucomicrobiota bacterium | reverse complement strand
CCCGACAGGTTCACCTGGAGGCACTGAGTCTTGATCGTCGAGTTTGACCGAAGGGCGGTTCAGAAACGAGCGCGAAGTCACTTGACTGACCCTCCCGCTCACGCGGCTTTGACCGTCTGCTTTTTGGACAGGAGCCACGGGCCTTCGATGCGCTGAAAGGCGTTATCCGCCCCAAAAACTGGCACAGGCAAATAATAGCTCGTCTCACTCGTGAGAATATTCGCAAGGACCACAAAGAAAACATTTTCACTCAGCGCGATTTGCATAGAATTCGCGACTATTCCCGCTAACTGGCAACCCTTGCCTCGCCAAACTCCCGTGGACGTTTCACCGCCATCTCCTTCGTTTTCGCCGTCGGGTCGCCCCGCACAGAATCCTTTCCTGGAGGATGTGTGCACGACGCCTTTCGATGTGGTCGAGGAACGCTCCGTTTCGGGGCTGAACCGGGATGTGGTGCAACGCGTGGCCGAGGCGGTGGAAGACCTGGCTGCGGTCCCTGGCAAACCTTTGCTCCTCCTGACCGCGCCTCGTGCTGGCTATGGCAAGACGCACCTGCTGGGTCGGGTAGCGGCAGCGGCGGGGAATCAGTCGGTAGCGATGCCGCTGATGTTCCGGTCCGATGTGGAAGTGACGTGGTCGGGCGTAAGCCTGGAGGCGCTGGACACCCTGCGGCAGATGCCGGGCCGGGTGGAGGACTGGCCCAGGTTGCGGGAGATCTGCACGGGGATTTTCACGAGTTTGATTGTTCGGCTGATCCGGTCGGGTCGGCTGCCGTGTGCCAATCGCGAGCAGGCGATGAAGGTGCTGTCCGAAGATCCGACGGCGCTGTTTCGCGAGGGATCGTCGGCGAAGCTGATTGGCGACTGGTTGCGCAAGCACTTCGGTCAACTGCGCAAGCCCTTGGCGGAGCTGGCTCGGCAGGTGCCGGGAGCGGGCGTGATGGATGTCTGGGTGGATGCGCTGTTCGCGGCCTCGAACCATGGCACCCCGCCGGCGCTCGATGAGGTGGTGAAGCTGGCGTCGGGTTCCCGGGAAGCCTTTGCCCTGTGGCTGAGGCTGGTGGCGCTGTGGCATCCGGCGGTGCTCTTCGTGGATCATCTGGATGGTTTTTATCGGATGGAAAAGTCTGGCCTGCGCATCGCCACGATGCTGCTGGAACTGGCGGGCATGGAGGGTGTGCATGTGGTGCTGAGCCTGAACCAGGATGTGTGGCAGGCCACCTTTGCGCATCATCTGCCGAGTGCTCTGGAGGACAGGCTGACGGCCTCGCAGTTCTTGCTTCGCGGGCTGACCTCGGCGGATGCGGCGGAGCTGGCGCGGATGCGACTGTCAGCGGCGGGGGTTAACGTGGAGGAGCGGGGCAAGTTCGAGCGCTTCCTCAACATCGGTCGCTACTTCAACGGTCGTCCGGTGGGCTCGGTCTCAGCGCGCGCTTTCCTGCGGCATCTGGCCCAGCAGTGGGACCTTTTCCAAAACCTCCAGGCGCGCGGCGAGGACCCTTCGGCCTCGGCTTTGATCGACCCCGAACCGCTGGCCGAACTGGAATCCCTGGAGCCGCCCTCGACCCAGGCTGATCCTTTGCCAGACGTGCCTTTGTTCGGTGCTGAGGATGCTCATTTCCTGAGGAACGCGGCTTCCGCACTGGCCGAGCCTGCACCAGCGATGGTGAACACGCCTTTCTCCGTGGCACCTGCGCAGCCACCTGCACCCGCGCCGGTGCTGGCGGAGCCTTCGTCGCCCTTCGTGATGGCCGAACCTCCGGCTCCGACGGCGACCAACGGCATGGTGCCGCAAGCCTTTGCTCAGCCCCAGGCTCCAAACGCGCTCGAAAAGTTGCGCGACATGATGGATCGCCTGCGCCAGCAGACCACGGGTGCCGCACCTGTCGTGGGTGCTGCGGCGGCGATGGCGGCGGCGGGTCAAGCTGTGGCCCGTCCGCCTGAGCCCAGCCCGGAGCCTGCTCCGGTGAGCGCCGCCGCCTTGTCCCCGCAGGATGCTTTGGTGGCGCGCTTCGAAGCGCTGCGCATGCAGATGCTGGCCGAGGCGGAAAGCTCGCCGCTCGATCTGGCGAAGGTGGAGCACCTCATCCGTCTGGCGGGCAAGCGCTTCCCCTTGGTGAAGTTTGATGAGATCGAGCTGCCTGGGCTGCCAGGCAAGACAGCTCCGCGCTGGAGCCTGCAAGATCAGGAGATCTTCTTCGGCACAGGTGCTTTCAATGATCGCAGTTACTGGCGCGCGCTGGCCCAGGTGATCGCCGGGCGAATGGCGGTGCCTGTGGAGCCGGGTCGTGCGCCGAGCCTGAAGCTCGTGGCCTTCAAATCGGATCGCGAGACCATGGGGTGGACCGCTCTGCTGGGCAGTGATGCCTTCCCCTCCGGCATCCGCCAGGTGATCGAGGCCCTGCACCTCGACACCCGCAGCCTCGCTGCGCTCTACGCCATGCAGCGCATGATCGGCGAAGCCGAGGCCGGTGCCCTGAATGCCACGCCTGCCCAGGTGATGAGTGTTCTGGCCCGCGAGCTGGACTTCTTCTGGAAGCGGGTGACGAGGCCGGTGAGTCTGTAGGCCGGTGGGGTCGCTGGACTGCGGCACGAGCCGAGGGCGTGATCGTGTTTTGAAAGTGCTTCCCGTCTTGCTCTCGCGTCTCGCTCATCTACTGTTTGCGCGGTTTGCCCGTGGCTAACCGCTTGTCCTACTGATCTACTGTCTTACTGAATCACCGTTCTACCGTCCCGCATGTCTCTCCTCCGCGTCGAACGCCTCAAAGTTCACTTCCCCGTGCGCAGCGGTCTGCTGCAGCGTCAGACCGACGTGGTGAAGGCGGTGGACGATGTGAGCTTTCAGATTGAGCCCGGCAAAACGCTGGGCCTCGTGGGCGAGAGCGGCAGTGGCAAGTCCACCCTGTCCCGCGCGCTGCTGAAGCTGATTCCAGTGACCTCCGGCGAGGCGTTTTATCAGGGCAAGGAGTTGTTTGCGATGTCGGAGACGGAATTCAGGCCGCTGCGCAAGAACCTCCAGATGGTGTTCCAGGATCCCTTTGGGTCGCTCAATCCGCGCATGACCATCCAGGCGATCATCGACGAGCCGCTGGGCATTCATTTTCCGAAGCTTGGCACTGATGAACGTGAAGACCGAGTGGCTGCGCTTTTGCAAAAGGTGGGTCTCGATCCCGCAGCGATGCATCGCTATCCCCATGAGTTCAGCGGTGGCCAGCGGCAACGCATTGGCATCGCCCGCGCCCTTGCGGTGGAGCCCGAGTTCCTCATCTGCGACGAACCTGTGAGCGCGCTCGATGTGAGCGTGCAGGCGCAGATTCTCAACCTGCTCAAGGACCTCCAGGATGAGTTCAAGCTGACCTACCTTTTCATCGCGCACGACCTGGCCGTGGTCCGTCACATGAGTGACGACATCATCGTCATGTATCGTGGCAAGATCGTGGAGCGCGGGGATGCCGACCGCGTGTGCGAGGCCCCGCAGCACGAATACACCCAACGTCTGCTCAGCTCCGTGCCGGTGCTGTGAACTCGCCTTTTGCTCCATGACACCGCTGTTCCGCAAATTTCTCGGCATCAATTGGGTGATCGTGGCCAACATCATTGTCCTCATCACCTTTGGCATCTACGCGATCTACAACGCGGCAGATGGTCGCAAAGGATTCGAAGGCATGTGGAGCAAGCAGGTGGTGCTCTCCGCCGTCGGTCTCATCGTGCTGATCGGCGTGGCGCTGGTGGACTACAAATGGCTGCGCTGGGGTGCCTGGGTGATGTATGCCGTCGCCATCGGCGGGCTGGTGCTGGTGAAGATGATCGGCGTCACGCAGAACAGCGGAGCCCGAAGCTGGATCCTCGTGGGCGGGCAAACGGTGCAGCCTTCGCAGTTCGCCATCCTCGCGGGCATCTCGGTGCTGGCGATCATCTTCGGCGACCTCCAGCGCGTGGCCCCCATCTTTCGTTATCCCTTCCTCCGCATCGCGCTTGGCGGCGTGATGACCGTGGTGCCCATGCTCATGATTTTGAAGGAGCCGGACCTTGGTTCCGCCATGGTGTGGGGTCCCACTTTCTGCGGCATGATCCTCGTGGGCAGCATTCCGTTTCGCTACCTCATCGCCCTCGTGCTCTCGGTGCTCATTGTCTTGCCGGTGGCTTATTACTTTGGCCTCAAGCCGTATCAGAAGGATCGTATCGACACCTACATCAACATGTTGATGAACAAGAAGGTGAATATCCAGGAGAGCGCCTGGGTGCCGTATCATCTTCAGCTGGCGGTGGGTTCCTCCGGCTTCGAGGGTAAGGGGCCGCTCTCGCGCAAGGTAACGGAGCAGCGCTCCATCCATCGCACCTTCTTCCCCAATGAAGCGATCAATGACTTCATCTCTGGCGTGATCTGCGAGGAGTTCGGATTCCGCGGCATGGTGCTCCTGCTCACAGGGCTGAGTTTCCTCATTTTTCAATGCATCTTCGTCGCGTTTTATGCCCGTGATCAGATGGGGCGATTGATTGTGGTGGGGGTGGTCGCCGCGATGATGACCTACATCTTCATGAACGTGGGCATGAATATCCTCCTCGTGCCGATCACTGGTCTGCCGCTGCCATTCATCAGCTACGGCGGCACCTTCATGGTCGTGGTGCTCTTCATGTTTGGCCTCGTCCAGAGCGTCTGGGTTCATCGGAATATCTCGCCTGCGCGCACGGGGCGCGGACGCGAGGATGACGAGGAGTAAGCCGCCTTAGACGCGGTGAATCTCACCCGGAACGGTGCGGTCGTCGATGCCCAGGGCGCGTTCGAGTTGCTGCTCCACATAGAGCACCTGATCGCGGTTCAAATTGACCCCTGTGAGCAGCTCGCGCGTGGTGCCATCGGTCGTCACAAGGCATACCACATAGCGAGCGCGTGGACCGTGGTCCGTGGTGGCGAATTGTTCCACCGCGAAAAGCTGATCTACCTCGCAGCACGGTAGGACGAACTTTCCCGTCCAGGGCAGGGGACCATGGCTCACTGAGAGCACGCCATTGGTCACGCGAATCCAACTGCGGTTGAGCAAGCCAACGATCACCACGTAGCCGGTCGTGGCGAGAGCCAGGACGGGGATGAGCCGAGCCTGCCCAAAGCTGCCGTCCAGCATCGCATCCGCAAACCACCACAGCCCTGCGATGGAGCCCAACAGGCAGAGCAAATCCCAGAAGGAATTGCCAAACGGAAACCACCGCCGCTCGATGATGAGGCCATCGGCTTGCTCGTCGATGGTCAGCCCCACGGGCATCGGCAGCCGAGGCCGACGGCGGAAGTTCCGAATGTGCGGAGGCAACGGCAGGATCGACCGGCAATAGGCGCAGCAGGCCACACCTTCCTCACGGTTCCAGGTGTCCTCCGACAGAGTCGAGGCGCAGTTGGGGCATTTGAGGGCGGCAGAGGACACGAGGGAGTTCATGGACGGAGGGAACGCTAAGAGGTGGGTCAATTATGGCAATTACAATAATCCCCATGCCGTCGCCGATGCATCGCTGGCAGACTTTCGCCTCACGCTCCGTAGTGCGTCCCATGTTCCGAACCGCCCGCTTGTGTTCCGCCTTCCTCACCGTCACCATCCGCGCCATGGCTCAAGATCCCTCGCCCGCAACCACCTGGCTCCAGGCCCTCGGACCCGTCCCCGCCCTCGAGATTCCAGCTTCACCCGAGGCCTGGGCATCGAAGCGATCCGCCATCCGCTCCACCCTCACTCGCCTCCTGGGCGATCTCCCCGCACGACCCACCGTGCCCAAGGTGAAAATCTTGTCCAAAGAGGACCATGGCGACTACTCGCTGGAGAAGTTCGAATTCGACAACGGCGCAGGCGAGCAGGTGCGCGGCTACTGTTTTCTTCCCGCGAAGGCCACCAACTGCCCCGCGATCCTCTACTGCCACTGGCACGGTGGGCAGTATGACATCGGCAAAGAAGAACTGCTCCAGACCAACGCGGTCCCTGTGCCGCCCGGACCCGCGCTTGCCAAGGCGGGCTACGTGGTGCTCGGCATCGACGCATGCTGCTTCGGTGAGCGGAACGGCGCGATCGGGGACAAGGGCAGCGCGGGCGAGCTGAGTGCCTCGAAGTTCAACCTCTGGGCTGGGCGCACCCTCTGGGGCATGATCGTGCGCGATGATCTCATGGCGCTCGATTACCTCTGCTCACGCCCCGAGGTGGACGCCACGCGCATCGGCGTCACGGGCATCAGCATGGGCAGCACGCGTGCCTGGTGGGTGATGGCGCTCGATGATCGCCCTCGTGCCGGCGTCTGCATCGCGTGCATGACCCGCTACCAGGATCTGATCGCCGCTGGAATGCTGAAGGCGCATGGCATCTACTACTACGTGCCCGGCATGTTGAAGCACTTCGATACCGAGGCCGTGATCGCCTGCGCCGCCCCGCGGCCGATGTTGTTCCAGACCGGCGACCAGGACGGCGGCAGCCCCATCGACGGCGTGCGCAAGCTCGGCGACATCGTTGGCCAGGTCTATGCGGTGCATGGCAAAGCTGACCACTTCGAGAACACGATCTACCCCGGCGTCGCGCATGTTTATCTGCCCGAGATGTGGACCAAGACCGTCGCCTGGATGGATCGTTGGGTGAAGGCAGCTCGTTAATCACTCCACCACCATCTCGCCCTTCATCACCAGCCAGTGGCCGGGGAAGGTGCAGATGTAGGGGTAGCGTCCGGGTTTCTCGGGAGCAAGGAATCGCAGTGTCTCGCTGTCGCCTTGGTTGAGCAGCTTCGTGTGGTGCAGGATCTTCGGATTGTCGGGGATGAAGCCCTTGGCCATGCCGCTCGCATCCTTGGCCATCTCATTGCCAGCCAGCCCCACCTC
>CAUJJC010000207.1 GCA_963204975.1 Verrucomicrobiota bacterium | reverse complement strand
TCGAGGTGCCGTCGGTCAGGCTTGGCGATGTGGTGATGGTGGCAGGCTTTCCCATCATGGATCGCTACACACCAACGCTGGCCGATGCGAACCTCCTAGAGATCAACAACGGCGAGCTGGCTGAGCCCGTGCCCTTGCGCCTCAAGGACATGCCGCGCAAGGCACGCGACGGTGATCTGATCTCGTTGCAGGGCACTGTCGTCGAACGTTATCGAAGCGACGACGGCCAGACCATCATCATTAGCGACGGAGGTATGCGGCTGCCTGCTCGACTGGAGAGTGGCGAAGAGATCAAGGTGGAACTTCAGAGCGAGGTCGCTCTCACTGGCATCTGCCGGGTCGAGTCGGTGAGCGGTGTCGGCTTCAATGCCAAGCCTCAGACCTTCCGCCTCTGGCTTCGTGGAGGATCGGATATTCATCTGACGCGCGCGCCGCCTTTCTGGACCGTAGCACGCCTGCTCTCGGCGATGGCGGTGCTTGCCTGCGTGCTGATGGCAGGCGTTGTGTGGATCATGCTGCTGAGGCGGCAGGTGAGTGCGCTACGTCTGCGCATTCGTCACGAGGCTGCACTGGAGGAGCGGCAACGCATCGCACGCGAGTTTCACGACACGTTGGAGCAGGAACTCGCAGGCCTGTCATTGCGCATGGATGCCGCCGTGACACGCCCCATGGAAGACAAGGCCCGCGTGCTGCTGGAGACTTCGCGCAGTCTGGTCTCACGCATTCAGGCCGAGGCACGCAATCTCGTGGCCGATCTTCGAGATGATCCGGTGACCCAGGTCGAACTCGTCAATGCGCTTCGAGATCTTGCTGAACGTCAGCCCGCGAATGCACCCGTGATTCGTCTGGAAGTGAGTGGCACGCTGCCAGCGCTGCCTTCCCCCGCAGTGCATCATCTTCGCATGATCGCCCAGGAAGCTGTGACCAATGCGCTCAAGCACGCACACGCAACGTCCATCGTTCTACGGTTGCGCCATGAGGGGCGGCAACTCGAACTCTCCGTGATCGACGACGGCGCTGGCTTTGCCCCGGATGGAAACACCGAAGGCAAGCCCGGACACTTTGGCTGCATGGGCATCCGCGAGCGCTGCCGAAAGATCGGGGCACATGTGGACTGGCACAGCTCGCCAGGGCAGGGGACCTCGCTGGTGGTGAGGCTCAGCTTTACAGACTAATTCACCCAACGAATACACGAGGGCATCGGCATCTCCACGGTCTTGCCGTTGGCCTTGAGTGTGCCGCTGCTGCTGTCGATGCGGAAGACGGCCACGTTGTTGCCAGGCATGTTGGCACAGAGCAACCACTGACCATCGGGTGTGACGAGGAGGTTTTGAGGTCCTTTGCCAAGGCTCGGCTCGATGGCCAGTAGAGTGAGTGTTCCGTCATCGGCAATCCGGTAAGCTGCGATGCTGTCGTGGCCGCGGTTGGTGCCGTAGAGATGCTTGCCATCGGGTGTGACTTTCAAATCAGCGGTGAAGCTCTTGCCGCTGAATTCTGGAGGCAAAGTCGAGATCGTCTGGAGTTCCGTGAGTGTCCCTGGCGCGGGTGCATAATCGAAGACGGTGATCGTGTTGGCGAGTTCGTTGATCACATACACGACTTTGCCCTTGGGATGGAACGTGATGTGCCTTGGGCCCGATCCCGGCTTCAAGGCAACGAATGTCTGGGCAGCGTTGACCGTGAGTTTCGCCGTCGCTTGGTCTAGCTTGTAGATCATGATCTTGTCGATGCCGAGGTCCGCAGCGAGCGCGAACTTGCCATCCGGGCTGATTACCATGCTATGGGCATTCGGGCCTTTCTGCCGATCAGGATCAATGCTCGATCCACTGTGCTGCACGAATGACGAGGCCTCGCCAAGAGAGCCATCAGCCTGCACGGGCAGTGAAGCCACGCTTCCCGATGAGTAGTTCGCTAAAACGACTGACCTTCCTGCGGCATCCAGGTAACACGTTGCCGTGCCTTTCGAAGACTGGGCATTGAGTTTCCGCAAGCCTCCCGTCTGTCGTTGAATGGCGTAGGCTGCGACCTTCTCATCTTCCTTGTCACCGAACTTTGCGGCATCGACCGCATACAAAAACTTCGAGTCCTGCGAGACGGCGAGGAAGAAGGGATTCTGGATGTCCGAGGTCCTGTGCTGCGGCTTCAACTCACCACTTTTGAGATCGAAGGAGAAGGCATGGATGCCCGCCTTGTCACCCGAAGCGAAGGCGGAGATGAAGACGAGCGGTTCTGCAGCATGGGCGACGAGGGAAGTCATGAGGAGAGCGAGGAGCGGGCGCATGACACCCATACAGCGCCAACCGCCTCCAACATTCACTCACCTTGAAGCGCAAACCACGCCTTCATCTGGTAGCTGCACGTGCACTTCGACGAGCCATCCGGCACGAGCACCAAGCCTGATGCTGGGATCGCGTTGATCCAGCAGCTCGGGCGGATGCCGCCGTAGTTTTCGGTGCCAGCTTTGCGCGTGAGATCGACGTAGCCGAGCGTGGCGCTGCGGAAGAGCATGAGGTTCTTGCTCGCGGCGATCTGGCCGCAGCCATACGAGCGCTCGAACTCCCACGGCAGCGGTGAGCCGCTTTTGAGGTCCCACGCGCCGCCTTGGGCGTAGATCGCGCCGTCGTTGATGAGCGGGCGCGTTTGATACTTCGCGTCCTGATCCCAGAGACGTTTGCCGGACTGGATGTCGAAGCCTGCGAGACGACCACCGACTTCCGAGGGCACTTCGTAGAAGTTGTGGCGCACGGCCTTGTAATTCATGAGCAGCACGCCGTGCTTTGCGCTCACCGAGAGCTGCGTGCCCCAGATGTTGTCTTCGTTCTTCCACAGCACCTTGCCGGTCTTCGTATCGAGCGCGACGAGCGCGCCGTTGGGCACATCGCTGTAGTTGAGCTTCTTCACGGGGCGGCCAGTGCGCGAGAAGTTCGTCACGCCATCGGCTTCGATGAGCGGTCGGTCGATGAGATAGACACGATCACCAGCGATGGCGACGGCGTTGTGGCGCACCGTGCCCTTGGGTTGATACTGCCACTTCGTTTTGCCGGTCTTCGGATCGACAGCAAAGAAGAGCGAGGACTCCGTGCGCAGGCTGGTGAGTTGGTAGCGCGCGCTGACGTTGTGATCCCGGAGATCGACGGAGCCGAAGAGCGTTCCGTTTTCAAAGGCGAGGTAGCCCCAGTTGCGATCCTTCGCGTCCTCGGGCACGGGCGTCTTGATCTCGCGCAGGAGCTTGCCGGTGGCGAGGTCGATGCGCAGGCACTTGTTCTCCGTCTTCACATACAACGCATCGGCGCCGAGACAGAATGGTCCGCCGGTGTCGCCGATGCCGACGTCGTGATGGATGCCGTCGTAGTCGATGAGGAAGTTCTTCAGTGGATACTCCCACAGCTTGCGACCGTTGAACGCATCCAGGCAGCACAGGCCATGCACGCCGCCGACGACCATGAAGCCGTTCGCAATCAAAGGCGCGGGTCCCTGGCCATGGCGGTTCGGCACCTCGAACTCGACATCGCGGAACCAGAACATCGAGAGCTTACCTTTCACCACATCGTCGTCGGAGCAGAGTGTATTCGCGGCGCTGCCGTTCTGATGTGTCCAGTTGCCCGCGCCTTTCTGCGCGCGTGCTTTGTCGAGCTGCACGTCGCCTTTCACGAGGGAGGCAATCAAGCCCGTGTAGGGGCGGCGGATGCGCTGCATCTCCTTCGTCACTGCTTCGCTCGCGTTGCGTGGTGCGATGACGAGATTCGCGAACTGCTTCGGAAACGACGTGTGCTCCAGCGGCGCGACATGCACGCTGACGCGCATCCCATACAGGCCTGCGGCGGCGATGCGGAGACGCGCTTCG
>CAUJJC010000206.1 GCA_963204975.1 Verrucomicrobiota bacterium | reverse complement strand
GCGGAATGGGCGGCGGCGTATTCATCGGACAGCATGCAGACGTGGCACTACGGCTACGTGATGATGTTCCTCGGCGAGTATGTGGCCGCCACGGGTGATCAGTCGGTGATGCCGGGCTTGAAACGCCTCGCGCTGGAGTCAGCGAAAGGTCAGAGCGCTGTCGGTTCATGGGGTCATGGCTTTGCAAAGCCCGATGGACGTCTGGGCGGCTATGGCATGATGAACTCGCCGGGAGTGCCACTGACGATCTCGCTCGTGCTGGCTCGTGAGGCGGGTGTCAAAGATCCAGCGGTGGATCTCGCCATCGAGCGCAGCGCTCGACTGCTGCGCTTCTACATCGGCAAAGGAGCCATCCCTTACGGCGATCATCATCCGTGGATCGAGAATCATGAGGACAATGGCAAGTGCGGCATGGTTTCGGTGCTCTTCGGCCTGCTTGGCGAATCCAACGGCGCGGAGTTTTTCTCGCGCATGAGCCTCGCCTCGCACGGCCCTGAACGTGACACCGGTCACACCGGCAACTTCTTCAACATGCTCTGGGCCATGCCCGGCGTGGCTCACTCCGGCCCTCAGGCCACGGGCGCATGGATGCAGGAGTTTGGCGCGTGGTATTATGATCTGGCTCGACGTTCCGACGGCAGCTTTTTGCATCAAGGTCCGCCGGAACGAGGCAACGACAGCTATGCCGGCTGGGATTGCACAGGCGCTTACTTGCTGGCCTACGCGATGCCGCTGAAGAAAATCCATCTCACCGGCAAAAAGGTCTCCGCTGTGCCTCAACTCGATGCCGCCACCGCCCAGTCCATCGTCAACGACGGCCGCGGCTGGAACAACAAAGAGCGCAACAGTTTCTACGATGCCTTGAGCGACGAACAATTGATCGAGCGCCTCGGCAACTGGTCGCCCATCGTGCGTGAGCGAGCCGCGATGGCTCTGGGCCGCCGCAAGAGCACTCCAGTCGCTGCTTTGATCGACATGCTCGACTCTCCGAGCCTCGACGCCCGCTGCGGAGCCTGTCAGGGCCTGATTTTCCTCCGCGGACGTGCAGCACCGGCTGTCGATGCCTTGCAAAACACACTCGCAGACCCCGATCTCTGGCTGCGCATCAAGGCCGCTGAGGCGCTCGCCGCCATCGGCAAACCTGCCACGAAGACCGTGCCCCAGTTGCTCGAACTGCTGGCGCAGGTGGACACGCAAAACGATCCACGCGGCATGCAGCAGCGCTACCTCACGTTTGCGCTGTTTGATCGCGATGGCATGCTCAGTCGCTCGCTCGATGGCGTGGATCGCGAGGCGCTCTACACGGCGGTGAGAGCCGGATTGAAGAATCAAGATGGTCGCGCACGCGGCAGCATCGGTTCGGTCTATCGCCATCTGTCCACAGACGACATCAAGCCGCTGCTGCCAGCCATCCACGAGGCCATCGTCCAACCCGCGCCCAGCGGAGAGATGTTCGCCGACGGCATTCGAGTGGAAGGCCTGCGCCTGCTCGCCCAACATCACATCGAGGACGGCATCCGCGCCCTCGTGACCTACACTCGCGATCAAAATCCCTGGTCGAGTCAAAATCGGACGCCAGAACTCATGAAGATCCTCCTCGCCTACGGCACCCACGCCAAGGCGGTGATTCCAGATTTGGAAAAGCTCGCTCACTACTTCGAGAAAGAAGAGAAAGACTTCCCCAAACACCTCGGCCTTCAAAAAGCCAACTCCGTCCGCGATACCATCAAAGCCATCGAATCGAGCACAGACACACCAACGCTCATCAAGCTCCGCTAGCATGAAACTTACCTTCTTTTCCCTCCTCGCCATCGCCATGTCCATCTCCGCTGCTGTGCCTCCGACGGAAAAGAAACCCGTCACGGACGAATACCACGGCGTGCAGGTGGTGGATGAATATCGCTGGCTTGAAGAAGGAGACTCAGCGGCGGTGAAAGCGTGGACTGCTGCACAAAATCAATACTCGCGCACCTGGCTGGATTCGCGGGCAGATCGGGCACAGATCGAGTCAAAGTTGAAGGCGCTTTATGCGCAAGACACGCCTTCACATACAGGTCTCGTCGCACGCCCTGGACTTCTCTTTGCGCTAAAGTTTCAGCCGCCGAAGCAGCAGCGCCTGCTCGTCACGCTGACGTCGCCGAATGACCTAGCGTCGGAAAAGATCGTGCTCGATCCGAACGAGATCGAACCCAAAGGCCAGGTGGCGATGGATTGGTTTGTGCCGTCGCCAGATGGCAAACTCATCGCAGTCTGTCTGTCGGAGCATGGTAGCGAGGATGGCACGCTGCACCTTTACCGGACGGACACGGGCGAGCATCTGCCGGATCAAATTAAACGCGTGCAATACCCGACCGGCGGCGGCAGCGCAGCATGGACGCCAGACAGCAAAGGCATCTTCTACACGCGCTATCCGCACGCAGGCGAGCGACCCGAGGCCGATCTGAACTTCTACCAGCAGATCTATTTTCACCAACTCGGCGCACCCGCGAGCAGCGATGAATACTCCGCCGGAAAAGACTTCCCACGCATCGCCGAGATCGAGCTGCACACCTCAGATGATGGCCGCTGGTTGCTCGCCAGCGTGGCGAATGGCGATGGCGGCGAGTTCTCTCATCACCTCCGCGAAACCAAGGCAGGCTCGCCTTGGCGACAGATCACCCGTCATGAAGATGGCATCAAGGAGATCGACTTCAGCCATGATGGAGCCGCGCTTTATCTCCGCTCGGTGAAGGGCTCGCCACGCGGCAAACTGCTGCGGATGCCCACCACCGGCGTGCTGAGCGAGGCAAAGGTGATCGTGCCGGAGAGTGACGCGGTGATCGAGGGCTTCCTGCTCACGGCCAAACATCTTTTCATCGCCGACATGATCGGCGGGCCTTCGCGCATTCGGCAGTTGGATCTGGATGGCAGCCATGAGAGCATCGTTCCCATGCCCGTCGCGACCGGACTCGGCGGGCTGCTCATCATGGATGAGCGCCTTCTCTTTCGCCAGACTAGCTTCGTCGCACCTGCCGCATGGATGCTTTACG
Source organism: Verrucomicrobiota bacterium (assembly GCA_963204975.1). GTDB lineage: Bacteria > Verrucomicrobiota > Verrucomicrobiia > Verrucomicrobiales > Verrucomicrobiaceae > JAEUHN01. The sequence goes on along the minus strand of CAUJJC010000206.1, from coordinate 2,788 downwards.
ATCCTGCTAAAACGAGCGTCACGAAGACCGCGCTCTTCAACACTTCACCCGTGGATTTCGACGACATCGAGGCCGTGCGTGAGTTCGCCATCAGCAAAGACGGAACCAAGGTGCCGATCAATATTCTCCGCCGCAAAGGCACGCCGCTCGATGGCAGCAATCCCGCTCTGCTCTATGCCTACGGCGGCTACGGCCACTGCATGAGGCCCAGCTTCAACTTCGAGCATCGCCTGTGGTTTGATCGCGGCGGCATCTACGTCGTCGCCAACATTCGCGGCGGCGGTGAATACGGCGAGGAATGGCATCTCGCAGGCAATCTGACGAAGAAGCAAAACGTCTTTGATGACTTCGCCGCCTGTGCCGAGCACCTCATCCAGCGCGGCTACACACGCGCTGAAAAACTCGCCGTCGAAGGCGGCAGCAACGGCGGTTTGCTCATGGGGGCCTTCCTCACGCAGCATCCGCAGCTCGCACGGGCCGTCGTCGCGCATGTGGGGCTTTATGACATGCTGCGCGTCGAGCTTGATCCGAACGGAGCCTTCAACGTCACCGAGTTTGGAACCGTGAAAGACCCCGCACAGTTCCGTGCGCTGCACGCCTACTCGCCCTTTCATCAGGTGAAAAGCGGCACGCCCTATCCAGCGGTCTTTTTCCTCGCTGGCGAGACCGACGGACGAGTCAATCCCGCGCACAGCCGCCGCATGACGGCGGCGCTGCAATCCGCCACCAGCTCTGGGAACCCCGTGCTTGCTCGCTTTAGCTCCGCATCAGGCCACGGCATGGGCACAGCCTTGTCCGAGAAGATCGCGCAGAAGGCGGACGTGCTGGCCTTCCTCTTCGACCAGCTCGGTATGACCTCAAAGTGATTGCCGCCTCATGACATCCATGAGGCATCGCAGCTACCGCCTCAGCGCATTAATCAGCTCATCCACTTTGTTGATGAGGTCCGGCCTCTGCCTTAGCGCCGCCCATTCAGAATCATCTCGTTCAACTGCTGGCGCAGCGCCTCCATGTCGGGATCGGCGAAAGCAGTGTCCAGCGTGCTCACGCTGTTCGTGTTCGCGCTCGTGCCGCTGATTGCGCTGTTAAATGACGGTTCATTTGGGAAGAATGTTGAGCGTGGAAAGTATGGACTCGGTCATCTTGCGGGCGGTAATGCCGGAAGGGTTCTCGCCGCCGGTGATGCGGGTGGCAAAAAGATAAAGACCTGACGGTGTGGACACGCTACCGATGAACCAACCAAGTTTCGGGACGTTCCTTTTCGCGTCGAAGGCACTTCCGGTCTTGCCTCGGAAAACGGTCTGCCCAGCTTGCGAGAGCGTCATGATGTCGAGCACTGTATCCACACTCTTGGCGGCAAAGGGTAACTTGCGGGCGTGAAGGCGGCGCAGAAAATCCACCTGATCGTCAGGCGAAATCGTCAGAGAACTCTGAAGCCAGAATTGGGTCACGCCGCCCGTCAGGTCATTGTTGCCGTAGCCGACTTTTGGAATGATCTGATGGTATCGCTCCAAGCTGATGCGCGTCGCCAAAGCCTGATAATACCAAACGCAGGACGAGGAAAAAGCGCTCCGCAAAGTCTGGTTTTGATTCCAGGATGCGATGGAGCGGCGAGTGCCATCCCAAGGCAGGGTGAAATCAGCGCCGCTGGCCACGCCGGTCTCCAAGGCAATCAGGGAGTTGAGAACCTTGAAGGTCGAGCACGGGGATGTGCGGATGCGGCATTGTTCGGGTTGGTAACGTAGCCAACGCTGCTGCGCCTCGTCATAAAGCGCGAATGCGCCGGAATAGGAACCAAACTCAGCTGTGAGGTCGCGCTCCACGGAAGTCTCTGCTGCGAATGCATGACTCCACAGCCACACACACAAATAAAGAATGTAAGTCGGTTTCACGCGAGTTTTGTGAATTCACCTAACGTTGTTTGGCTCCAGGAAAATGTGGTGAAGCATCCCCGACCTCAGTTTCTTGAATGCACATCCAGAAAAGCGAGGGCCGGACGGGCGGATCGAGTGTCCGAGGATAACAGGACAAGTCAAGGCTGCCATAAGCTCCCTCTACCTCCGCCCATTGAGGATCATCTCATTCAACTTCTGCCGCAGCGCCTCCATGTCGGGATCGGCAAAGGGGCTGTCCAGCGTGCTCACACCGTTCGTGTTCGCGCTCGTGCCACTGATCGCGCTGTCGAGTTGGGCTTGGCTGATTTCGCCGGGCGGGCCTTGGGAGCCGTCGCTTCCATTGCTGCCATCGTTGCCGCGTGGGATGCCGAAGGTGAAGCGCACGTTTGATCCGTCGAAGTTTACGCCCACCGTTGCAGGATTGCCGGGGTCCAGCGTGGTGACGCTGTCCACGATGGCTTGGGCAAAGGGTGGTCCCTGTGCGCCGTCATTGCCGGGCGGACCCTGCCCGCCATCATTGCCTTGCTGCCCTTGGCTGCCGTCGTTCCCGCGTGGGATGTCAAAGGTGAAGCGCACGTTCGTTCCATCGAAGCTCACGCCCACGGCGGCGGGATCGCCGGGGTTCACGGTGTTCACGGCATCCACCACCGCTTGCGCGAACGGCGGACCTGCGGGGCCGACGAGTCCTTCCTGTCCCTGCGGGATGTCGAAGCTGAAATGCAGCGTGCCACCGCTCACGCTCACATTCACGTTTGCCGGGCTGCCCTGCGGCAGCGTGTTCGTGCTGTCCACCTGCGCGGCGGTCACGGTCAGGATGGCATCAATGATGGCTTTGAGTCCGTTGAGCTGATTGCGCATCTGCACGGCATCGGCGGGCGTGTTTTCTTGGGGTA
>CAUJJC010000205.1 GCA_963204975.1 Verrucomicrobiota bacterium | reverse complement strand
TAGACCCGTGTAGCCACCAGTCACGTTGTTAGCCGCAGCGTAGGGATTGCCCGTGAAGGTGGCCGTGATGACGGGAGTAGCAGCCAGTGCCGGAGTGAACACGAAGGTGATCTTCGCCAGTTCCGTCGCCGGAGCAGTCAGACCTGTGGCAGCCCAGTTGTCGAACGCGATGGTCGAGTTCGCAGGGACAGCCGTGAAGGTGTAGCTCTTGCCCACTTCGTATGGAGCTGCGCCCGTTAGCTTGCCTGTGATGGTGCCGCTGGAGGCACCCGATGGGCCTGCGACGTTGATCGTCAGTCCGCTCATGATCTTGTAGGTGAAGCTGCGCGTGACCACGGTAGAAGTATTGCCTCGACCGTCCATGGCGCGAACCTGGATGGGGGTGAGACCGCCCGTTGGATTCACCGAGATGGACCATGCCGCACCGCCTGTGATAGGAGTCAGTGTCGCATCAGCGAAGGCACCGCCATTGATGGCGACCTGCACCTTGTCAATCCCCTTGGCATCAAGAGATTTGCCGGTGATGGTGACAGAACCACCGAGAGTTCCGGGAATCACGGCACTGGCTGCAGGCGAGGTGATGGCGACGGTAGGAGCGACGGTATCAAGTGCGAGGATGCGCACCGAAGCTGATGCCTGGGCACCAACGCTGGCATTCGCACCTGGATTCGACAGCGTGACAGTGAACTTCTTGTTGGCCTGGTTGCCCGTGGGCGCACTCAAAGTGATGGGCACATTGACGCTGTTGGTGTTGGCAGGGATGTTCACCGTTTGATTGGTGATCGCCGTGTAGTCTCCTGGAGCAACGGCGGTGTCATCCGAAGTGCTGAGCTGCACCGTGACGGCGGAACTGCCTCCCGTGCGGGAGATCGTGACCTGAACGGTGGTGGCTTCCTGGTTGGCATTGAACGTCGCCGCGCTGAACTGCAGCGTGCTGGGCTCGATGGCTTCCTGGATGGTGACCGTCGCACTGGCAGTGCTGCCAAGGGTCGCGCTGGTCGGCGTATTGAGGCCGATAGTGAAAGCACGATCGCCCTGGAAACCACTGCGGTTCGCCACAGTGATCACGACCGTCTTGCTGGTCTCATTGATGCCGAAACTGACCACTTGATTGGTCACTCCCGTGAAGTCGGTGCCGCTCAAGGCGGTGCCATCCGTCGTGCTGAGCTGAACGCTGCAAGCCGAGGAAACGTCACCCGTGCGATTCACCGTGATGGTGATGCTGCCATCTGCTTCACCCACAGTGCCCGTGGCCGAGGCCAGTTGCACCGTGCTTGCGCCAAAGGAGGCCACGGGGATGAAGGTAAGCACAGCACTGTCATTCATGATGAAACGACCAAGGTAATCACCCGCCGTATCAATCGTGGGACCAGAGCCCGGAGCCATGCGATAGAGGTCGAGGATGGAGCCAGCCGTGCCAGCGCCGAAGTTGCCTTCGACACTTGGATTGAAAGCCGCAAAGCTCACTCCCGGTGCAGGACCGGAATTCGACGTGGTGCCTCCGGGTTGGAAGGAGGCCCAACTGTTGGCATCCGTGGTGTTCTGCGAGACTGCGTTCGTTGCAGTGGCCGCAGGGCTGCCATTGAAGGCTGTCATCATGGAGACCATCTTGGTCGTCGTCGTGCCCTGAGTGGTGTCGCTCTTGCGCACCCAAGGAATGCTCTGCGTGCCCGGCGTGAGCTGCTTGCGCGTGGCATAGAGTGTCTTCGCCGGATCGCTACCCACAGGATCAAAGGACCCCGTGGTGCCCGCGATGCCCCAGAAGAGATCGCTGCGCGCATACCATGGCGTGATGGCCGAACTAGAGCCAAATAATGTGCCGAGATCGGCATTCATGGTGCCGAGGCTTAGAGTCAGCGGACCAGTCGCATTGGTGAACTGGGATGCCTGACCGAGATTGACCATGTAGGTCTTGGTTGCACCAGTGCCTCCTGTCGCGCGAAACCCGAGGAACAAGTCCCCGTTCGCGGAGGTAGCTGCGTTAGCAGCGGGTGAAACCAACGCCGCGCTCGCAGCCAGTGCGAGCAGCGTAATTGATCGTAAGTGGGTGAAGTTCATGCAGATGTAGGGTGGGGTTGGTGGAGGGGAAAAGGTTAGTAGTTCGGAGTGATGAGACCGCCGTCAGAGGCACGGCCCACGCCCATTTCACTGAGCTTGATCGGCGCATCGACCGTGATGATCTGGTTCGCCAGTGTGTCGGCGACGGTCTTGGTGGCCGTGGGAATCGAAGACCGGTAGGCCACAAACTCGTAGCACCAGAAGGGATAGGAACCTTCCTTCACGCCATCAAGGCTGTAGAAGCTACCATTCCAACTCAGTTCCTTGGCACCGCCAGCGATGGCATTGACTGCATCGTTCACGGACATGTAGCTGACGTAGTAGCCGTTGATAGCACTCGTCGTTGCAGTCACGTAGTTGACCAGGTTACCACCCGAGGTCTGTCCACCGTTGCCCTGAGTGTAAGGAATGCCGTTGTAGGTGCCTGCAGGCCAAGGGATGTGGCTGGTCACAGCACCGCCGCTGATCGTCGGCTGATACTGAATGACTGTGGAGTTCACGCCAATGCCGGACTCAGCAAAAGCCGTCAAGCGAGTGCCTGATCCAGGATCGCGACCCGTGGCCCACACGTCGATGGTGCGGTGAGCGTTGAGTCCGGTGAACAATGCGAGCGAAATCTTTCCATTCGCCCACAGAGCCTGAGCAAGCTGCGAGTTGAGATTGCTGAAGGGCGCAGGTAAAACGAACACGGTATTCACGCCCGAAGCGGTGCCAGTGGCACTGCGGGGTGTGCCATCCGAGTTCTTCACGATGGTGAAGGTCGTGCCATCAATGATCTGGCCGATCTTCGCGTCGTTGGGGATGTTGGCGTTACCCGTGATCGTCATGCCAGCCAAAAGACCTGCAGTGCTGGCCACCGATGCCGTGTTGGTGCCGTTGGTATCCACAGCTACGGTCAGTTGGGTGAGGCCACGATTGACGAGCCACTTAAAACCAATCACACCCACCTTGATTTCAGTGAGCGGGTTGGTGTTGAAGGGCGTTGCATTCTGGAAGGTATCCGCCATGCCCACATCAGGCGGGCTCACATCTGCTCCCGGTGTGGAAGTGGTCACCGCAGTGACTCCACTCTGACCTCCTGTGGTCTGAGTGGTGCTGTCAGGCAGGAAGGCGATAGGCACGCTGTTAGACACGGTGTTCGTGCCATCGACAGAGCCCGACCAGGAGCACTTGATGATCACCGGATTGCCGCCCACGGTGCCAGTGAAGATCGACTGGTTGGCGCTGGAGAAGGACGATCCCGTGTAGGCATAAGTGTGGCCAGCCGCCATGATGTTGCGGATGGCATTGTGAGTATTGGAGCGAAACGCCGTAGATCCAGTAAGACGCATGTAAGTCTGCGCTTGCGACGCAGCGGTGGAAGCAAAGATGGCGATGGCCGCCAGGACTATTGAGAAGGCTCTCATGGGTATCGTTGTGTTCAGTATTGTGGTTTGGAGTGGATTCGCGAAGGCCTCTGGGAGCGAGTTCTTCACGCTCCTCTTTGTCTCTCATTGAACGGTAATGACGATTCGTTTGCTGTGACAGTTCGCTCACATGACGAAGGTGTCACAAAGGAGAGCTTGGGGCGCGATCCCAAGCCGTCCGCGCCTAGGGGCCGTTGGCGATGCTGACCTTGTAGAACCGCTTTGGTGCGGATGCTGGAACCTCGCCAGTCACAGTCCCATCGTCGGTCCACTGCATGGTCGATCCCGTTCCAGAAGCCGCTGTTGTTGCGGGATGCCAGGTCAGCAAATCATGGCTGTAGAAAACTTGGTAGAGACGCTGGGGCAAGGTGGGGAAACTTACCACCACATGGCCGGAGCCCGCATCGCGATTGGTGCTCCAAGGGTAACGATCATGAGCGGCAGGATTGAGACCAAACAAATACTCTGCACGCGCATCATGCCCATCTCCGTCAGAGTCTGTGGTAGCGTCAGCACTGCTGAACCGATTCATGCCGTTGGCGAGTTCGAACTCATCACTCACACCATCGCCGTCACTGTCGGCAGCCCCTTGCTTCAGTATCGTGAACGTGTCGGGCGTGGTGTAGGTGCCATTGCTCGGCCCCTTCTCGACATACGTGGCGCTGAGTGTGTTGCCGTTGATGTCAAGGTTCAGCGTGCCCCCGGTGTTGTAGCTGACATACATCACAGGATGATTCAGCGAACCGCCGTCTGCGCTGCCCGCACTGCCAGCCACTGAATAGACAGCGCCAAAGTGATCACGGGGACCCGTCAGCGGCTTGATGTATGCACCGGTATCTCCAGGGCGTCCGCTTCCCGCATTCTTCTTCATGGCGTTCGTGAGTGTGCCGCTGGTGCCGTAGTGGCCGTCCACGAGAATGCTTCGCTCATAGCTATGGCTGTGACCGTTGAGCACGAGGTCCACGCCTCCGTCTTCGAGGATGGGCGCATAAACTTGGCGCATGGTGATGAGCTGCGCCTCGGTGTCGCTGTTGTGGCTGCCTTTGGTGTAGGGCGGATGATGGAAGAAGGCGATGGTCCAGGTCTTCGTGTTGCTGGCCAGATCACTCTGCAACCACACGGTTTGCGGCGCGGTGGGACTGCTGTTCGCGAGCGTGCTCTGCGAGTCCAGGCAGATGAAGTGAATGTTGCCGTAGTCGAACGAGTAATAGCGTTCGGTGCCGCTAGGAACGCCGCCGCACTCACCATTCGTCGGGAAGGTGAACATGTCGAAGTAGGGGAAGCTCGCCGTCGGGCTGGTGCTGCCGTTGTTCGCATCATGATTGCCCAGTGTGCTCCACAGCGGCATCTTGCGGAAGGTGGTGGGATAGATGTTGTAGAAGCCGGTTTGGTATTCGCTGTCGGTGCCGGAGTTGTAGGCATTGTCACCGAGCTGCAGGCACAGGTCCGGCGTGCGCGATCCAGTCCAGGCATAGTAAGCGTCGCGCACATCCATTTGGAATTGATTGCCTCGTCCACAGTCACCCACCACCCAGATGCGAGTATCAGTCGCCGTGCCAGGCGTGGGCGAGGTGCGGAAGGTGTGCTCGGCATCTCCGCCCGCCAGGGTGTCCAAGGCGGAACCCACGCTGTAGTAGTAGCGTGTGGCCGGTGTCAGGCCCGTGAGTTGCACCACATGGTCTGTCTGCGCGGCAGACTCATCCACGGTGTTCGTGAGCGTGGTCGGAGAGGCCCCGTAGCGCACGCGACCGACCACACTCTGACTGCTGCGCCACCGGATGATGATGCTGTTCTGATTGTTCTGATTCAAATACGGACCGCGTGTCAGCGTGCCGCTGCCCGGTGTGGTGTTGATGGTGACGTTAATGATCGCGGACGTGCTGACATTGCCATCATTGTCCGTGGCGCGCGCGTTGAGGCTGTAACTTCCCACGGTAAAGCCACTCCACGCATACTCATACGGTGCAGCAGTGTCTTCGCCGAGCTTGGTGCTGCCTTGGTAGAACTCCACCTTCGTGAGCGTGCCATCGCTATCGTTCGCATCAGCAGTGAGACTGATGGTGTCACCAAGGTAAGCGACCGTGTTGTTCGCGGGTGCGGTCAAGGCAACAGTCGGCACCTGGCCGATAGGCTGCGTGATGGTGACGTTGTCCAGGCCAATGATTTGATCCGGCGAGGTGGCGACGGCGTTGTCATCCAACCAACGAATGAGCAACGTGGCACCACTGGCCCAAGGGCTCACGAGCGTGATCGTGGTAGGCGCGATAGTGGTGACACCAACCGTATTGGGCACCGTGGCAATGGTTTGCACCAGAGCGGGCAGAGCGTTCCAGGTCGTGCCGTTGTCGAGGCTGTAGAAGGGCACATAACCTGGCAGTTCATTCGCACTCGCCGGCTCCGTGAAGCGGCGAATGTCATAGCCCAGCCGGATGTTCGTGAGCGCTGCACCGCTGCCGTTCACCACGCTGAGTTGCAGCGCGATGAACTGCCCGCTCGTGGGCGAAGTGCCAAGCGCGCGATCTGTGGGCGATGCGGGCAAGGCGTAGTTGAAGCCTGCTGTGTTGCTGGAGGTGGTGAAGGTGGTAGATGCCGTGAGCGTGTTGTTCAGCGTGCCGCCAGCAGCAGCGCTCGCTGGGATCGCGATGCTATCCGTGTAGGTCGTGTTCGCCCCGCCGAACACACCGTAGAATGACCAGCCGCTGGGAGGTGCGGTGCCGGTGCCCATGCTGTCGAAGTTCTCGCTGTATGCCCAGAGCGCGGGATCGCCGGTGACGTTCACCACACTCGATGTCGTGGTGCCTGCGTCGTTGTCTGTGGCCTTCGCAGTGAAGGTGTGCGGGCCGCTCGTCAGGGCAGCAATGGTGAAGGCAAAGGGAGCGGAGGTGTCCTCACCGAGCAGCGTTGCCCCATCGAAGAACTCCACCTTGCTCACCGTGCCATCGGTGTCGCTGGCCGTAGCGTTGAGTGTGAGTGGCACAGCCCGAGCAACGCTCGCATTGTTAGCTGGCGAGGTGATCGAGACGCTCGGTGCCACGTTCTCCACGTTCGTGACCGTTACACTGATGGCTGCCGACGTGGTGCTGGTGTTGGCATTGTCCGTGGCAACGGCAGTGATCGAGTAGCTCCCCGTGATGACGCCGGTCCACTCGTAAGAGTAGGGCGAGGTGATGTCTTCGCCGAGCTTCGTCGCTCCATTGAAGAACTCCACCTTGCTCACCGTGCCATCGCCATCAGATGCATCGGCGGTGATGCTGATCGTCGCTGGCGCATCGAAGGTCGCGCCAGTCGCGGGTGCAGTGATGCTCACGGTTGGCGGCATGGAGGCGTTCACAGTGACGTTGACGATGCTGGACAGCGTGACGGCTCCCACGTTGTCCACCGCGATGGCACTGAACACATAACCGCCAGCCAGCAGTCCGCTGACGCTCTGCTCATACGGAGCCGTGGTGTCCTCGCCGAGCTTGGTGTTGCCCTGGTAGAACTCCACGCGAGCGATGCTGCCGTCAGTGTCGTTGGCATTGGCCGCGATCACAAACGAAGCCGGAGCCGTGATGCTCGTGTTGTTCGCTGGTGCGGTGATGGCGACTGTCGGAGCGTTGTTGGCCGTCGTGCTGAAGCGGCTCGTGCCACTGGTGCCGAGATTGATCGTGTCATTCGCGGTGGCATACCATTCATAGTCACTTCCAGGCTCGAGTCCGATCCAGTTCAACGAGGCCGTGGTGCCAGCCGCAGCGACATTGACCGAGCCCAGCGGAATCCAGTCCGTGAGGCTGGTCTGCATGTTGTAGGTCAGGGTGTAGGTGCCCTGACTGGTGGAGACATCGGCCGTGGTCGCTGCACGATTCAAAGTAGGCGACCATGTCTCGCTCGTGATCGTGTTGTTCGCAGGCGAGAAGGTGAGGATGCGCATGAAGCCATTGCCGCCATTGCTCGCATCCTGGTAGTCGTGCAGGATACTGTGCACCGTGCGTCCGCCGAACGTATCGCTGCGGCGACCATCGCCATGCACATGACCGCAGAGCAGGAGGAAGAGGTTTGGGTTGTCCTTCAGGTTGTCGTAGATCGCCTGGCCCTGCCCGCCAAAGGTGGCCGGGTTGCCGGTGTTAATGATCCAGTGGCTGGTGACGATGCCACGACGGTTCGGATAGGCTTTCAGCAAGGCGTCTGCCCAGTCATGCACGGCAGTGTCCGCCGTGGTGCGGTAGGCAAGATTGATCACGATGAAGTCGAGTCCGCTCGCGCTGAAGAGCTGGTAGTTGTTGTTGTTATCCGTGCCGTAGTTGCCACCGAAGTAGTTGCGACCCGTGAAGCGCGCGGTGCCAAAGTAGGCGTTCCAGTTCGTCGTCGTGCCTGTGCCACCACCGGTGCCGATGTCGTGATTGCCAGGTGCGCCACCCCAGGGCAGGCCATACGGACGCTGCGTGACGGCTTGATTCTCCAGGGTGCTCATCGCGCCGCTGGCGTTGATCCACTCCTGCAAAATGGAGTCACCATTCTGCACCATGTCCCCCATGTGAGCGATGAAGGCGATGTTGCGCGTGTTGCGATTGTCAGAGATCCACTGTGTCTGCGCATTGAAGATGCTGATCACTGCTCCCGTGCCGCCAGCGGACGGATTGCGGCCTGTGTTCTCGGAGTAGAACTGTGTGTCCGGCACCTGGATCAGGCTGAAGTCCGCGCCAGGAACTGCAGGCGCGGCCTTGCGGCCATAGAACGTCACCGTCATGGCGTCGCCTTCTGGATCAACCAACGGAGCACTCAACGTGGTGCTCGTGCCGACTCCGGTCGCATTGTTCGCCGGAGCGGTGAGCGTGACGACGGGCGCTTGATTCGAGTTGGGCGTGATGGTGATGCTCACCGCTGCCGAAGTCGCTACGGCACCACCGTTATCGGTCGCCTTGGCCGTGAGTGAGAACGTGCCGGTGTTCGCGTTGGTGCGGCTCCAGTCATACTGAAAAGGCGCGCTGGTGTCCTCGCCGATTTTCGTCGTGCCATTGAAGAACTCCACCTTCGCAATTGTGCCATCGGTGTCGCTCGCCGTCGCTGCAATGCTCACCGTGGCGGGTGCCATCGCACTGAAGCCGTTCGCAGGTGTGGTAATCGCCACGGTCGGGGCATTGTTCACGACCAGCGCCTTCGCATTCACCCACACTGGCAAGACCGTGCCCGCGAGTGTGCCAACAGGTGCCGTGCCACCAGCGGCATTCGTTCCTGCGGCTGTGGTGCCCGTTGCTTCATCAAAACTGTAACGTCCGAGCAGCCCCGTCGCCGAGGCAATCTCCACGTCGATGTTGGCGGCGATCTCAGCCTCCGAGCGTGCGTAGTTCCAGATGCGTGCCTCATCAATCAAGCCGTGGAAGAAGCCAGCGCGTGCTCCTGTGGAGTTCACCGTCGTGCCGATGCCGAGTCCCTGCGTGTTAGCGTCATTGGGCACCACACCGACATACGTGGGAATCGTCTGCGTGGTCGTCTCGGCCACTCCATTGAGATAGAGCTTCCACGTTGCCGTGGCCGTATCATAGGTCGCCGCCGCATGATATGGCACGCCATATTGAAGAACGGTGGTGCCATAGACGGGGAAGTTTTGACCAGCGGCATAGCTGGTGCCACCAGGACTTGTGGTCGCCACCTTCTGTTCGAAGTCAGCACAGAGCCGACCTGTCGCATTGTCGATGCCTAGGAAGTAGTCGGCATCACGCGGATCATTATCCGCCTCGCCCACTCCCTTGGCCACCAAGGGGATCGCAGTGGTCACACCACCCGTGCCAGTCGATGCTGTGACGCCAGGACCGGTGCGGATGAAACGACACTCCACGGTGAAGCTGCTCGTGTTCAGCGAGGACACCGTCGCGCCGAAACCCATCGTCACGTAGCTGCTGTGGCCATTCAAAAAAACGCCCGACTCATCATCCGCGATGAAGTGAAAGTCGTCGATGCCCATGGCCTGCTCGTTACCGGACTCATTCCCATCGGCCACGCGAATCCACAGTTCCGCACCTGGAGCCCAAGAGATACCTGTGATCTTGCCGCCCACGCCCCGACGATTCGCAGCGGCATTGCCATCCAGGCTGGCGATCGTCGCGGTGTTCACGGGAGAACTGAACATGGCCACAGCAGTCCAGGAGCCCGCAGCGATAGACGTGGCACCGAGCTGATACTGCAAGGGTAGCGTGTGCACCGTAGTGCCTCCGTTCTTGTGCCACTGCTCACCAGTGAACATCACACTGAACGACGTGATCGTCTGCGTGGTGTCGTTTTTGAGCCGCACACCATAGTAGATGTTCGACATGCCAGCGACACCCGAGGTCGCACGCGAACCCAGTGCGCGGTCCGTGCTGCTGGCTGCGCCAAAGCTGAACAGGCCCACATTGTTCGCCACCGAAGTGCCATCAAATGTCGCCGCCGTGCCGCCCATGGTCCCATTGGTCACGCCGTAAGTGGTGTGACTCGAATACCAACCCGGCAGCGTGCTGTTGTCCGTCCATGCCTGACCAGTGGCATTATTGGTCGTGCCTTGCAGGGCGTTGAAGTCCTGTTTGTAAACACCGCCGGTGTAACTCACCTGGGCCTGGGCAAGCCCGACTGAAAAGGCTAGCGTGAAGAAGAGTGATCGGATCATGGCTTGGATGGGGTGATGGCGGAGGCTTGAGGGGACGGTGATGAGACTTGAGCCAAGGCAGCGAGCGCCTCGTTGGACTGCTGGAGAAGCGTGCTCATCGCGTGCGAGCCCCGTTCAAGATTGGGCAGGGCTAGAAGATGATCGCGAAGAGCAATCCAAGCGGCGCGTGAATCATCATAGCGACCGGCCTGAGCAAGCACCGAGGCGCGCCTAGCCATCCAAGGCTCCGCGCGTGGCATCATCTTCGCCATCGCCTCCACGCGAGTGAGCGCCGCATCGAAGCGCTTCGCAGCGATCTCCAACTCCATCGCCTTGAGCACGAGCTGCGGCACATTGCCGATGACCTCGATGCCCTTGCCGATCACCACCAGCGCTTCGTCGTTCAAGGACTGTGCTGCGAGCGCCTCCGTCACTTCGATCACGAGTTCAGGCTCCGGCTTGGGCGAGAGCTTCAACGCCGCTCGATAGTCATCCAGCGCGGCCTTCGGTTCCTTCAACTGCAAGCGCACGCGCGCCCGCTCCACATGAGCGACGGCAACCGGCGGATGCGTGGCAAAGAATTCATCCAGTGCTGCCGATGCCGCCTGCCATTGCTTTCCTGCCGCCAGCGCACGACCACGCAGAAAAACCAAGTCACCTTCATCCGCCCCCAGCCGCGCCGCCTTCTCCAGGTCCACCAGCGCAGCCTGCCACTCCGAGTGCTCAACTTCCAAAAATGCCCGGCGAATCATCAGCGCCGGATCATTCGGCCGCGCCGCGAGTTCGCTTTGTAACTCATCCATCATCTCATGGAACGTGCCGTGGGCCGTGGCCGTCAGAGGCAGCAGAACAATCGCTGAGAAGCCCGCAAGCAAATGGGGAATGTGGAAGCGAAGAGCTGGTCGCATGTTCAGCCTCAAGCCCGCGATGGTGATTCGCGCTAAACATCGTAAGTGAAGATTGCTTCACTGAGTATTTCGTCACACGGCGAAGAACACGAAGTGACGAATGTGTCAGTGATCGAAGCGTCACGAAGAAGAGATGGACCTCAGTCGCGCCAGCATCAGCCCCTTTGGCAGATGCCTCTCGATGAAATGGCACAATGTGGCCAAGGGTGCCTCAAGGACGCCCCTTTTTCTTCTTCAATTCCTCATCCTCTTCTTCCTCCTCGCCCTCGCCACCACCATAGCCGATGACTTCCACGGTGATGATGCTGGGCAGTTCTTCCTGTGACTGCGTGGTCGTTGCTTGCTGCTGGGCTGCTGCTTTTCCTGCCTGCGCTTGAGCGGTGTTGCTCGATGCCGCAGCAGCATTGGAAGATGAAGTCATGCCGCCCACATTGGGAGCCGATGCGACAGGTGCCGCAGGCGCGCCAGCGGTGCTGCCACCGACGCTGATATTGCTCGCATTGAGAACGCTGACGGCAGCGATATTGAGATTGCCAGAGGATCGAATGCCTGCATCGCCTGCATCAATCGTGCCACGCGGAGCGATGAGGTCCACGCTGCCTGGCGGCACTCCCGCCACCGTGGCGAGAACGCCGATACCACCACCCGTCGCGAGTCCCGCAAGGTCGGTCTTCACATCACCGCTCTGGGGGTCAATGATCACGCGTGTAGGGGGAGCCGACTGCACCGTCTTCGATGAAGAACCGGCTGCAATGTTGCCCTCGGATGACCAGATCACTTCGTCGCCACCACGAAGGGTGAAGATACGAGCGATGCCGATGTCCACATCGCCTTTGGCGAAGATGTGAATTGATCCACCACCTTCCGTGATGATGCCTGGAGGTGCGAGCGGAGTGCCAATCACACTGTCTGCCAAGGTCAATCCACCACCGGGAGCCAGCAATGTGATGCCGCCTCCGCTCTTGGTTCGAATGTCGCGGGCTTGTGTTGAGATCTCACCGTCCCAAGAGCTGCCTTTGAACAATGTCGTGACCGCAGCCTCGCCTGCGCTGTAATTGCCGAAACCAGGGCTGCCTGCGATATTGTGGTCACGCCCAGCATCACGGAGCACCATGAAGAAGAGCCCGAGGGCAATGCGCTTCTGTTCTTCGTCGCTGAGCTTGTTGTAGTCGGCGAGTGTCTTCACCTTGGGATCGCCCAACTCGGCGAAGTAGTCGTGACCACCCGATGTGCCGCTGCCGATGGAGCTGACGAAGGCGTCGAAATCAAGCGCGCTGCTGCTGAGATCAAACGACGGGCCGATGCCTGCTGCGGCGATGATATTGGCACCATCGAATGGCAGACTTGGGTTGCGTCCATTGCCAATGCTGGTGATGCCAACTCCTGTGCCATCGGCATTGTTGCCACCGGTGCCGAGGTCGAGATTGCGTCCCGCAAGCACTTCCAGAGTGCCCGGACCGCTGATCTGAATATCACCCGCCAGCGGCACCTCGTTGATGTTCAATGCATTGCCTGTGCGAGTGGCCAGAGTGCGCAGCGGGGAGCTAGCATCGTAGGCGATGATGTCGCCGCCGCTGGCCACCACGCTGACGTCATCGGCCTTGGTATTCTGAATGTAGAGCGCGATGTCAGTGATGTCCTCGCTAGCCACAACGCGTGCTGCCTTGGCCGAGAAGAGCGTGATGCCGGAGATGTCACCACCCGTGGCATAGATGCGCAACGGCTGCGTGTCATTGAGATGGAGAATGCCTTGAGCGTGAAGGGCTTGCTTGGTTTGCAGCACACCAAAGCTGCCTTCGGTAGAACCGGACTCGCGGAACTGCACATCAATGAACTGGAGGAAGGCATCGCCAGTCGAGTTGGCTAGGCTTTGCGTCAGACCCGCGATGGTCTGGTAAGCGAACGGACTTGTCACCCCAGGAAGCGCCGCTGGATTCGCATCGGACAGATTGATGCGCGAGGCACCCCAGGCCTTGGTCGAAACGCTGTTGATGTTCGTGCTGCCATGAATCTGGAGTCCATTCACCGCACCACGGGCGAGAAGGTCGAGGGTGCCCGTTGGTGATGGCGAAAGCGTCAGGGAACCCACCACATTTACATTGCCTCCAAAGGCCGTCACCTGAAGCGAGCCTGGCTGGAGACTCGTGGTGGTGGCGAAGGGATCGACGCGCGACTCGGCCAATCTCAACCACGGATGGTAGAACGAAGCCGTGGGCGTGTTGGCATTGAATAGCTGCACGTTCTGCGTCCACGCCTGGAGCATGGGAGTGGCCGCACCATTGCCAGTCACCGGCATGGTGACTGCGTTGCGCAAGGTCACATCGCCACTCAGGGACTTGATACTTACGCCACTGCTGGCGGAGTAAGTGTTGAAGTAAGTCTTATACCAGAAAGTGTTGTTGAACCCCTGAGGCAGGAGGAAAGCATTGGCCGTGGGACCCATCAGCACACTGCCGCGAGCGTTCACATCAAACTGACTGCGACCCACAAAGAGTGTCGTCGGCAACCATGTCTCTGGAGCAAGCGCGGCACTGCTGGTGATGATCGTTAGTGACGGAGAGCGCGTGCTGTTGGTGATGATGCTGCCCGCGACATTCAAGTTCCCGAGACCACGCTCCACATAGTAGATGCCAGCGTCAAGATTGCGCCCGGTGGTGACACGCAAGTCACCGCCACCCAGCTCGACCAAGTTGGCAGCATTCGGCGTGCCCTTGCTCATCCGTGCATTGGTGGGAATAACGGCATCGACGTTGGCAATGTCGCGCCCTGCGTTCATCGTCACATTGCCACCGCCCAGCGCACCCACGCCTTCGAAGAAGTTGCTGTAATCCACCCACCACGCCGTGGAAGCGATGTCGCCAGCCTTCGCTGCACCAAACTGACCCGTGAGGGGATCGACGTAACCACGCCGGTAGAGCCAGTTGTTTGGCAACTGCCGAGAGGAGTCAGCGATCAACTGACCGGAGCCATTGCGGGTCAGGTGAGTGATGTCGTTGCCCGCGTTGATGCTTACATTGCCACCCGCCATCGTGAACTGAGCCGCATAACCAGGAAGCTGCTGCACCGATCCAAGACTGCCCATCAAGCCGGAAAGGCTCGTGTTGGGGGTATCGAAGGTGCCTCCCAAGGTAGGGTCCGCCACCTGCGTGCCTGCGGTGTAGATCGTGGCGAACTGATTCAGCAGTTGCACATCCTTGGCCGTGTTGATGACGATGCTACCGCTGCCTGTTCGGATCACCTGGAACTTGCCCGCCACTGCGGTGGCCGTCTTCGCATTGGTGCCGATGTTGGATGCGGAATCATTGCCTGTGCCCGCGTCGCGACCCAATAGCAAGGAACCAGTTCCAGCCGTATTCACCTGCCGCACATCGGCTGCGGTGAGATCGGCTCCTGCCGTGAGACGATAAGACCAGGACTGCGAGTTGGCTGATAATTGGTTGTTAAATCCGAGCAGTGTAGCGTCATACGCGGCACTCTGGAAGCCATCGCTCAGCGCTTCATAGAAAACGAGATTTCCAGCGGCCCGCATCGTCAGCACGCCAGGTGCTTGCTTCGTGCCGAAGCGGAAGGTCGAGAGGTCCCACGCACTGCTTGTGCCGCCGGGCGTCAGATTGCCCAGGGTGATGTCGCCCGTGCTGATGAGTTCGGCTCCCACTTGAACGCTGACAGCGCTATTGCCCGCGAGCACGCGATTGGCGATAGCAGCAGCGTTGTTACCAAGAGTCGTGCCGTTGGTCGAGATGCTCGTGCGAAGAGCGCTCGTGATGAGTCCTGTGCCCGAGAGGCTGTAGGTCTTGAAGCCTTCCAGAACGATGCTCGATGCGCCTAGCACATTTCCGCCAATCGCGTCGATCAACACGTCGGTCGCGGCGGCATTCTGAGGCGCACGAAGGTGGAGCGTGCCAGCAAACTGTCCGAGCTGAGCTGTTGCTCCGACTCGAAGATCAACCGTGGATCCGGTCGCGATGTTGATAGTGCCTCCGCTATCCCCGCGCGTTTCAAGGGTGATCGCACCGCCCTTGCCTGCGTTGTCAAACTGGGTGGCCGAGGCATCGAGTATGGAACCCGCCAGGAGATTGAGCCCTTTGAAGGCCACGAGGTTGATCGTTCCGCCTGTCGTGCCACCGGCATCAATCAGTCCAGTCACGTCAATCTTGCCTGCATCGGCCGACAGCGTGAAACTGTGGGCGGTGGAGGTGCCGTCGATGACGACGTCTCCGGTGCGAACACGAATGGCCCGCGAGTCGGTGAAGCTTGCGCTGTTGAGTGTATTGCTCAGCGCACTGATGGTTGGCAGAGTCTTCACATCGAGTGCGAACGAACCATCCCGTCCACCGGTCCCGCCTTGTCCGAGCAGGCTGCCGTTGAATGCCACGGAGCCTTGGGCAGCGTTGACCTTGAGCGTGCCCGCGTTACCGCCACCGCTTGCGGCAGCGAGATTCAGCGTGGCCCCCGCATTGATGTTCACGTTACCCGTGTTGGAAGACAACGTGATCGTGCCAGCGTCCGTGTATTGGGTCACATCGTAGAATGTCTGGCCAGTGCCGCCCACATCCAGCCTGCCACCGATGGAGAGGTCACCGCTGGTAGCCGTGATCGAGAGACGACCACTGGGCAGGATGATGTCGCTATTCACCACGGCGGACGTGCCTTGCAGCGTGAGGCTGGCACCGAGGCCTCCATTGACGGCTCCGCTTCCACCCGGCGAGTTGATCGCCAGCGCGCCACCAGCTGTGAGCGACTGCGTCGCCGAGCGGGATGCAGCGATGAAGGGCGCATTCACGTTCAGGTTCCCAGCCATCGCCAGTCCACCGGTGCCATCAAGGTAAAGGCCCTGTGATGCATTGAGGTCGAGATTGGCATACTGGTCGATCTGGATGGCATTCGAACCAATCCGAATGGTATCTGCCTCGAATCTCAGGGTTCCCTTTGGCGGCGTGACGACGACACCGGGCACGCGACCATTGCCACTGTTGTCCAAGGTGATGGTCTGAGCGGCAAAAGTGACCGTGCCGGTGCCTTGATCGAAGCCACGAATCTCGCCAGCATGAAGCGCAAGTTTCTTCACCGATGCGTCACCGATAAACCCGGTGCCGAACACATCAATGGACGAGTAGCTTAGCAGTGAAAGCGAGTCCGAGGTTTGGAAGCGCTGCAAGTCGGCGCTGGTGAGGATGAGTCCATCGGTCGCGGAGTCGATTAAGCTGTGCGCGCGTGCGCCGCTAAGTTCCAGGCTGATCTGGCCGCTGTTCAATGAGACGGCCTTGCCGGTGATCTCGGCACCGAGGGTGAGATTGGTTGCATACGTGGAATCGACGATCACCGAGGTGCCCGAGATGCTGGAGCCAATCCCGAGGTCCATGCGTGGTAGCGTTGTCTTGTTCGGCACGGTGCTCGCGTCTGTGATGCCGGATCGGATGATCTGGGCGTTCTGATCAGCACTCACGCGGAGGAGCAGACCATCGCCGCTGCCTGCAACACTGGCAGAGCCCAACAGGAGCGTATCGGCGGGTCCGAAATAGCCGCCCGTCTGTTTGAGCACAGCCCCAGGGTCCACCGTGAGGCGCTTGTTGGCGACGAGGATGATCTCGGGTCCCATGAGGGCATTGGCCACATCGTTGGCCAGCGTTAGCCTGTTCGTTTTCACCGCGACGGTCGTGCCATTGGCACCAATCGTTCGAATGCCGCCAATGAGCAGGCTCTCCGCTCCGAAGCTGCTCAACTGTTTCGCATCAAGCACAAGCGAGCCCGCGATCTCCGGCGTGTTCGCCGTGCCGATGATGATGTCCACCGGACTGCTGATGTCGATCAAGCCACCGCGCCCTCCGCTGAGCGAGGCGGACAGCACCTTGCCATTCAGATCCATGGCGCTGGTGGCCTGGAAGACGAGCTGTCCCGAGTCTGTGGGAAGTCGTGGCACGCTAAGGTTGTGCTTCTCGGCGTAGTCCTTGAAGAACGTGTTCGCGAAGAACAGTTCATACTGTGCGCGTTCCGCAATCGTCGCTGCAGGAGCAATCTCGTAGCGTCCGTAGATGACCGGATCGAGTGCTCCGTTATAGGCGCTCACGCGATAGCCATTCACCAACGTCGCACCATCGGGCTTCAAGAAGGTGCCGATCGGTGCGCCACTTTGAGGAGTGACCAGGAAGGCTCCAGGCATCAAGGCATAGCGAGCAGGGAACAGGGTGTAGTAGCCAGCCGAGAGACCGCTGCCAGCATCCAGATAGATGCGATCCCCCACATGCAGCTTGCTGTTCACGTAGCCGTGATCGCCATTGAGATTCGTAGCTTCGGTTGCTGAATTGAAGGCACCATAAGGAGCGAAGTTGAAGCCGTAGCCAGGGAGCACGGCGAAGGCACCTGTGGACGCCAGGATGTCGTTGGTGCCCTGCAATCCGGTCACCCAGCGATAGGCGAAGAGATCGCCTCCACCTCGAAGATCAATCACCGAGCCACTTTCCGTGGTCAGGCTCTGGCCCGCGAGGTTGATGCCTTTCTTCGGAGGTCCCGAGGCAGTGATGTCCAGGCCGGCGGGATCAATCCAGTTCGTCCCGTTCGGACTGGTGCCGTAAGGAATGAGGATTCCCTGTCCGGTGATCGGATCAATCGCTGAGACTGAGGTGATGCTTCCATTCGTGAGTGTGAGCTGCTGCGTGATTGGTGCCGTCAGCTTGTCACCCACCACGAGATTGGCGGGCGCAGTGCCCGTGCCATCCCAGCCGAGATTGATCACGCCGAAGGGCGCTCTGAGCACACCGCCTTGCGTGATGGTGGTGGCATACACATTGAGAGTGCCGCCTGCCGAGAGGGGCAGATGCACCGTGCCATTGCTCGCAAACGTGACGCTGCCCGTATTGCCAGGGCTGTTATAGGCGGCAATGGTGAAGACGCTGCCCGTGGTCGGATAGATCTGTGCCGCACGCATAAAAAGATCGCCCGCCATGCTGAAGGTGCCATTGCCCCGGATGTCGCTGGCAGCAGTCATGCGCACATTGCCAATGCCCGTGAGCGTGAGATTGCCGATGTCGATGAGGTCAGCGGTGATATTCAAACGGCCTGCTCCTGTGGTCGGTGCGAAGTAGTAAGGCTTGCTGTCCAGGAGGAAGGGATTCTGCACCTGAGTCGGGAGGAGCGGCGCTTTGAAGGCGGTGCCGATGGCGACATACTTGGCCGTCAGATTCACCGTCGAGTCTGCCGCGAGGAAGCCACCATCCGCAATCTGGAGATAGCCCTGCGCATTCAAGGTGACGGGTCCTTTGAACTGCACGTTACCGCCCAGACTGAGCGAATCAAAACCACCTGCGGCAAAGTCATTGGCAGCAAAGTAGCCCATGCCAGGAATCACGGCACCACCAGCTCCCCGAACTGCGAGACCAACGCCTGCGCTGCCTGGACCGAAGAACGTGGCGGGAACGTCTGAGCCCGTCTGGCTTACGACCAAGTTGGTGTCGCTCGGGAAGTGGGTGGCGCTGTTGAGATAGAAGCGTCCAGAAGATACCGCCAGCGTGCCGCCCGATGCCGTGGGGCCACCCGCTTCGCCCAGCAAGCGTGCATGAGTGAAGAGCATCTGCGAGCCTTTGAGAACGATGCTGCCACCACTGCTGTCGATGGTCGTGCGGAAGGCCGCCGTGCCATACACAGGCGTCGTCAGACCACTGGTGACAGGCACGCGGATGCTGCCGTCCAGGTAGTCACCTGTGACGGTGAGACCCAGATACGCAGGTGCGATGTCTAGCTCGCCACTCGTGCCAGACACATCCAAGACAGAACCTCGCTCCATCACGATGTTGCCGCTGATGTTGATCGCTCCACCGGGCAAGACCATGCCAGTGCGCCGACCATAGGCATCGGGCGTGATGATGACGGTGCCCGCAGTCGATAGCGTTGAATTCGGACCCACATAGACCGTGCTCAAGGCATTCGGCGGATTCGGATTGTTGGTCGGATAGCTCTTCGCGCCCGTAATCGAGATCAGCCCGCCAGGAGCAAAGACATCACCCAGGATCGAAACGGTATCGCCCTTGAAATTCACGCTACCGAAGGGACCCGCCTTGATAAGCGAACCTTCACCCATGCTCACCGCACCCACCGTTTTGATCTCGCGACTGAAATCATCCACCACACCCAGCGCAGCAAAGGTCAGGCTAACCGGCGAGCGCATCCCCTCGGGCATCAGCACCTCACGCATCACCGCTGTGTCACGATTGTCTCCGTAGAGCACTGCCACGGTGCTCTTCACAACAGGCTCAATGACGGTCCCTGGAGCGATGCTGAGACCGTTGATGCCCGTGAGACTGAAGGAGGCGAAACCGCCTTCACTGAAGAAGCCAGGCTGCAAGACGAGATTATCCGCCGTGCTTGTGCCCGCCCCGCCGATCTGAATGCGCTGTGCCTGGAGCGACAGCGAACCACCCAGCGCGCCCATGCCAGCGATGCCTCGCAGTCTTCCATTGAGGGCAAGCTCGCCACCGATCACGCCTGGCAGATTGAGATCACGTCCGGCGATGAGGCTGATGCCACCGGCATTGCCATAGACCCGCTTGCCGAACGGATCAACGCGGACACCGCCGCTCACGTCGATCAGACTTCCTTCATCGAGCAGGATAGAATACGCATTGATGTTCACCTGGCCGCCACTGATCGCGATGGTGAGTTCGAAGGGATCAGGCGCACTGAGGCGATCATCAACGATGAGTCCCGCTGTATTGATCAGAGCGTCCTTGCCCAACGTCACGACGCCACGAGTGCCACTAGCAGTGGGAGTCGATGGCGTGGTGCTGTTCTTCAACTCCTCGACCATGGAAGGCGACAAGTTGTAGGCATTCATGGTCACCGAGCCACCCGGTGCAGAGATCTGACCGAGCACATCAATGTTGGCTCCCGATAAGGTCAGCGATCCGCGAGGTCCGAGGTCGAGCTTCTCATTCTCGGCCACGATGATGCGCCCATCGACATTCTTGACCGTCACCGAGCCAAAGCCGTTCTCCTTCAAGGCCTCCGACGACAGCACCACCGTTTTCACCCGATCATCACGAAGCGCGACAGGATTGCCGCTAGCATCGAGAGCGAACGGATTCGCGGCTTGCTGAGTGACGCCCGACTGGAAGAGCACCGTGGGCGGTGTGGGAGAGAAGGTGACGTAGTTCGGTGCCTGTGCCTTCTGAGCTTCGAAAGCAAGGTTAAGTGAACTTGGCGTCGCCTGGAGATCACGCTGGCGTGGACCGTTTACCGTGTTGCCTCGCAGCGCGCCATCGAGTGCCATCGACGGCGCGTGAATGTTGATGGTTCCGCCATTGTAGCCATACGTGTAACCGGGCTCGTAGTGTTCGCCGAGCATGAAGGGAACGGTGTAAGTCTTTGTCACGCCCCAACGCGAACTGGTCTCGGTGAAGGTGCCAGTGTAGATGCCATCATAGACGCGATCTGGTGTGGCCTGCGAAATGTCGAAGATGTGATTGCCATAGCGGAGACGCGTGGTGCGCACCATGCCGCCGTTGTAGTTGGCGAAGCCTCCAGAGACATCGATACCAGAGCCTGGCTGCATGATGACAGCGCCACCCGAGTGGATGCTCACATTGCCTCCAGCTCCGGTGAGCTGCGCCACGTCTCGCTGGATCAAGCCCACGTAACCCGTGGCATCCGCGAGCGGCGTGCCCACCCAGGCAAAGCCGTTGTAGGTGCCCTGCTGGCGAAGGTCCAGGGTGATGTCCACACCACGGACACCCACGTTGTTTCGATTGAGCGGCGAGTTGGCAAACTCCGAGCCACGCAGTTGCAGCGTCACGATGTTGTCGGTCATCTGCGCGACGGCATCGGTCGAACCCGCAACATTGATCCACGCGCCCTTGTCCAGATACACCTGCCCGCCGGAGTAAATGAAATTGCTCTTCGGAGCATTCGCGCTCGCAATGAAGTCCCACTTGCCCGCTTTGATCGAGACATCGGCATTCGGTGCCAGCACCATCGCGTCCTGTTGAAGATGAATCACCGAGCCCTGCATGTTGATTTGTGAGGGCAGCGCGAGCTTGGTGCCCACCACCTTCTCAGTGCTGAGCACTTCGGGAATGATGCGCGTCACGCTGTTCTTACCCAAAGTCACCGTGCCCGCCGACTTGTAGAGGAAGGGGGCTCCGAAGGCGCTGTTCGTGGGGTCAAAGGCAGGATTGCTCACCGCGTCGTAGCTGGCATTCAGATCGATTCGTCCATTCAGCGAGACGGAAGTCGTCGCAGTGAGAATGCCCATCTGGTTCACGCGCTTGCCGGTCATCGTGATGTTGCCCCGAGGTGCATCAATGATGCCCGTGTTGGTCACCGTGCCTGCATACTCAGGCAACGCAGAGGCCGGGTCCTTGATCGCACCTACCCAGGTATCGAGTCCGCGAAGGCTGGGGTCCGACGACGAGTGCGCGGTGAAACCCACCTGAAGTCCGGCGGCGAGAATGGTCTGACCATCCGGCGTGTTGATGCGGCCTGCGTTGGTAACGTTGGCTCCGATCAAGGCAATGCGTCCGCCCACATGGTCGGCGTTGGTTGGAGCGGTCAGTTCGGCACCGGGCAGCACGGTCACATCGCCAATCTTGCCACCCGCGAGATTCGAGGCTGGCGGCGTGAAGGCTGGGGTGCCCTTGGAACCCGCCGCTTGTGGCAGCGCACTGAACAGGAACTGCACATCTGGATTGTTGAGCAGACCACGAGAGGTGAGGTTCTCATTGATGGGCAGCGACGAGGCCACCAGGGCATGCACATTCACTTGGCTGGTGCCTCCGAAGATGATGCCGTTCTGGTTGATCACATAGACCTGTCCCTGCGCCTTGATCTGCCCCATGATCTGCGAGGGCTCGCCACTCGGATCATTGACCTTGTTGAACGCAATCCACTGTCCCGCGCTCGTGCCACCCGCCGTCTGATCGTAGTAGAGCGTCGTGCCGCGTCCGACGTTGAACTTGTTCCACTCAAGGAAAGCCTGTTGAGCCGTCTGCTTCACCGTGACGTTGGCCCGTCCATTGGCAATCGTCTGCGTCGGCGCATTCGCGCCGCTCACCACCTTCGAGAGATTCAACCCATTCGGATTGAGACCATCCTGCACAATGGAGAGCTGCTGACTCGGATTGTTCGGATTGCGTCCGAGATTGTTGACGCCCTTCACCGCCAGATTGCGCGCCGCGTTCTGCATGTTGCGCACGGCATCAATGGCCTGTGTGGTTCGCGAAAGTGCATCGCGAGCATTGCTCCTCGCCGCGTCGGCTGCGGCGGACGTAGCCGCATTGTTCAACTGCGGATTGCGTTGATTGGC
The DNA here is from genome assembly GCA_963204975.1 of Verrucomicrobiota bacterium. Lineage (GTDB taxonomy): Bacteria > Verrucomicrobiota > Verrucomicrobiia > Verrucomicrobiales > Verrucomicrobiaceae > JAEUHN01. Next base: position 23,283 of record CAUJJC010000205.1, on the reverse strand, counting down.
AGGAGCGCCACCGCGCAGGATGTCACCCGCCTGCGAGGTGGTGAGAAGCGATAAGAAGTGAACCGCCAGCAGGACCTTCCCTGGGAAGGTTCTGCGATGAGGCTGGAGGTTCGATGGGGCGCGTTGAGGACTGAAATGGTTCACGGCTTCTTCGGCTGTTCGTTGGAGGCGTTCGGCTTTCCTTCGACAGCTTCGGACTTCGCAGCGCCAATCCGTTGCGTGGCAAGTTTGTCACCGTAGTCGTTGATGTAGTTCTGAAACTTCACCCGCATCGAGCCCACGAAGGGCTCACGGGCGAGCAGCGCGGTGCCAAGACCGAAGCTCTTGTATCGCTCCAGCACTTCGGTGCCGAGCTTATACATCTCGCGGTTCTTGCGCTCATGTTCCTGGGCTTTTCGTTCCGCTGCAATGGTCCGGCTTTGTGCTTCTTCGAGCAAACTTCCACGCTGTTCAGCAGCGGCCTTGACCTGATCGAAGACGGCTTTCCAGCCCGCGTTTTTCTTGGATGCATCGGCAATGATTTCATCCTTGGCCTTGAGCTTTGCTTCGAGGTCCTTGACGACCTTGTCGCCCGTCTCGCGATCAGCTTTCGCTTTCTCGGTCTCGGTTTTGAGGTTCTTGACCAGTTCTGCAATCTTCTTCTCCGCCTCGGCGAGCTTGGCTTCGGCGGCGAATTGGGCAGCTTGCGCCGTAGCCGTCGCGGCATCGGCCTGGGCGATGCGATCATTCTGCTTCTTCATCGCATCGCGCATGCGAGCGAGTGCAATGTCGGCAGGAGATTGCTGTGCTTGCTGGGCGACAGCCGTGGAGACCATCGCCAAGAGGAGGAAAGAAAGGAGAGTTCTCATGACTTAGAACTTGGTCGTGAAGTCGAAGAAGAGGATGTCGCTCTTGAGAGGCGGACCGGTGATCTCGTTGGCGCTGAACCAGCGAAGGCCGAGGCTCGTGCGCTTTGAGATCGCCACCGAGGCACCCAGGCTGAAGCCTTCCATGTTGGTGCCGCCGTCGCCGAAGTCGTCGTCATTGAAGGCATCCACGACGGCATCGCTGCCGACGTAGCGGTAGTCGATCCAGGCACGCCAGTCGCCAGCCTTCTCGAACTTCTCTTTGCCAAACTGCATCCGCACAAACCATGCGGTGTCGCTGCCATCATACGCACCCACCTGACCCTGCGCCGGGTCAGCTCCGCGATTGTTCACCGCGTAGGTGTTGATCTCTTCCATGTTCCATTCGGTGTTCTTCGCGTATTCACCGATGAGCGAGAGCTGATAAGGCTCCCAGTTGTTGAAGTCGATCTTGCCCGTGAGCACCGCTTCCTTGAAGGGCGTGGCGAGGCCGAAGTATTGATACTGGTAGCTGGTGCCGAAGTTGTTGATCACACTCGGCACGATCTGGCGAAGCGCACGATACGTGTTGCCGCGTTGGGCGAAGAGCGGACGGGTTGAGTCCGTGTTGCCCGCGTCTTGATTGGTGAGCGGAATGTAAGGATCACTGAGCTGTCCTTCGATGCCGTGGAAGTCATAGTAGGCAGCGGCGAACTTCGCATGGATCTTGTCGGTGACATTGATGTCAGCACCGAACTGAGCTGCATACAGGTAGCGGTCGGTGCTCTCGAACTTGGCGGGTTGATTCGAAGAGAAGTTGTAGTCCGTGTTGAACATCGGAAACGCGCCCGCCGTGAGGAAGACGGAACCATAGGAGCCCAGTGCCTTGCTGCCGCGAAGGGCAATGCCATCGAAGCCAATCTCATCGGCCCAGGTGAGCGGTGTGCTGAAGAAGGGATTGTCGAAGCGACCGATGCTCAGCGAGATGCCGTCTGCCAGCGCACTACCGCGTTCATACTTCACAAAGGCGCGGTCGAGCCACAGTTGATACTTGCTGAAGTTGCTGCCGCCACCTCCGAGTGTCTGATTGCCGGAGAGCGGAGTGCTGCTGTTGCCGGTGCCAATGCGCATCCCTGCATACCAATGCTCGTCGAGGTTAATATCGACACCCAGTCTCGCCCGCAGTTTGAAGAGGTAGCGATCCTGATCGACGTTGTATTGCGGGGAGAACTGCGTGCCTGCAACATCGAAGGGCGAGCCCTGATTGATCGCGTTGAAGTTGGGGAAGGCACCAGTGTTGTCATTGCCCAGCGGGAAGATGTCAGCTTCGAAGCGAGTGCGGATGTCGCCGAAGAACTTGATGCGCTCTGCCCATTCAGGAGCGAAGCCAGCGATCTTAAGGTCACCAGACTTCACCTGCGCGAGCACGTCCTGCTTGATCAGTTCGCGCATCTCGTTCTTCACGGTTTGCGGGATGTAGGTCACACGGACGTCACCTTCATTCATTGGCGGTGCTGCCACTTCGGAGATCTGGGCCTGCACGGCGGCGGCTTCCTGCTCCGCTTGCTGAACCATGCCGGTAGCCTCTTCAGCCGTGAGCACGCCTTTTTTCACCAGCGCGTTGATCAAGTTGATCGTGACATTCGAGGTCGGTGTATGAGGCACCGATGGAGGCAGCGTCACCGATGGCAGGGAACCCGGTGGCGGAGGTTCCAGCAGTGGATTGGAGGCCGGAGTAGCAGCGACGTCGCCAGTGGTGGGCAGCGGGGGTTCGGCAGCACGCAGACCAATCGTGGCGGCGTGGATGAACAACAGGACGATGCCCGGCGAGGCGAAGGTGCGGAGCTTGGAAAGCATGAGAGACAAATGGATTAGCGTGAGGCCATCGACGAGGGACGGCGAGCCGTGGTGCGCATGACGATGGGCATTGGCATGTCGGCGGGAGGAGCTTCGGGCAAGGTCAGCCCCTGGAGCACGTCGCCTTCGAGGATCTGCTCGGCTCCGTTCTCATCGGTGCCAGTGAAAGTAGCGCGAGTGATGCGTCCGGTGCTGTCCACCCAGACGCGGGTGGTGCCTGAGAAGGAGGCAAGGCGAAGCTTGCTGTGACTGCGAATGGCGCTGGTGATCGTCGATTGCACCTTGGCCCCATACCAACCGAACTTGCTGCCACTGCGGCGTCCGCCACCGATCTGGCCCGAGCCTCCAGTGCCGCCTTTGCCAGCGCTGAGCCCAAAGCCATCGGGAGGGCCATTGCCCACGATGCCCGTGGTCACTGGCGGTGGTTCGTCAGGCTTGGGCTCGTCCGGCTTCTCTTCGTCTTCCTTGATCTCCTCCTGGGCGACCATCTTCTCCTCCTTGATCTCTTCCTGCTGAGGCGGAGGTGGTGGAGGTGGCGGCGGCGGGGGAGGAGGTGGTGGCGGAGGCGGCATCTGGATGCTCACGATCATCTCCTGCTTCTTCACAGGTGCGGAGGGCGCATCACTTTGCTGACTGAAGAAATACCAGCCACCGCCGCCGAGGGCTGCGATAACGAGGGTGGGAGCCATCCACGAGTGGCGCTCGAAGAACGTGCTCTCTTCGAGATCTTCCTGATCCATGCTTCGTTTCGATTTCATAAGGTGAGTCAGTTGGTTGGCTTGACGGTGGCAAGTCCCACCTGCGTGATGCCGAGGCGTCCGAGCACGTTCAGCACATCCATGATGGCCTGATACTGAGTGCCCGCGTCACCACGCACCACGGCGGGGAAGTCAGGGGTTTGGGCTTTGACGGAAGCGAGCTTGGATTCGAGATCGGCCAGTGAAGTGATCGCTGTGGCGTTGAGCTTCAGATTGCCCTGACCATCCACCGTGATGGCCTGAATCTTCGGCGCATCCATCTTCTTCGCCGCTGCGGCGCTGGCCTTGGGCAGGTTCACCTTCACGCCCTGCACACCAGCGGTGGTCATGATGATGAAGATCAGCAGCAGCACCAGATACAGGTCCACCATCGGGGTGACGTTGATGTCGTCGTAGCTCTTGGAATCGGCTTGCATGGCTTACTCCTTGTAGTGCTCCGCCATCTTCGCGACGAACTCGTCGATGAAGGTTTCCATGTCGGTGACGGCATCCTTGATGCGGGTGGCGATGTAGCTGTAGGCAAAGAGGCAGGGAATGGCGACGGCAAGGCCGGCTACCGTGGCGAGCAAGGCACCGGCGATGCCCGGTGCGATGCTGTTGACCTCCACCTGTCCGCTCTTGGCGATGACGGCGAAGGTGATCATCACCCCGATCACGGTGCCCAGCAGTCCCAGGTAGGGTCCGCCTGCAATGCCGATGGTGAGGAAGACGAGATTCCCATTCAGCTTCTGCACTTCGCGCATCAGCCCGCCATGCAGGGTGGCCTTGATGGCCTGGATGCTGCGACCCGAGAGGCCCTTCTGAAACTTCGGCGTGTTAGGATTGAGCGTGAGCTTCTGAAAGCTCTGCATTCGTTTCTGCACCTCCACGCAGCCGAGATGGTAGATGTGGTAGAGCGGCGACTGATGCATGATCTTCAGCGTCTTCTTGCTCTTGGTGGAGCCCCCGAGAGACTTGATGCTGGCATCGTCGGCATCATCCAGGACGGTGAGATCGTTGGACACTTTTTCCCACTCATCCAGGAAGGCCTCGCTGGCCTTGCTGATCTTGTTCAAATACAAAACCTTGCCCACGGCAATGATGCCGCCCACTACCGCGAGGAGCGTGCAGGCGATGATCACCGCCCAGCCGTCCACCGTGAGGTCCTTGGAGATGTCCACCAACAAATGAACATGCTCCTCGATGATGCCCGGCTTGTGAATCTCAGCCGCTTCATCCATTCCGAGACTAACGAGCTTCTGTGCGTCACTGGTGATGCCCTGTGAGACGGCGGCAAACCTCAGCCAGCTCTCTGGATTCGCCGTCTTGGAGATTTGCAGTTCATCCATCTCACCGACGAAGCCGGTTCCGGTGGTGTCCTTGCCGATTTGCGAGGGACCCTTCAACGCGGGCAAACCAGCGACGAGAGTGCCGTAGGGCGCGCCATCGACGAAGACCTTGGTATCCGTGCCATTGACGACGACGGCAAGGTGATGCCACTGGGCAGGCGTGAGCGCGGTGCCTGCCGTGGAGCGCTGCTTGTTGATCTCCACATACGGCGTGCCGTTGTCCACCAGCACCACGAATGAGTTCGCACCATCGCGGCGACTGAAGATCGTCGCGTTCGGCTGCAAGGCCGTGGGCTTGAACCAGATGGACCAGGTCAAGGCACCGCCTGCAGTCCATTCGTTCTCTGGAGTGCCAGGGATCGTCACCGGAGCCTGACCGAGCACGCGCAGACCACCTGCCGCGAGAGAGCTGGAGACGGGGGCACCAGCACCTTCGATGGCACCGCTCTTGCCCGTGGCATCGCTCGGATCATTGAAGTGATACACCGCCAGCGCAGATTCCGAGTAGGTCGCCTTGGCATCCGCCACGTTCGTGGCGTCCGTCACATTACCGCTGTAGAGCCAGATCTCACGGCTGGCGGAGGCCTTCAGATCAGGCACCTGCACCCACACGTAGGCTTCATTGAGCAGACCATCCCACTTCTCGATGTGATGCTTCAGCAGCGTCTTGTGATCATCTGCAACGAAGCGCAAGTCACTGCCATCTTCCTTGGAGGCGAGGAAGGAGAAGACGCCATCGTGAAGCCGCAGCAGGATCGCGCTCGTGCCGATGTCTTCCTTGATGGCGATGCCCTTGTCCGTGGTGTCGATGACCACCTTCTTGCGAGTTGGCCACTTCTTGTCCCACCAGGGTTTGGCATTGGGATCTTCAGCAGCATTGAGTGGCGTCACCAGCGAAAGGGCGGCGGCGAAGATCGAGACGATGAGGGTAATTCGAGGCAGTGCCATGAGAGAAGAGAAATCAAAAATCAGCCCACACGCGGAAGGAGAGGAAGAGTTCGTCGGCTTCCGTGGAGCCTTGAGATTGAAGGGGAAGCGAGGCATCAAGGGAGCCGTTGAAGTGGTTCCACAGCTTGATGCTTGTGCCGATGCCATAGCTGGCGAGATCGAAGCGCTCCTGCTGCTCGGGCAGCGCCTCATTCAAGGTCAGGCGACCGCCTTCAAGGAAGGCATAGACACGCCACTCGTGCTTCCACTGGCGCGTCTTCTCGTCCGCCTTGCCGATGAAGGATGGACTGCGCAGCTCGAGCGTGCCGACGATCCCATTGTCACCCAGCGCTGCGGATTCCAGGTAGCCGCGCACACTGCTCTGGCCCCCGGCGGAGAATTGCTCGCTGTTGATCAGCGGATGATTGGAGAGCTGACCCTGCACCTTGGTCAGCACCTGGAAGCCGTAAGGCAGATCGTGGGTGTGAGTGACGTCGCCACGGAAGTAGAGGTAACTACCGTCCGCGTTGTAGCGCTTGTTATCGAACTCGATGGTCTCGCTGCCCATGCCACGGAAGTGCATGTTCACAGACATGTTCAGTTCCGTGAAGCTCTTCTTGCCCACCCAACCAGCGGCGTAGGAGAGACTGAAGGGCCAGTAGTCGATCGGCGTCTGCAGCACCGTGTCGCCCAGGGTGACATCTTCGTCGAAGTGCTTGTAATCCATCCCAGCGCTCAGGGAATGGTAGAAGCCAGAGCCCAGCACCGGCAGCGTCACCGTCGCCCGCGCACCCATGATGTAGCCGCGCCCCGCCACCGCCGCACCACCGAGCGTGGAGACATTGCTGTCCTGCTTCGTGCCGGTGATCATGAAGGAGGTGTTGTCAAAGACCGGCAGCGAGTAGTAGGCCGAGAACACCTGCGCATCCTCCATGTCCTCAGGCGCGATTTGAAAACTGAAGCCCGCCGTGTGACCCAGTTGCCACAGATTGCCATAGCTCAGCGATCCATTGAGTCGGAGCGGCACCGTGTTCTCACTGTAGCGATTGTTGAGTTCGATATTGCCGTGCAGAGGGAACTTGTCTTCCACGTTCAAGGTGATGTCCACCGTGCCCGGCTCCAGCCCTGGCAGCAGTTCGGGCGTCACACGCAGATCGGCCGACTTGTTCAGCGCTACGATGTCACGCTGCACGTCATTGAAGTTCGGCACCGTGCCCGGTTGCAGCGACTTCGCTTTGCGCATGATCTTGTTCGGCAGGAACCATCGCGCATTGCGCACCAGCAGCCGTCCCACCTTTGCTTCTTCCACCTGAAGGATGATCACACCGCTCTTCGGCGACTGTGGCGGAATCGTGACGGACACCGTCTGATAGCCCTTGTCATGAAAGGCCTTCTCGAGCGCCGCGCGCGCTTGGTCCACATCCTCCGTCGTGCGCCCCGGACCCATGAACGGATAAACCGCCTCCTCCACCTCCACGCCCGGCAGCTTCGTGGCACCCTGCACGCGATACTCGCGCACGTAGAGATTGCCGATCAGCGGCTGTTCTTCTGTTGAATCACTGCCGGTGGGTGCCTGCGATGCCGCCTCTGGGGATGGCTCGGTGGGCGGGGCAGCCGCATCTGCTCCAGCCGCCAGAGAGAGCAACAAGAGAGCGAAGCAGCCATTGAGAGCAGAGGAACGCATCGTGAGATGCCCGCTCCGTTCCATCGCGCCCAGACTTCCTCAATTTCTGCTCTGTGACGATGGCGTCACAGAAGACTCTTCACTCGTGATCACAATCACCCCACCAGTGAGGTGCAACGGATTATTGGACCAAAGAGTCGCTTAATTTAGGGGTTGGTTATGGGCTTGGGTTTCGAACTGGTTGGGGGTGAGGTATCCGAGTGCGGAGTGTTTGCGTTGATGATTGTAGTAGCCTTCGATGTATTCGAAGAGTTCCAGCCGAGCATCCGTAGCATCTTCAAAACAGCCGCCCTGAAGCATCGCGCGCTTGAGGGTGCTCATGAAGGATTCCTTCCATGCGCTATCATAAGGCTTGGCCCTTGCGGACGAGCTGCGCCGGTTGGTCTGAGCTTGCAGGCTGCACCTATCGGTGAAGGATGCTGGTGCCCACACCGAACTCGCCTGCGAGCTGAGGCACCGTTTTACCAAAATTAAAGAGATCGACGATCTGCGCTTTGTGAAGGTTTCGAACACGAATCCAAGCCGAAGGGGCCGCGAATGACCACAAATGCGGTGGTGCATCTGAGGCTTGGAGGCGCAGGCTCTGGAGGTTGTCGCACTGCGTGCTCGTCATCGGTTTCCATTTGAAAGGGATCGAGTATTGATCCATGCCGCGCCATGAGGAGTCAGAAAATTCGCAATCGTTCCCCCCGTCCTGTGAAGGTTTCGCGCGATCATCGTGACTGGTCGGGTGGTAAGAGTGCTGCGCCCAAGCCTTTCCTGGCAAGGTTCATCGCCAGGAACACAAAGCCAGCCGTGAGCGACGAGAGCGCCCCGGCGGAGTCGGCTTTGCCTGAGGGGCCGGGGGTTCCATCACCCGATCAGGCGGAGTCGTGATTCGCCATCGGTGAGCGTGTCTTGATTCATCGGTGGGTCTGGTGTCTGGTGCGCCTCCATGAGCTTACCTGCCTGCCCTATGTGCGAGATGAATGACGTTCTCGCTCACCCTGATCGTTTCGAATGCATGACCTGCGGCCATGAGTGGCCGAAGGATGCCGTGGCGGACGCACCCGATGCTGAGCGTGTGGTGAAGGATGCCTATGGCAATGTGCTGGCTGATGGCGACATCGTGGCGATGATCAAGGATCTGAAGCTGAAAGGCTCTTCCGACGTGCTCAAGGTGGGCACAAAATCGAAGCCCATTCGCCTGGTCGATGGCGACCACGAGATCTCCTGCAAGATGGATGGCATCGCGATTGGCTTGAAGGCGTGCTTTGTGAAGAAGGTGGTCAGCTGACCTTCCACTCCCGTTGGGTTTCCCAGCTCTCGTGGGCACAAAAAACGGCGAGCCGGGAAACCGGTCGCCGTTAAAGTGTGCCTATGCTGGCGGTGGGACTACTTCAGCTCTTTGAGCACGAAGTCTTTGAACTGAACCTGCATGGGGCCGCCGACGTGGATCTGGAGGGCGAGCAGGCCTTCCTTGGCTCCCACGGTGGTTTCATCCGTCACATCGACGGTCTGCATGCCGTTGATGAAGTGCTGAAGGTGGCCGCCCTGGGCGATGACCTTGTAGTCGTTCCAGTCTTCGTTTTTGATCGCGGCCTGGATGGCATCGGATTCGCCGACGGAGCCGGTGACTTCGATGTTGGGGCCTTTCTTGATGTTGCCTTTCTTATCAGTGGTTTCCTTGTCACCTTCCTTGATGACGACCTTCTGACCGCGCAGGGCGAGGATGCCTCGGCCTTTCTCTTCATAGAGGATGCCGGAGTAGGTCTTGCCTGCTTCGAAGTCTGCCTGATAGCCGCTGATGATGGGGCCTTGCGCGCCTTTCTCGAGTTCCTTGCTGCGATACTGGATGCCGCTGTTGCCACCGACCATCTTGTATTTGAGCGTGAGTTCGAAGTCCTTCACGGTGCCGGCACGCCAGACGAGGAAGGTGTTGTGCTTGAGGATGGATTTCTTGGGGTCCGCAGGATCGGCGGTGGTGGTGCCGGTGATGCAGCCGTCTTTCACGGACCAGAGATCGAGGTTACCGTCCCAGCCGGTGAGATCTTTGCCATTGAACAACTGGATGTCGGCGGCGGCGGCGAGGCCTGCGACGCTGAACACTGCGAGGGTGGTGATGATGGACTTCATGTGATTGGAGATGCGCGCTGGATGAGCGCGCGCGTGTTTAACAGGCGGAGCGCGTCTTGTCTATCTCGCGGCGAAGGGATTCCTCAGCTCCACGATCAGCGTGCGGGGTCCACTCGCTCGATCTGGCTGCTACCCATGCGGAGATCCTCAGCTGCTTTTCGCATGGCATCAAAAGCACTGGGGCCGATGCCAATGAGAGCCAAGCCGTAAAGCAGTCCGATGACGGACGTCACATAGCCAAGAATGAGTCCAGCCGTGGCCATGCCGTGCCCGCTGAAGGCTCCAGCGGAGCGCCGAATCTTTCCACGGGCGAGGTGACCACAGATGATCGCTGGCACGCCGGTGATGCAGCAGAGAACGACGCTGAGGATGCCAAGCACAAGGCTGGCGATGGCGCTGCCGGCAGGACCGTAGTGGCCTGCGGGAATGGAGGTGTAAAAATGACCGGGCTGCCGCTGCGGTGGCGGCGGGCCATAGCGGTCTGGCGTTGCAGCGATGGCCTGAGGTGGTGCGGTGGGCACCACATGCGGGGCATAGTGAACGGTGGCCTGCGGTGAGCCCAGGGGACGAATGGGAACGGGAGGCGAAGGACGCAGCCTCTCCACGGGCGGCTCCGCAACAGGTGCCTCGGGCAAAGGCCTTCCGAGGGGGCGCAGCATGGGCTTGGAGGCTTCGTCGGCCGCAGTGGGTGACGAGCCTGTCGCGGCTTCGTCTTCCTCTTCGATGACTTCGACTTCGATGAGTTCCTCAACGGTGATCCACTCGTCCATGCCCTCCGTCCAGGCCAGATCGGATTCAAGAACGGTGCCGTTCTCCACGGCGACGACGAGGTCGTCCTCGGTGAAGTGTCCGATGGTTTCTCCGTCGCGTGCGATCTGGTAGCTCATGATGCGTGGGCGACGTTTTTGCCAAAGAGGCGGGGACTTGGCGAGAGTGAACTGCGGGCGTTACACGATGGTAATCGCGCTAGTCCACCGTCCGGGCACGCGGCTCGCGGGTGATGGTATCGCTGCCGCCAGCAGAAGTGACGAAGGGTCCGCCCTCCAGCGGGGCGACGCCAGTGAAGGCCACATCGGGCATGTCGCTGGGGCGTCCTTCCAGAGGGAAATCCTTGCGCAGCGGGAAGAAAGGATAGCCTTCCCACATCAGAATGCGGCGGAGATCCGGGTGGCCTTCGAAGTCGATGCCCATCATGTCATAGACCTCGCGCTCGTGCCAATCGGCGGTGGGCCAGAGATCGCTGACAGTGGGTGCGCTGGCGTCTTCGCTCACCCTGGACTTGATGCGCAGGTGCTTGCCGTGGCTGTAGCCGTAAAGCTCATAGACCATCTCAAAGCGGGGCTCTTCGCCCATGTGATCGAGGCTGGAGATATCGACGAGGTAATCGAACGCCATCTCATCCCGGCAATAACGAAGGAGGTTCTTCACCTGGGCAAGCGTCACGCAGAGGGTGTGCTCGCCATGTGCCTCGACGGTGGAGAGCACAGCGTCACCAAACTTCTGCTTCAGGGCGGAAACGATTTCGGCGATGGTCATCTTGAAAGGACGAATGATGAGGGGTGAAAAATGAACTCAGGCGAAGGCTTCGAGGAAGGACTTCTTTTGCTCCGCGAGCGAGGACTCCTTCTCCACCTTGCGCTGAAGGCGCATGAGGCCTTCGAGGAGGGCTTCGGGACGAGGCGGGCAGCCGGAGATATAGACATCCACGGGGATGAGGCGGTCGATCCCCTGGAGCACGGCGTAGCTGCGATACATGCCACCGCTGGAGGCACAGGCACCCATGGCGATGCACCACTTGGGCTCCGGCATCTGATCCCAGATGCGCTTGACGGCGAGGGCCATCTTGTAGGTCACGGTGCCGGCCACGATCATCACGTCGGCCTGACGGGGGGAGAAACGCATGACTTCGGCCCCAAAGCGGGAGATGTCGAAGCGGCTGGCTCCAGTGGCCATGAGTTCGATGGCGCAGCAAGCAAGTCCCATGGGCATCGGCCAGAGGGAGTTTTTGCGCATCCAGTTAATCGCGGCATCGACGCGCGTGAATATGACGTTGCCTTCGATTTTCGAGTCGTAGGCAGCGTCGGTGAGGACGGGGGCGGCATTGGCGACCATGGGCGCAAGGTTTACGCGGCACGCCAGAGCGCGGCAACCCCTTTGTGAAAGTTTTCACAAGCACGCGCTCGACTCTCCTCGTCCCCTATCGAAAACCCGGAGGATCGTTCTTTTCCCTTGCCGCCGGGGCGGAGATTCGGTTTGAATGCCGCCCATGGACGATCTCCCTGAACTCCCCACCCTTGCGGCCCTGGAGAATCCCGCGCCGTCGGCCTCGAAATCGACGCTCCGTCCCCTGCCCCCAGCGAGCACCCCGGTGGTGACGCCCATCATCAATGAGGTGCTCCCTGCCCCGGCCACGATCACGGTCAAGCCAGAGACCACCACCAAACCCGTTCCACCTGCCGTGTCTGCGCCATCCCTCGATCTCCAGCCCTGGTCATCCATGTCCAGCACCCATGCCGTGGTGGAAGCCGAAGAAACGTCCGCACCTGCAACTCCACGCCGGGAAGAGCGCCTGCTCTCCCTGGATGCCTATCGCGGGGCCATCATGCTGCTCATGGTCTCCGGCGGGCTGGGCATCGTGCAAATGGGTAAACAATTCCCGGACACTGTGTGGGCCAGCCTCGCTCCACTGCTGAACCATGTGCCGTGGCAGGGTGGTGTGCCGTGGGACATGATCCAGCCGGCCTTCATGTTCATGGTGGGCGTCTCGATGCCGTTCTCGTATGCGAAGCGGATGGAAAGCGGAGAAAGCGGATGGCAGCTTTTCTTCCATGCTCTGGGCCGTGCCATGGTGCTCGTGCTGCTCGGCGTGCTGTGCTCCTCGGGCGCGAAGGACGTGACGAACTGGACCTTCACCAATGTGCTCTCACAGATCGGCCTGGGTTACGTTTTCCTCTTCCTGATGTGGCGCACGGGCACCTGGGGCCAGTTGCTGGGCAGCCTGGCCATCCTGGGCGGCTACTGGGCATGGTTCGCCTACTCACCGCTCCAGCCCCCGGCGGTCACGACTTACCCTGAGGGCGTGTTTGAAGGATTCTTCGCCCATTGGAACATGAATGCGAATGCAGCCTCGGCCTTCGATCAGTGGTTCCTCAATCGCTTCCCTCGCATCGAACCGTTTGTAGCCAGCGAGGGCGGCTATCAGACGCTTAACTTCATCCCCGCCATCGTCACGATGTGCATGGGCCTCATCGCAGGGCGGTTCATTCGCTCGGATCGCACCCATGCCGAAAAGGTGGTGGGCCTCATCGGCGTGGGCGCAGCAGTCACGGTGCTAGGCATCATCGCTGGCGACCAGCTTTGCCCCATCGTGAAACGCATCTGGACGCCGAGCTGGGTGCTCTTCAGCGGCGGCATCGTGACGATCCTGCTCGCGTCTTTTTACTTCGCCGTGGAGGTGCTGCGCGCCCGCTGGCTGGCGTGGCCTCTGGCCATTGTGGGGATGAATTCCATCCTGGTCTATCTGTTGTCTCAGTTCAGCAAGGGCTGGATCAAGGACCGCCTCCACCAGCACCTGGAGCCTGATATGTTCAAAGGCCAGTTCGCCCCCATGATTGAGAGCGGCGCGGTGTTAGGCGTGATCTGGCTGCTCTGCTGGTATCTGTATCGCCAGCGGGCGTTCCTGAGAATCTAACAGGGCTGCTGATCGTCTGCGACGCTACTCGATCACCTGGAAGGCATCCACGATGACAAAGCCTTCCGTCTCGGTGTTGCTCAGCGTGATGGTGGAGTCGCTGCCAGCTTCGAGTTCGATGCTGCCGATGCTTCGAAAGGCTTCGCCGACTGGTAGCGCCACGGTTTGATCCACGGTGAGCTTGGTCTCGTGCGCACCGCTGCGGATCACGAGCGGCAGCTTGGTCGTGCGAGTCTCATGCGCGCTGTAAGCCATGCGCAACTCATGGCGACCTGCCTTCGTGGGCTTGAATCGGAAGATGGCAATGGACCCGCCATCGCTGCTCTTTTCATCATGCACGTAACCGGTGCCGATGTGCGGCTTGAAATTGCTGCTATGGCTCCACGCGCCTTTGAGTTCCGCCTGGGAATCGTCGAGCACAATGCCGGGCAGCGACTTCGGGTCGATGCTCATCGCACCCTTCGGTTCGGGTGGAAGGTCGGCTAGCACAGGCAGCGCCAGCACTTGTTTTTGAGCCAGCAAGCGCTCACGCAGAGCCGGATACGGCAGCCGTTGCACGGCCAGGTTTTGCTTGGCACTCAAGGCGGCGGCAATGCCTGCGCTCTGGCCGAGGATCATCCACGTCGGCTCCACGCGGATCGACGAGTAAGCCACATGTGTGCAGCTCAGCGCCACTGGCACGAGCAAATTCGAGCACTCGCTGTCGATGGGCGTGATGGCGCGATACGGGACGTGATACGCATAGCCATGCTTCCGCCCTGGCACTCGCACCGGCATGATGGTGCCTTCATTGATCACGCCATCCTGGGTCGCGACACGCTGACAGTCATGCGAGTCGATGGGGAAGGAGGACACCACGATGGCATCCTGCTTTTCCGGCTGATCCATGATGTCTTTCTGCGAAACCACATACGCACCCTTCATGCGTCGTCCCTCACGCACGTAGAGCTGCGGCGACCAATGGTCATACGCATCGAACTCATCTTTGCACAGACCGAACTCGCTCATCTCCTTGCGCAGGTTCTCCGGCACTGCCGCGTCCGTGGTGAGGAAGTGATACAGCTCTAGCGTGTATTGCTTGTGCGCTTCCCAGCTCTTCGCACGACCTGCTTCATCCGCCTCGCTCCAGCCATTGCATGCTCCCACGAGCCCCATGGAGAACTGCTTCCAGATGCCGTTGTTCGCATCGAACTTGTTGCCCGGCAGCGGATACAAGTCCCACAGCAAGATCGGTCGCTTCTCCTTGGCAAAGTAGCGGCGCACCACCTCGAAGCGTGCGGGATCGTAGTTCGCAGGCGCAGGAAATGGCACGCGATTGGCAGCGTCCTTGGTCAGGCAGAGACGGAAGCTATAAACCATCACCTTGTTGTCGCCATCCGCTTCGGGGCCAGCGTCATCCGTTGTGATCAAAGGCAAAAGTTTACCCTCAGCATCTCGCCCGGATATGTCCATGCGACGCTTCGAATACTGCTTGCCCGCCAGCGGCTCACCGAACTCTGCCCGTCCTTCACGACCGATGGTCCAGCTCACGCCCGATGCAGCCATGAGATCACCTTCATAAGTGGCATCCACGAACACCTTGGCAACGAACTCACCATCGCTCGTGTTTAACTTCGTGAGGCGAGCGCCGTCCTTGCTCACGCTCTTCAGGATGCGTTGGGTCAGCACCTTCACTCCGGCTTCATCCAGCATCGCCCTCGTTATCTTCATCGCGATGTGCGGCTCGTAGGTCCAGTGCGTGTGATCCTTGGTCCCCACCTGATAAGGCAGCTTCACATCACGTTGCTGATAGTCCTGCTCAATGCTCTGATGCCACTCCTCGAACAAACCCAGCACCGTGCTGCGCACCGTTTGATTGGAGTCACTGAAGCAAAGCCCTCCGGTATTCACGCCACCGATGTGATTCGTCGGCTCCAGCAACACCACCGACACTCCTTCACGCGCCGCCGCGATGGCCGCACAGAATCCACCCGGCGTGGCACCATAGACGATGACATCGGCCTCCGTGGCTGCGTGAGCATACGTGGCGGCCAGGAAAAACGAAGCGAGTAGCGAAAGTGGTTTCATAGGCATGAGCGAGCATCATTGGAGAGAAGTCGCGCCCTGGCACCCGGAATCGTGGGCACTTGATATGGCGTTCTGACTGACGGCACAGCAGTTTGTGCCGTGACACACCAGTTCTTCTGCTGCAAAAAAGACATGTCCGATGCACGGACCGAAGCGCCACCACGTTTCACCAGCGAAACCACGCAAGCTCCTCCATTCGATTCCTCCCTTATGAGACACCTGCTTCTCGTTCTCTCGATTTTAACCACCTGCACGCAACTCCTCGCCGCGCAGCCGAACATCGTCTGGATCATTGCGGATGACATGTCACCAGACATCGCTGCCTATGGTGCAAAGGGTGTGCAGACGCCCAACCTGGACCGCCTCGCACGCGAAGGCCGACGCTACACTCGTGCCTATGCCACCGCGCCGGTGTGCAGTTCGTCACGATCGGCATTCATTCTCGGCTGCTACCAGACCACCACGGGCCTGCATCCGCATGACACGGAGAATCCGCAGCCACTGTCCGCGCCTTACGTCCCCCTGCCCACGATGCTGCGCAAGGCTGGCTACTTCGTCACGAACGCTCCCGCGCCTAACACCATTCGAACCGGCAAAAAAATCACGAAGGGCAAGACGCACTACAACTTCAGCCACGATGCGAAGACACTCTTCGACGGCGCTGACTGGCGAATGAGAAAGCCAGGGCAACCATTCTTCGCGCAGTTCCAAGTCAGCGAACCCCATCGCCCCTTCCCTGTGCCTGAGAGTTTCGACGAGACCGTGATCAAAGCCATCGAGCTGCCGCCCAACTATCCCGATCACCCACTCGTGCGACGCGACTGGTATGCCTATCAGCGCAGTGTGGAAGTCGTCGATGCACGCGTAGGCAGCATCCTCTCACAGCTCGAAGCTGAAGCCGTGCTCGATGATACGCTCATCATCTTCTTTGCCGACCATGGTCGCGCAATGCCTTGGGGTAAGCAATGGCTCAGCGTTGAAGGACTGCGAGTTCCACTGCTAATGCGCGGGCCAGGCCTTGGCAAAGGCAGTGTCGAATCTCGACTCGTAAGCCTCATTGATCTCGCTCCCTCAGTGCTGTCAGTCACGGGGCAAAAGGTGCCCGCATGGATGGAAGGCCGCGATATGCTCACAGGTGAGTTCCCCGTGCGCGCAGCGATCTTTGCAGCGCGTGATCGCTGCGGCGATGCGATGGATCGCATCCGCGCGGTCATCACCGAGAACGCATGGCTCGTGCGCCACTTCGAACCGCAGCTCTCGCGCCTGAACTGGTCCAGCTACAAAGAGGAGCAGTATCCTGGAATGCCGCTGATGCGCCATTTGCACGCGGAACACAAGCTCGACACCTTCCAAGCCTCCTGGCTCACTCCGACAAGGCCAGAGATCGAGTTCTTCGACCTCCAAACCGATCCGCAGGGCCTCCACAACCTCGCAGCCGATGCGGCTCAAGAAAGTCGCATCGAAGGACTGCGAGCCCTCCTGGATCAATGGATCACAGCCACGCACGATCAAGGCACCAGTGGTGATCCCATCACCGAGCCACCACTCGCTGAGATCCAAAAAGACAAGCGCCTGAACTACCAGCGCGTCTGGCAGAAGCGCCTGCAAAAACCCGAGCCTACCGATGCAGAACGTGTGGCCTGGTGGATGAAGGAGTATCACCTTGAACCATGATATGCCCTCAAACCTCCACTCCATGTCCTCGCCCAGCCTGATGAAGATGCTTCTCGGCATCGCCATGGAAAACTGGCTGCGCTACGCGCTCGTCGCAGGCATCGCATGGCTGCTGGCATACGTGATCTTCAAAAAGCGCTGGTGGCAGCGGAAGATCATCCAGCGTGATCCGGCAGCAGGTGATGTGCGACGCGAGATAAAGTGGTCCGTGCTCACCGCACTCGTTTACGGCCTCGTCGGAGTCGTGACGATCCTCATCGGCAAAACCTACGGCTGGCAGATGTATCGGAAGATCGACTCCCATGGCTGGCTGTGGTTCGTGGCCAGCATCGGCGTCGCCATCGTCGTGCATGACACTTGGTTTTACTGGACGCACCGGCTCATGCATCACCGGCGGTTGTTTAAGCTCTTCCATCGCGTGCATCACGAGAGCACCAACCCCACGCCTTGGGCCGCCTACAGCTTTGCGCCGCTTGAGGCAGCGATGCAGGCCTGCATATTCCCGCTGCTCGTCTTCACCGTGCCCATGCATCCGCTGGCCTTCTTTGCCTTCATGATCTGGCAAATCGTCTTCAATGTGATGGGCCACACAGGCTATGAATACTTCCCCAAGTGGCTGATGAAATCCTGGCTGGGCAAAGTGCTGAACACACCCACCAACCACATCCAGCATCACGAAAAGATGCGTGGCAACTACGGCCTCTACTTCAATGTCTGGGATCGCCTCATGGGCACGAATCACAAAGACTACGAGGCCCGCTTTCAGGAAGTCACCAGTAGGTGATGCGATGAAGGAAAATGTTCGGCTCTGTCATATCAAAGCATTGTTGGAGCCACTCACGCACACTTCCTTTCCCCACCACTCCATCGCTGACCTCCATGCGCCCCGTCTTCCGTCTGCTCACTGTCTCGCTGCTGCTCCTGTCCTGCCACGCGTCTGCGGATGAAGCGGTCGCGGCGAAGATGCGGGCCTTGTTTCCAAAGGCGGATGCGGATCAAAACGGCTCACTGTCCGAGGCGGAGCAGGCACGTGCGGTCGAGTTTGTGAAGACGACCTACGGCGCACAGTGGTCGCGGCAGATCGAGATCATGTTTGGCCGTGCGGCGAAGGATGGCTCCATCAGCGGTGGCCAGTGGCAGCGGCAGGTAGCGATGTTTGCGCAGCCACCGGCGAAGAAGACCGAGATGATCGCCATGCGCGATGGCGTGCCGCTTGCCACCGACCTCTTTTTGCCCTCGGGCGAGGGACCGTTTCCGGTGGTGCTCTCGCGCACGCCTTACAGCCGCGTGAAGCGCTCGCAGGAGGCGGCCAGCTTTGTGCGCGAGGGCTGGGTCTTCGTCATTCAGGACATGCGCGGCCGCTTTGACTCGAAGGGCGAGAATTTGCCCTTCATCGGCTGTGGTTGGGGCGAGCACGAGGACGGCGTGGACACCATCGAGTGGCTCAAAAAGCAGCCGTGGTGCGATGGCCGCGTCGTCACCATCGGCGGCATCACGCAGAATCTCCTCGCTGGCGCGGCACCGCAGGGGCTGAAGGCGCAATACATTAGCGTCGCCACCTCCAGCATGTATGCGGGCGGCAGCTACATCGGCGGCGCGTTCCGCAAAGCCGACGTGGAAAACTGGATGACCGGTAACAAGTATGACCCGCAGGCCCTGCAGATCGCCCGCGACCATCCGAATGACGACTACTACTGGGCGAAGTTCGACACCACCAAGCGCTTCGACCGCATGAACGTCCCCGCCGTGCATGTCGGCGGTTGGTTCGACATGTTTTTGCAGGGCACCATTGATCAATTTACCGGTCGCCAGCATCACGGAGCCCCCGGAGCCAAAGGCACGCAAAAGCTCGTCATCGGCCCCTGGCAGCACGCCATCGGCAAGATGCCCGCCGGCCAGCTCACCTTTCCGAATGCCACCCGCATCCCGCAGGCCTACGACGCGTTGCGCTGGTTCACGCACCACCTGAACGGCACCGACAACGGCATCGAAAAGGAGCCCGCCGTGGCCTACTACGTCATGGGCGATACCGCCACGCCCGGCGCACCCGGCAACGAATGGCGCTACGCCAACGACTGGCCCATCCCCGCCAAGGAAACGCCCGTCTATCTCACCGGCGACCGCCGTTTGAGCCTCGAAAAACCCGCCGCAGCCACCACGCCACACGAGTTCACCTTCGATCCCGCCAACCCCTGTCCGACCATTGGCGGTGCGAATCTCACCATCGACCGCGGTCCGATGGATCAGCGAAAAATCGAGGACCGCGGCGATGTGCTCGTCTTCACCAGCGACGTGCTCGACAAGCCCGTCGAAGTCACCGGCCGCGTGTTCGCGAAGATCTTCGTCTCCTCCAGCGCTGCCGATACCGACCTCTCCGTGCGCCTTTGCGATGTCTATCCCGACGGCCGCAGCATGCTCATCGCCGAAGGCATGCAGCGCCTCCGCCATCGCCAGTCCACCGCGCAGCCCGTGCCGCTCACGCCCGGCCAGATCGAGGAAGTCACCGTCGATTGCTGGTCCACCAGCCAGATCTTCAACACCGGCCGCCGAGTCCGCGTCACCATCACTTCCAGCAACTACCCCCGCTTCGACGTGAACCCCGGCACCGGCCAACCGTGGAGCGACAACGGCGAAAAAGTGAAGCAGACGAATCGTATCTACTGTGATGCGGAGCATCCGTCGCGGCTCGTGGTGCCGGTGGTGGAGTGAGTGGAGATAGCCAACCGGGCTCATCGTGCGGCCATCACAGTGGCATTTGTTTAACTGATAGGCTGTGGAATGGTCGGAGGCAGAATTCTTGTTCAATCCCCACCCACCGAAACCTATCATGCCCATCGAACTCCACCCCTTGCTTGGCCGTTTTGTCTCCCACATGAACAACCACGATAGCGCCGCCTTCACGGCCTGTTTTGCCGACGACGCAATCGTCGAAGACGAAGGCCAGACCTATCACGGGCGGGCAGCCATAGAGGCCTGGATAAGCAAGGCCTTTGCTCAGGCCGCACCAATCCTTGATCTAAAGGAGGCTCACAGAACAGCCACAGGCAGCCTCCTGAGCGGCATGGTCTCAGGCACTTTTCCAGGCAGCCCCATCATGCTGCATTACCACCTCGCGCACGACGATGCTCACATCAGCCATCTGCGTTGCACGGTGTGAGTCGCAATTCACCGCTTCGCTCCTGGAATCAGCACGAATATCTGCGTGGTCAAAGCCAGAGAAGTGCCACCGACGGTGCGCTCCCCACCAACCCGTAGTCACAGGCCTCGCTTCAGTGCGAGCTTCAGCGCATTCCCTTCGTTTCCGTGCTCCAGCATCGTCCATTTCATGAAGCATTTACTCGTCCTCCTCACCTTCGTCAGCCTCTCAATCGTAGCCTCTGCCGCGCCGAACATCGTCATCATCTATGCCGATGACCTCGGCTATGGCGACCTCGGCTGCTACGGCCATCCCACCATCCGCACACCTCACCTGGATCGTATGGCAGCGGAGGGAGTGAGGTTCACGCAGTTCTACTCCGCCGCCGAGGTCTGCACGCCCAGTCGCGCTGCACTCATGACGGGGCGTTATCCGATCCGCAGTGGCATGTGCCATGATCAAGTCCGCGTGCTCCGACGCTTCTCTACAGGCGGCCTACCTCACGAGGAGATCACCCTCGCTGAGATGCTGAAGGACAAGGGCTACACCACCGGCATCATTGGCAAATGGCACCTCGGAGTGTGGTCCAATGATCCCCAGCATCATCCGCAGCATCACGGCTTCGACTTCCACTTTGGCCTGCCGCACTCCAACGACATGGACCCCAATCCTGGTAA
The DNA here is from genome assembly GCA_963204975.1 of Verrucomicrobiota bacterium. GTDB lineage: Bacteria > Verrucomicrobiota > Verrucomicrobiia > Verrucomicrobiales > Verrucomicrobiaceae > JAEUHN01. Next base: position 2,545 of record CAUJJC010000205.1, on the reverse strand, counting down.
TCCCAAGCTGGCGAATGCCCTCGCAGAGCAGAAGGCTGAGTATTGGAATGCGCCGCTTTATCGCGGCATGGAGTTGGTCGAGCGCCCGGCCGATCAGACCACCCTCACACGCCGCTACACCGAGGAAGCTGTGAAGTTCATCACCGCCAACAAGACAAAACCCTTCTTCCTCTACTTCCCGCACACCTTTCCCCACACACCCTTGTTCGCCTCACCCGACTTCAAAGACAACAGCCCGCGCGGGCTGTATGGCGATGTCGTCGAGGAACTCGACTGGAGTGTCGGACGTGTGCTCGATACCCTGCGCGAAACAGGACTCGCCGAGAACACGCTCGTTGTCTTCAGCAGCGACAACGGCCCCTGGCTCTTGATGGGCGAGACCGGCGGCAGCGCAGGCCTACTGCGCGAGGGCAAAGGCAGCACCTGGGAAGGCGGCATGAGAGTCCCCGGCATCGCGTGGTGGCCCGGCAAGATCAAGCCTGCTGTCTGTCGTGAAGTTGCCTGCACCATGGATCTCCTCCCCACCGTAGCCAAGCTCACCGGAGCCAAGCTGCCCAAGGATCGCGAACTGGATGGCAGAGACATCACGCCACTGCTGCTCGGCCAAGGCAAGGTGGAGCGCGAAGTCTTCTGCTACTACCGAGGCCAGCAGCTCTACGCAGCGCGAGTGGGACCCTGGAAGGCCCACTTCATCACCCAGCCAGCCTATGGACCTAACAAGCCAATGCAGCACGAAACGCCAGAGCTTTATAACGTCGAAGAAGATCCCTCCGAGGTCCGCAACGTTGCCGCTCAACATCCCGAGGTCATCGCCTCCATCCGCGGCGCCGTCGAAAAACATCGCGCCACTGTGAAGGTCGTGCCCAATCAACTCGAAGGCGTGGTCGCCGAAACCAAATAGGCAAAGCCATGAAGCTGGTCTCACTCCTTCTTCTGCTCATCGGCTCACCTGCCTTCGCACAAACCTCTGTCAGCATCGTCGGCGAAGACTTCCACATCAACGGCAAGCCCACCTACGAAGGTCGCACTTGGAAGGGCCACCGCGTCGAAGGCCTGCTTATGAACTCACGCATGGTCCAGGCCACCTACGACGACCTCAATCCCGATACCGCCCCGCGCTGGGCTTATCCCGACACGGGCAAATGGGACGCCGAGCGCAACGTCAGCGAGTTCATCGCCGCCATGCCCGAGTGGAAAGCCCACGGCCTCCTCGCCGTCACGGTGAACTTCCAGGGCGGCTCGCCCGAAGGTTACTCCAAAACACAGCCGTGGATCAACAGCGCCTTCGAGGCCGATGGCAGCCTCCGCCCCGCCTTCACCGCCCGCATGAAGCGCGTGCTCGACGCCGCCGATGCCAACGGCATGGCCGTCATTCTTGGCTACTTCTACTTTGGCCAGGATCAGCGTCTCAAGGACGAAGCCGCCGTCATCCGCGCCACTGACGAAGCCACCCGCTGGCTGCTCGAAGGCGGTTGGCGCAACGTCCTCGTCGAGGTCAACAACGAGACCAACGTCAAAGCCTACGATCACGAAATCCTCAAACCTAGCCGCATTCACGAACTCATCGACCGCGTCCGCAAAGCCGAGCGCGACGGCCGTCGTTTGCTCGTCGGCACCAGCTACGGCGGCGGAGCCATCCCCCGGGAAAATGTCGTCCGCAGCTCTGACTTCCTGCTTCTGCATGGCAACGGCGTCAAAGACCCCGCACGCATCACCGCCATGGTGCAGCAGACCCGCGCCGTGCCCGGTTACAAGCCCATGCCCATCCTCTTCAATGAAGATGATCACGAAAACTTCGACCAACCGCAGAACAACTTCGCTTCCGCCGTCGCCACCCACGTCTCCTGGGGCTGGTTCGACTACCGCCGCAAAGGCGAGGAGCTCAACGAAGGCTACCAATCCCCACCCGTGAACTGGGGCCTCTCCTCCGCACGCAAAAAAGCCTTCTTCACCTACCTCGCTGAGATCACGGGCTCACCTTAAAAATCCAAACCCATTGGCTAAGGTAGCGGCAATTGATTCGATAAAGCGGCTGCTTACTGCTGTTTCATGGCGTGTGAAACACCTCTGCTTATTTTTCTGCTACTTGTTCTCATGCACGCTGCTCCACGCTGCGAAGCCTAACATCATCGTCATTCTCGCAGACGACATTGGCTATGGGGACCTGGGCTGTTTTGGATCGAAGGTCATCGCTACCCCTCGGTTAGATCGTATGGCGCGTGAAGGCGTGAGGTTCACAAATTTCTATGTCGCGTCGGCGTTTTGCAGTCCGTCGCGTGCGGCGTTGCTGACGGGGAGGTTGCCGGCTCGCTGCAGCGTGCCGTATGTGCTATTCCCGAGCGAGCACACGGGGCTGCCACAGGGTGAAACGACCATCGCTGAGATGTTGAAGCCAGCGGGCTATGCCACGGCGTGTGTTGGTAAATGGCATCTGGGTTGGCGCAAAGAACTGCGTCCGCAGCAGCAGGGTTTCGATGAGTATTTTGGGCTACTGCACACGAATGACCTCAGTGAGTGGAAGGTCGGCGATGCGTTTCATCAACTC
>CAUJJC010000204.1 GCA_963204975.1 Verrucomicrobiota bacterium | reverse complement strand
TCTCGCGCGCGGCCTTGTTGGTGAAGGTGAGGAGCAAGACATTGTCCGGCGCGATGCCGTTGTCGAGCAGCCAGGCGACGCGATACGTGAGCGTGCGTGTCTTGCCCGAACCCGCTCCCGCGATCACCAGCGCCTGCCCCGGTGGACTGGTCACGGCGGCGTGCTGCGACTCATTGAGTTCCTTCCGGTAGTCGATGCCGGAGGTGGTTTCTTTGTGATGATGCAGCGTGTATTCGCGAGCCATGAAACGGAAGGATGAAGTCTGAACGATGAAGTATGAAGTCGGAAAGATGAAGGCGTGCTCTTCCTTCAGCACTCATCGCTGATCCTTCCAACGAAAAAACCGTCCGCCAGACGATGCTGACGGACGGTTTCGGGGAAGAGTTGCGAAATTAGGCGGCGGTTTGTTCTTCAGCGGCGGCAGGGGCTTCCTCGCCTCTGCTGCTGGAGTCGCGATCTGGCTGCGGCTTGGCACCGCTGATCTGGAGGGCGCGGCCCATGAAGTCCTTGCCGTTGAGTTCGGCCACAGCGCGCTTGGCTTCTTCAATGCCAGCCATGGTCACAAAGGCGAAACCCTTGGAGCGCTCGGTGCGGTTGTTCACCACGACCTCGGCGTTCTGGACCTTGCCCACTCCGTTGAAGAGTTCGAAGAGGTCGCCCTCAGTCGCATCATAGGAGAGGTTGCCCACGTAGAGGCGACCGGAAGTGACCTCTGCAGGAGGTGCTGCCGGGCGTGGTTCGCGGGGCTCGCGAGCTGGGCGTTCGCCACGCTCGGGGCGGTTGCCATCGCGTTCACGGCGCTCGCCGCGATCTCCACGGTCAGCACGATTTGGGCGGTCTCCGCCTTCGAAGCGGACGGGAGGGGCTGACTGCGGTCGGCTGGGCCGGGCGGCAGGTTTGCCTAGCAGGCCGAAGCTGATAACCGAGAGAAACTTCTGAAAGCCGGTGGGCTTGTAGTTCTGTTGGCGCTGGGGGCCGCTGTTGTTAGTGGAGGGGGTAGGTCCGCGTCCGCGGCCACGGCGGCGGCGGCGACGTCCATCTGAGTCATTATTGTCTGGCATCTCGTTTTCTTTTCTTCTGGGGTGGGTGCTCCACCATGAAGGCCAGGCCGGGGGTTTGGCGCTGCTTTCGCACATCCCGGCGAGGGATGGCGGTGTGCATTGCCGACTTCTTCAGACGAGAAAAAGCGTGGGCCTGCTCTCCAGGGAGCGGCGTAGTGATCAAAGGGCGCGTGCCCGGCAAAGCATGGCTGCCTGCGGCTGGGTTGAGCCGCAAAAGTTCCCCCCAGCGATACACTCGGCTGGCTGAAGGAGGCTGATGGCGCTGTCTGCATACGGATGTGCGCGTTCAGAACCTTTTTGGGAAGGAGTTCGAGGAACTTTGTGAAAGCAAAGGCGCTCTGAACACTACGGCGGCGAGCCTAGCGGCAATCGGGAGGCGACGCAACCGGGGAAATGCGGTGCGTAAATCGTTTGAACAGCTTGCCTCCGAAAAGTCCGGCTACGACTAATCACACGTCCACGACTTTGCCAGTTGCCGCTGCGGGCTTGCCCTGCTGACGGTCCTTCCACTCCTTGTAGCGGGTGAGTTCCTTCTCAATCAGCTTGAGCGCAAAGGACACCACAACGGCATCGTCGAGAAAACCGGCACCCACGATCACATCAGGGATCACGTCAATGGGACTAAGCACATAGAACAAGGCCAACGCCGTGGCTCCCATGGCCCAGTAGGGCACCTCGCGGTAGCGCCCGGTGGCATAGTCTTTCACCAGATCGATCATCACCATGCCCTGGGCGAGCAGGGATTTGAGCGCCTTTTGCTTGTGGAATTTCGACCCGATCTGGTCGGCCTTCTCGTTCACTTCATGGATCGTATCGTCGTAGCGGTTGTCGTTCATGGCCCTTGTGTAATCGGCGCGAGCGGATTGCTCAATTCCAGACTCGCGCCAAGATACGAACGCTCCATGACTCTCTTTACCCTCGAATCGATCCAGTTCCATGTGCTGCCGATGCGCACGCGCTTCCCATTCAAGTATGGCATCGCCAGCCTGTCCTCGCTGCCACATTTGTTTGTGACGGTGAAGCTGGTGGTGAATGGCAAGCCTGCCGAGGGGCTCGCGAGTGAAGGACTCGCGCCGAAGTGGTTCACCAAAGACCCGCACACGACGCCGGAGCAAGATGTGGCGGAGATGCTCTCGGTGGTGCAGAACGCCGCGCGAATCGGTCGTGAAGCGGGCCGAAATGAGGTGACTTTTTTCCAATGGTGGAAGTCGCTCTATGATGAACAGGCGCTGTGGGCCAAGCATCGTGAAATGCCCATGCTACTGGCCAATCTCGGCACCAGCCTAATTGAGCGAGCCGTGCTGGATGGATTCTGCAAGGCGCTGTGCCTACCATTGCACCGGCTCTTGAAGACAAATGACCTCGCCATCGATCTGGGCGCGGTGCGTGGTGAACTCAGCGGTCTCAATGTGGCTGCGGTAATTGCTCCCGAACCCGTGATGAAGGTGCATGTGCGGCACACCATCGGACTAGCCGATCCCCTGAGCGCTGCCGATGTCCCCGTCGACGAGCGGGTGAACGATGGGCTGCCGTATTCGCTCGATGAGAACATCCGTGCCTATGGCCTGAGTTACTTCAAGATCAAGGTCAGCGGCAAGGCGGAGGCGGACATCGTTCGATTACGAGCCATCGCGGCGGTGCTCGATGCATGCTGCGCGGAGCCTTATCACAGCACGTTAGATGGAAACGAGCAGTTCGATGACATGGCCGCCTTCCAGGATTTCTATCGCGTGCTTGCCTCAGACCCGGCTTTGAAGCGCCTCTTCGCCAGCATCATTCTGATCGAGCAACCCATTTACCGTGCTCATGCGCTGGATGAGGTTGTTGGTGAAGGTTTGCGCACCTGGAGCGACGGTTTGCCGATGATCATTGATGAGAGCGACGGCTCGCTGGACGACCTGCCTCGGGCGCTCTCACTTGGCTATCAGGGCACCAGCCACAAGAACTGCAAAGGCGTGGTCAAAGGATTAGCGAACTCCGCCTTGCTCAAGCGTCGAGACCTTTCGCACCTGAGTGGTGAGGATCTCGCGAGCGTCGGACCCGTCGCCATGCTCCAGGATCTGTGTGTAGCCAGCTTGTTAGGCATCACGCATGTGGAGCGCAACGGGCATCACTACTTCAGAGGCCTGAGCATGTATGACGAAAAGGTGCATGCCGATGTGCTGCGTGCCCATGAGGGCTTTTATCGGAGGCATGAGAATGGCTTCCCCACGCTCGACATCCAAGCCGGAGTGCTCGACGTGAGTAGTCTCCACGCTGCACCTTTCGCCTGTGGTGCCACGTTGGACATGGCTGCGTATGAGCCTCTCAATGCCTGGATCAAGCGAGGCGGGATCACGGAACTCTGATCAAGCTTGGCGGGCGGCTTCCTTGATCGCAGCCATGGTGCGTGCGCACCACAGGCTCTCGGTTTCACTGATCCAAGGTGGTGCTTCACCTCGCACTGCGGCGGCGAAGGCATCGGCTTCCAGCGCATACTGACCCTGCGGTGCCTCGCGGCGATGCGTTTCCGTATCGCCGTCGTGCTGCCAGATGAATTCAGTGCCTCCTAGCCAGGGGTCAACAAAGCGAATGCTCCCGCGCGTGCCCGACACCTGGAAGGTGCGGTCATCACCGATCTCCATGCCGAACGTGATCACCCCAGGCACGCCACCAGGGAAGAGGAGCAAGGCGGCACCACTGCGATCCACACCGGGCTTCACTTCATGGAGCGAAGCCTCCACGCGGAGTGGGGCAGCCTTCATGATCGCATTCATGAACTGGATCGGATAGCAGCCCACATCCATCAGCGCACCCGGCCCATGATCTTCATGCCAGCGGTAGTCGTGAGGGTGAAGGGCATCCGCGAACGAGAAGGCTCCTCGCAAGGTATGCACCTCGCTGATGGCCCCCTCGTGAATCAGTCTCAGCGCCTGCTGGACGGCTGGCTGACAACGATACATGAAGGCTTCGATAAGCACACGACCATGAGCCTTGGCGTGAGAGAACATCTCCTCCACGTCCGCCACTGAACAGGCGAGCGGCTTTTCGCAGAGCACATGCTTGCCAGCATGGAGAGCACGCAGCGTCCACTCCTTGTGCAGTCCATTAGGCAAGGCGATGTAAACCGCATCGACTTCTGGGTTGGCGACCACACTCGCGTAGTTAGCGAGCGGCACGCCGCACCAATGCGGCGTTTGCGAGGGGGCGCGAGTGCCGACAGTCACCAGTTTGCCCGTGGCCGACCCTGGGAGTTGCGTAGCAAAGGTCTGGGCGATTCGGCCCGTGCCGAGAATGCCCCAGCGGAGATGCGTGTTCATAGTTGATTCAGGCTTCACGACGGAGGCGAAGCAGTCGGGGTGAGTTGGGAATCGGCGACAAGATTCGCCCGACGATGTGCTGAAAAGCTCCAGTGCCGATCGGGGACATGACACCGTCGAGTTCGCGCGTGGCGGTCTCCCATTCCAGTCGAAGATACTCAGCCAGCATCGTGGCGGGCGTGAGCTGGAACAAATGAGCGAGCGCAGGCCAGGCGATGCCGATGTGTCCGCTCGCCGCGCCTGATTGAACCGCCGTCCGGTAGTGACCGAGCACACCTTGATATCGAGCACCGTTGGTGCGCTTCAGCAGCAGAGTGCCCGCACGAATCGAACGGGCACACTCCTCATCGTTCAAGGTGGAAGCCCACGCGTGTTCGATCTCGATCAGAGCGAGTGGATTGCGAGCTTCAGCGGCATGCCAGGCATCGAGCAGCAGAGGGCTGAGTTGTCTGATGAATCGTTCTTTGGCAAAGGTCCGCCAGTCGATTTGCAGCAAGGTCTTGTGGTCCTTACTTGGCCAGATCAAGCCATCGCACTGCTGCCTCACGCTGCGCAGCAGCCAATGCACCCAGTCCAGACCATGCGACTGATCAGACACGGACAAGCCTGCATCCATCGAGATGATGCTGCCTGCGTCCTTCATGCGAGGTGGAGGATTGGTGATTTGATCTTCTTCAACACGCCGTCATTATGGCGAGCCGTCCACCGTGTGGCCAACCGATTTCCATCCAGCATGTCCTCGCCCTATTATCTCTGTCAGCGCTGTGGCAATTGCTGCCGCTGGCCAGGCGATGTGAGAGTGGACAACGAAGAGATCGCCCGTATCGCCGAGTATCTGGATCTTTCGTTGGATGATTTCGTTGAGCGATTCACCCGCATCAATGCGAACCGCACAGGGCTCTCCTTGATCGACAAGCCGAATGGCGAATGCATTTTCCTCGAAGGGAAAAATGTCTGCCAAATTCAAGCCGTGAAGCCAGTGCAGTGCAGCGGATTTCCCAACGTTTGGAACTTCCCAGGTTGGCGTGAAAAATGCGAGGCTATCGAGGTGGGATCTCCACCAGAAGCCACTGTTCAATAGCTCCATTTTTAACTCGTTCGATTATTTGGAACCGTTAAGTATCGGGCGTTTGAGCGCCAATTTACGCAATTTGCGGAACTTTTTTCGGCACATGCACATATAAGACTTTCCCAGCAGCTCTGAGGAGGACTATCTTTTCGCGTTCTGATCGGCGCGACTCCACGGCATCCTATGGTCAAACAAGCTTCAGACTCTGAAACAAACGAGGGCTCTACGAGCCAGTCTTGTCGTTTGCATGAGCTGGCCCATCGCCTTCGGCAGGAATTGGAAACCGGCGAGAACCCCTGCGCTGCGTTTACCAGTTATGTATCGGAAGCCTATCAAGGCGATGAATCAGCCAGTCTGGCCAGCCAGGAACTGCTCCAGATTTTTGCCCATGATCGCGATGCTCTTGGGCATTATGCCCGCGTCGTCGATGTGGCGGCGGAGCTTCAGCAGGGTTCGCGCTTGCTTGCTGAGGTAGTCGTGAATGTGTGGGACCAGCCGAAGGAAGAGCACAAGCTGGCCCGCCTCACGGATGAGATCCTCAATTCGCCAGATCTCTACGCTAGCGACGAGGCTCGCATTTTTACGGTTCGGCTCGCCCGTCGGCTCTCCTTGCAGCGCCCTGAGCTGGCGACGCGCTTGATGGACTTGCTGCCTGCCAGCAGTGATGTGCTTGCAGCCGATCTGAATACGGTCCGAATCTGGCTCAAGGCAGGGGACTTCATACGCACTCAATCCGAGGCCGTGCGGTATTTTTGGGTGAAGCATCTCCGCCATCCGTCGAACGACATGGACTGGACGCGCATGAATGTGCGCATGTCACTGCAAGCCGTCCGCCTCGCACCGATGGATGCCGAGGTTGCCGAGTTCCTTGCGGCTTCTGTGCCCGACGATGTTTGGGAACTGGCGACCCAGCCAGTCGAGACCAAGCCGGTGATCAAACCCGTCGAGGACATTCCAGCCCCCGTGATCGTCCCGCGAGCAAAGCCGCCGACCGCTCCGAAATCATCTCTCACTCCGGCCTACATGGGGACGATGAAACGCGTCAACACGAGCGGCAAGAGCACCGCAGGAAAGTCGAAAACTCCGTGGGCAAAAGTGGCCGCAGGCGTGCTCATTAGTTCTGGTGTCGCATGGCTGACGCTGGGCCAGGGTGGCGACGCCGAAGCGCCAGCAGTGGCTGTTTCGAGCAAGGCGGTGCCAGAGCTGTATGTCCCTTCGTTTCCATCAGGCGCTGATGCCGAAGTGAAGCCCAAGGTGGTGAGCCCTGCGGTGCGCGTTGTGAAACCCGCACCGTCGCCCGCCGTGCCAGAGAAAGTAGTGGCTCAGACAAAGCTGAACCCATCGAGTCCACAGACACCCAAGGCTACGAATCCCAAGCCTGCCGCAATGGTCGCGGCTGCGACGAAGCTGGCTGCCAGCCCAACGACTGCAAAGAAGCCCGAAGTTGGAAAGCCTGCCAACGCGATTGCTTCCGTGCAGACTTTGGAACTGCCCAAGAACCTTACTTTCTCCAAGCCTGTCGATTCGCCCCGGACGACTCCTCCAGTAAAACCCGCATCGTCTGCCAAGCCTTCAATCGTCGCAGCTCCACCCACTTCCAAATTACAGCCCTCAAGCGTTGCGAATGATCCTCCCACGGCACCTGTCGCACCTGCTGAAAGTGTGGCCAAGCCTGCTGCCCTCAACGCGCATGATCGGTGGGTCATGATGCAAACGCGAGATCTCGCATCGCAGTTCCCGGAACTCATCGAAATGCAGCAAGCCATCGTCAAAGGCACCTGGAACGACGCCACCTTGAAGCTCGATGGCACACGACTCGTGACCGAGGATCGGGAGCGCTATGCCGCTCTTCTTCGTTGGCTGGTGATTGATCCACCGCTGCCGGATAAAACGAGGCTGATCGTCCTGCGCACCTGGTCAAAGGTGGCTCCGCTGGATGAATGCATCGGTCTTTGGGAGCAGATCGTTAAAGGCAATGCTTCTCATGTGCCTGAGATCGCGCATGTGGCTGGCGAGATGCTTGCTTCCAGCCCAGTGCCGCTGACGACGGATCACAGGCGTAGGCTCTCTGCCATTGCAGTTGGCACCACCGCCCGATGACCATTCGCGCGAAGCCTCAATGCTTCACCACGGGGAACTTCGTCTTCAGCAAAGTCGCCGCCTTCTGCTGTTCGGCAGCGAGTTCGCTGGTGTCGATAGCATTACGTAGCTCGGTCGGGTCCTTGATCGAGTCGTAGAGTTCGCGAGCCACGACTTCGCCCGTCTTCCAGTCGCGCCACTCGGTGTAGCGGACGCTGCCCGTGCGCACGCTGCAACCCATCGTGGACGGCACGCCGCTGGGCGTCCGATCAAAATAAGCCGGGCGCGGATGCTGGGTGAATGACGCCGCATGCACGCTCGCGGTCGGATCGCGCAACACCGGCACGAGACTCGCGCCATCCAGCCCTTGTGGCATCGGCAGCGCACATAGATCGACCAGCGTGGGGAAGACATCGACCAACTCGGCCATCGACTTGGTGGTCTTATTCGCCGCCACTCCGGGAGCCGACACTATCAGCGGCACATGCGCATCGTATTCGAAGGTGGAGGTCTTTCCCCACAGCGTGTGCTCG
>CAUJJC010000203.1 GCA_963204975.1 Verrucomicrobiota bacterium | reverse complement strand
CAACACCGGACGCCTCCTGATTTACGTCACCTACACCGACGGCACCTCCGCCCAAGTGATCGCTCCGTAACCCCAAGCACCACCCCTTCACCGCCGCCTTGTCCCAGAGGACCTGGCGGCGGCATGTGGCCGGTTCGTCCTGCATGGGGAGATCTAGGCGTCCGAGTTGGTCGTCATCGCTTCATCAACCCACTCTTCCAGCGTTGCCTGCCAGAGTTTCAGCCGGGCTTCGACGGCCTCCTTGGTGCGGCGGTCGATCAGGCTGGTGGTGTCGAGCAGGGCGATGAGGCGGGCGGTTGCCAAGTGCTGCCGAAGTCGTGCGCGCAGATCGCGAGCGAGGGCCGCATGCACTTCTTCCTCGGGTGTGCTCGCAGCATTGAACACGAGCACCACGATTGGCTGGGTGGGTGTCCATTGCGAGACGAAGGATTCTTCTTCCGCTGAGGGAATGCCGGCGAACTGCAATCGTGCGAGCCCGCCGAAGCGCTCGCGAATCACCTCGGACCAGCGGTCCCGAGGCTCCTCGCCTGCTCGCCAGCCGTAGGCCAGCACTTCGATGGATTTGCCACCGCCAGTGATCGTCATGCGCAGCCTGCTTGCATAGCCCGCCCAGTCGAGCTTGTGCCAGGCGACTTCGATGCGCTGTGAACCTCGCCACCAGGCGAGAGCGGCGAGTCCCAGCCGTGGCAGCAGCACCAGCAGCAGCAAGGTGCCAGCATACAGGTTAATCCAGGGCAAGGCATCGCCAGGGTGCGGCTCGCGGCCGGGACCGGCGCGCATGGCATCGAAGTGCTCGAGTGGCAGAGGCCGGCCCAGCACTTTGGAGGTGGGACCATGCAAGGCGCTCAGGAATGCCTTCGCCGTGGGTGCGTCTAGCAGGGTGCTTTCCCAGACCGCGCGATACTCTTTGGACCAGCCCTTGGCATACATGCCGGTGATGGTGCCCAGGGCCAGCAGGGCGGCGGCAAGGTGCATCCAGGTGCGGGCTCGACTGGTGGCACGCAGCACGATCAGCGGCTCTGTCATCGCACGAAATCGCGCGATTACTTTGGTCGTCAGCGCATCGCTGCTCGCAGGCATCCAGCGGGTGGCGAACCCGCGCAACCAGAGCGGCATGGAGGGCTTTTGAGTCGGTGACTTCCATTCCACGATCAGGCTTGTGATCGTGACGGCCACATTCCACAGCACGATGCCCACGAGGGGCACGGACAGCAGGTTCATGAGCCCACTTTCGCCGAGTTCCGTCAGGCCATAGCCGAGGCCAAATGCCACGATCCATCCGGCACTCGCCCAGAGGCTCAGCGTTGGCCACTGCAAGGTGTCTGTCACTTCGCGGGCACGCGTTGCATGGGCTTCAAGCCAATCGACGCGACGCTGGAGGAAGAGTCCGTCATCGCCCGCCTGTCGCGTGGCTTCGGCGCGCAGTTGTGATCCTAGCAATCCGCCCTCCACATCGGCTTCCTCAATGGCACGCCAGCGGAGTTGCTGGAGCTTGTCTGGCCAGGGAGCTTGCAACGATCTCTCAGCCATGACGGAAGCGGATGTCTTTGATCTTCCCTTTGCCCAGCGCCTCGTTCAGCTTTCTCAGGAGCACAGGCTTCTCCATCATCAGCGCGTGATGCACGGACGACTGGCCGACCTTCACGGTGAGCACCCCGCGTTGCACGTTCTCGGGCACGGAGTGTTTGGCGATGAAATCACCCGCTGCTGCACGCCAGGCATTCACCACATGATCAAGCTGCATCCGATCCGTCAGCCGGAGGTCCTTCATCAACTTCGTCAGCACGTCGCTGATGTCTTTGGCAGGGATGTCAATGAGAGGCCCGTCCTCCACGCCGCGCCACTGGGCGATCGTGCGATGGCGCAGACGCTGGGCTGAGGTGGCTTTGCGAGGATCAGACATGGGCACAGCATCATGGGGAAATGGGAAATCCGAAAGCTGAAAACTGAAATGGAGGCTGGTAATTGGAAACACCCCGCATCGGTCTCCGTTCTCCCCGCATCGTTTCCACTTTCCACTTTGCCATGAAGTTCCTCCCAACCCTCCTCCTCGCACTCACGGTCAGCCTGACAGCCGGTGCGGCGACCACGCCGAATGTTGTCATCATCTTCATCGACGACATGGGCTATGCCGACATCGGTCCCTTCGGAGCCAAGGGCTACAAGACGCCGAACCTCGACCAGATGGCGAAGGATGGCACCAAGTTCACGAACTTCCATGTGGCCCAGCCCGTATGCTCCGCGTCGCGCACGGCCTTGCTGACCGGATGCTATCCGAATCGCATCGGCATTCATGGCGCACTCGGACCCGGATCGAAGACGGGCATCTCCGACAAAGAAATGACGCTGGGTGGGCTGATGAAGCAGAAGGGCTATGCGACGGCTGCGGTGGGCAAATGGCACCTCGGTGATCGTCCCCAATTCCTGCCCACGCGGCACGGCTTCGATGAATACCTGGGCATCCCGTATTCGAATGACATGTGGCCCTTCCACCCAGCGCAGATCGCGGCTGAGAAGGCGGGCAAGAAAGGCAAGCGTGGCGGCTACCCGAGGCTGCCGATGTATGATGGTGAGAAGATCATCGACGCCGATGTCACGCCCGAAGATCAGACGCAGCTCACCACTCAATACACGGAGCGTGCGGTGAGTTTCATTGATCGCAGCAAGGACAAGCCCTTCTTCCTCTACCTCGCTCACAACATGTGCCATGTGCCGCTCTTTGTGAGCGACAAGTTCAAGGGCAAGACCGAGCGCGGGCTCTTCGGTGATGTGATCGAGGAGATCGACTGGTCCGTGGGCGAAGTGATGTCTGCCCTGAAACGTAATGGTGTGCGAGACAACACGTTGGTCGTCTTCACTTCCGATAACGGCCCCTGGCTGGTCTATGGCGATCATGCAGGCTCTGCTGCACCCTTCCGTGAAGGCAAGGGCTCGTGCTGGGAGGGCGGCGTGCGCGTGCCCTGCCTCATGCAGTGGCCAGGCCACATTCCTGCGGGTGCAACCGATGACCGCATGATGATGACCATCGACCTCTTCCCCACACTCGCGAACCTCGTGGGTGCGAAGCTGCCGGACCACAAGATCGACGGAAGGGACATCACGCCGATGATCACAGGTCAGTCGGGAGCGAAGAGCCCACACGAATTCTACGCCTTCTATTACGAGCAGAATCAACTCCAGGCCATCATGAGCGCCGATGGGCAGTGGAAGCTCCAGCTTCCGCACACGTATCGTGCCATCAAAGGCGGCACCACGGGCGCGGGCGGCACACCGGGTCTCTACAAGCCGACGCCCATCGAGAAGGCCGAACTTTATCGCATGGATTCGGACCTCGGTGAAAGCAATGACGTGTCCGCGCAGCATCCCGACATCCTGGCGAAACTCGAAGGTTACGCCGAGCAGATGCGTGCTGAACTGGGAGATTCGCTCACGAAGCGCCAGGGCACGGGCAAGCGTCCTGCTGGCGTGTTCGAGCCGATGCCGTAGTGTGCATCTGCCATGCCCGTGACCTGCCAGCAGATGCAGCAACTCGAAGCCGCCGCGTTTGCGCGAGGTGTGAGCGCTCGCGATTTGATGGAGCAGGCGGGTGTTGGCATTGCGGATGTTGTTAGGCGGTTTTTTCCCCGATCAGGGACTGCGGTGCTTTACCTGGGCAAGGGCAACAATGCGGGCGATGCACTGGTGGCAGGTCGCGAGCTGAGTCGGCATGGCTGGCAGTTGGCGGCGCGTCTGTCGTGCGAGCCCGATCAGTTCAAGGAACTGCCGCGCGAGCACTGGGAGATGCTTCAGCCTTTGGTGCAGCGTTGGGACTCGGGCGCTCCCGCATCTCATGCACGCGGGCCGATGGTCTTGCTGGATGGGCTGCTTGGCATTGGTGCAACAGGGGCGATGAAAGGGACGCTGCGCGAGCTGGCGGCGGAGATGAATGCGCTGCGTTCAGAGCTTCATGCCACGACGATCGCGATGGACATTCCTTCGGGCCTTGATGGCGACACAGGCGTGCCGGGCGAGGATGCCGTGGTGGCGGATGTCACGGCGACCGTGGCGCAGGTGAAGGTGGGACTGTTGGCCGATGCGGCGACGCACCACGTTGGACGGCTTGCTTTGGTGCCACTCGACGAACTGCGTGTGGATGCCGATGCAGAGGTCGAGATCGTGACGCCTGAGTTGCTTCGCCCGCTGATGCCAAGGCGCAGCTTTGACATGCACAAGGGACAAGCCGGGCGTGTCGCGCTCGTTGCTGGATCGCGCGGCTACCTTGGTGCAGCAGTGCTCGCATCGTTGGGTGCGCTGCGTGGTGGGGCGGGGCTCATCACCTTGCTGGCGATGGAGCGGGACTACGATCTGCTCGCGATGAAAGTGCCTCCAGAAGTGATGGTGCGGCCTGTGGATGATTATGCCGAGGCGATGAATGGTTTCGACGTCATCGCTGTGGGGCCCGGTTTGGGAGCGGATCATGATGGGGCTGTCCTGGAGATTGTTCACGATGCCTCGCAGCCGGTGGTGGTGGATGCAGATGCGATCAATGCACTCGCGCGGCATGGCATTGGCAGGTTCCATGGACCTCGATTGCTCACGCCGCATCCGGGCGAGATGAAACGGTTGCTTGCCGAGCACGGCGATTGGTTGTCGTTCGATCGTCGAGGTCAGGCGGAAGCCTTTGCTGCACACCACGATGTGACCTTGTTGCTCAAAGGCTCACGCACGGTGATCGCGACGGCGCAGCACGCGACTCGATACAACACGACCGGTTCGCCCGGCATGGCCAGTGGTGGGATGGGGGATGTGCTCACCGGTTTGACCGCAGCACTGGTGGCCCAGCGGCTGAGTCTTCACGATGCGGCGAGTGCTGGCAGCTGGCTGCTTGGGCGAGCTGCCGAGATCGCGATCAGCAGCGGTGCGTGCTCGATGGAATCACTGGCTGCCTCCGATGTGGCGGCACATCTCGGAGCGGCGTTCGAAGTGCTGAAAGGCAATGCTTCGGCCCCGTGGTGAAGGCTTGCCGCGCTAGTTGTTCGTGCGAGGGCTGATGCGCACCTCCTCACCAGAGGCGGGCACGTTGACTTCCTGCTTCGGCTGCACGGAGGACCAGACCATGGTGCCGATGAGGTAAAACATCGCGGCACCCAGGCCTGCTCCGATGGCGATGGCGCGGCGCTGCCAGACGTTCTTTATATCGATCATCCACCACATGCGGCCACACATGAGCACCCAGAGGAGGCAGAATCCGATGATGAGGAGTTGAGCTGTCATGGCTGATGGTTGGTTCCTGAAGAGATACGACGCAAGGAAGCCGGGCATCTTGGAAAACCAACAAGTCGTTTGCCATTCATCCCTCGCCCTTCATCCTTGCGCCCCTCCACCATGGCCTGCCGATTTGAGATCACCGAGCGCGTTCAGTTTTCCGAAACTGACATGGCTGGCATCGTTCACTTCTCGAACTTTTTCCGCTACATGGAGCGCGTGGAGCATGCGTTTTTCCGGTCGCTGGGCATGAGCATCTTTGAGCACGGCGACGACAAGGTGGCGTGGCCTCGAGTCCACGCGAGCTGCGACTACATGGCTCCGCTGAAGTTTGAAGAGGAGTTCCGCGTTGAACTGCTCGTCGAAGAGGTGAGGGACAAAGTCATCCGTCACCTGATCAGGCTCTGGCATCTCGATGGCACGCTCGCAGGCGAAGGCCGGCTGACCGTTGCCTGCGTGCGGAAAGACCCCGACTCCGGTAAGATGAAAGCGGTGTCCATTCCTGACCGCATTCGGAGCAAGATAGAAGCGGCCTCCGCCGAAATGCTTGCCCGTCCTCCACGCTAATATTTCACTCCACCAACCCCACACCTCCATCCTACCCTCATGAACTTCTCCTGGATCCACTATGCATTGATGACCGTCTTTTTCTGGGGCGTGTATGGCGTGCTGCTTCATCTCGGTCGCGGCTACATGCCAGGCGTGACGCCTCCTGGACCCGAGGGTGCCAATGCAGGCCTCAAGGCCTTCCTGATGGTGTGCATCGCCTACATGATCACAGGCGTGATCGCTCTCGCGGTGCTGAAGGTCCGGGGATCGAGCTTTGAGTTCACGAGTGCAGGCATTAACTGGAGCCTGATCGCAGGCCTGGCCGGAGCGCTCGGTGCCTTCACACTCGTGATGTCCCTCGGTGCCGCTGGCCCAATCTACAAAGCCGCAGCCGCAGGTGCTGTGATGCCCATCGTCTTCGCGGGTGCGCCGATCGTGAACTCGATCGTGGCCATGCTGAAGGCTCCGCCTGCCGGTGGCTTCAAGGCGATCCCCATCCAGTTCTTCCTCGGTATCGTGCTCGCAGCGACGGGTGGTTTCCTGGTGGCCAAGTTCGCGCCTTCGAACACGGGTGGTGGTGCCAAGCCAACAGCGGCTGCTCCTGCTGCGAAGTAATCCAATTGTTCGATCCCATGTGCTCCGAGGCGGCGAGAACCAAGCTCCACGCCCTTTTTCAGCGCGTGCTGGTGACGGACAATTTCAACGCTCGTCGTCTTCGCGCTGCGGGACTCGATGATGCGGAGTCCTGCCTTCGAGGGCTCGCCTCGATCCCGTTCACGACCAAGGCCGACCTGCTGGCCGATCACCTCGCGCATCGTCCGTTTGGGTCCGCTTTGACGGAGCCACTGGAAAGTTACACACGCTTCTGCCAGACGAGCGGCACCAGCACCGGCCAGCCGATGGCATGGATCGACACGCCGGAGAGCTGGGAGGCGATGCTCGAGTGCTGGCGATTTGTGTATCGGGGTGCCGACCTCCGGCCCGGCGAGGACCGGCTGTTCTTTGCCTTCTCGTTCGGTCCTTTCCTGGGCTTCTGGACGGCGTTCGAGGCAGCGGCCAACAATTACCTCATCATCCCTGGCGGCGGCTTGTCCAGCCAGGCTCGGCTGGAGGCCATGGCCAGGTATCAGGCGACGGTTCTGTGCTGCACGCCTACGTATGCCCTGCGACTCGGCGAGAGCATCGGTGCAGCCTCTGGCGTCTCGCTGGATCAGCTCGCGGTGCGAAAGGTGATCGTCGCGGGTGAACCCGGCGGCAATGTGCCTGGTGTGCGGGATCGCATTGAGAAGCTGTGGAATGCCCGCGTCTTCGATCATCATGGCATGACCGAGGTGGGACCGGTGAGCTTCGAGACCTCGTCGGCTCCAGGCTTGCTCCAGGTGATTGAGGAAGCGTATTTCGCCGAGGTGATCGATGCCGAAGGGCGCGAGGTGGCCGACGGTGAGTGTGGTGAACTCGTGCTGACGACGCTGAATCGAGTGGCTTGTCCGCTCATTCGTTATCGCACGGGCGATTGGGTGCAGAAGCGCTGCGTCGATGGGCGGCTCTGCCTGGACGGCGGAGTCCTGGGCCGGGTGGATGAGATGGTTGTCATCCGAGGGGTGAATATCTATCCGAGTGCCGTTGAGCGAGTGGTGCGGGAGTTCGACGGTATTGCGGAATTCCAGATCGAGCAGAAGAAAGTCGATGCCATGGATGAACTCGATCTCCTGGTGGAACTCGCACCTTCTGCGGCTCCCGATCTTGTGCGGCAGTTGGAAGCTCGACTGAGGGACACGTTTTCGATGCGCATTCCCGTCCGTGTGGTGGAGTCGTTACCACGCTTTGAGTTCAAGGCGAAGCGTTGGGCCAGGGTGCAGTCGCCGGGGCACTGACCAACAAAAAAACCGCTGCCCACACGAGGTGGACAGCGGTTGGAGTTTGGCGGCGTTAGCCTGTTAGCTTACTTGGCTGGCGTGGCATACACGGCCACTTCGATGTAACGATTGAAGTCGTCCATCGTGCTGCCGTTGGACCAGAGACGCACATAGCGGCCCTTGGTGCCCTTGCCGTCGAAGAGGCGGCCGTGGTTGGTCTGGATCCAGGCGGCGTCGCTGCCCTTGCCTTGCTTGCAAGCGTCGTCGATGTCCGAGTTATAGACGGTGGTCACACCGGCCTTGAACTCAGGATCGTCGGAGATCTGGACGACCACGCCCTTCACGATCACGGCCTGACGATGGAAGTGCCAAGCGAGGATCTGGTGGATGTTGAAGGAACCTTCGAGGTCGATCTGAATCCACTGGGGTTCAGGAGCGAGTTCGACGAAGCAACCATCGGAGCTATCAGCGTCGCCATCGGTGATGAGGGTGAGCGCGTCAGGGCCGGGGATGACGGGTGCGGGGTCGGAACTGGTGACCTTCTTCTTGAGCGCCACGTTGGTGGTGCCCTTCGGTGCCTTGAAGCTCAGGATGGGATCATGGGGCTTCTCGAGGTTAGGCAGGGGCTCGGCGGGCACAGGCGTGCCGACGAACATGGGCTTCGGGAAGGTGGGCTTGATTTCTTCCAGGTCACCGGCAGGAGCGGCGGGGGCTGCGCTGGCGGAAGGCGAGGCTTCTGCGCCGCCTTTGCTGTCGGACTTGCCGCAGGAGCTGAGCGCGAGGGCGGCGACAGCGATGAGGCTGGTGCCGAGGAGTGCGTTTTTGGTGTTGTTCATCATAGGATGGGGTCTGGGGGTGGGATTAGACGGTGAAGTCTTCAGGCTTGAAGACATACTTGGCTCCGGTCTTCATGGACTCGTAGCACTTCAGCACGGTGACGCAGGAGCGGAAGGCGTCCTCGACCGGGCAATTCAGGCCGGCAATGTCCTTCCTGCGGGCGCAGTCGAAGAAATTGACCAGATGGTAGTGGTGAGGCAGGCCGGGGGCGACGGCTCCGAGTTCCCAGGCTTCGAGGGCCTTGGACTCGCGGGAGTCGGTCTTCACGTCCATCCACTTCGGTGCGCGATACCAGGGCTTGGGTTTCTCCCAGAGCTTGTTGTGAACGGAGAGCGCCGAGCGGGCGAGCACCGGGTTCTCACCTTCGGCGAGAGGGTCCCAGCGCTTGGTGGCGTTGGGCTCCTTGTAAATGCTGTTGGAGGTGGGGCTTTCGGAGATGAGGAGTGATCCTTCGATGCCCATGAGCTTCTCATAGTAGCCCTGGCTGCCGGTGGTGGTGAGCACCTGGTAGTAGGCGCGTCGGGTGCCTTCAGTGCCAGCATATTCATACATGGCCATGACATTGTCAGGCAGCTCGAATTTAGCACGTCCGTCGCGACCATCGTAGTAGTCGGTGCCACCAGTGGCGATGACGGAGACGGGGGTGACGAGGGGCTTGCCTTTCTCGGAGAAGAACCAGTTGAACATGTCAATCTGGTGAGCGCCGAGATCGGAGATGGGGCCTGCTGCATACTTGGAGAAGAAGCGCCAGTTGAGGAACTGCTCCATGTTGTCGTAGCCATACTTGGTCAAGGTAGCGGAATCGAGTTCCGTGCCCTTTTTGACCTCCAAAGGAACGGAGGCGGAAACGCCACGGTTCCACTGACCATACATGTGCGTCACTCGGCCCAGGAGTTGATTCTTTTGAAGGATGTTCTCGCGCACATTGATGTAACGCGGATTGCTGTGACGCTGGTGGCCGATCTGGAGGAGTCCGCCGGTCTCGCGCTGGGATTTCACCATGTCGCGGGCTGCGTCGATAGTGTGGGCCATCATCTTCTCACAATAGACGGCCTTGCCTGCCTGGAGGGCCAGACGGGTGAACGGTGCATGAAGGAAATCGGGCACGGCGATGAGCACGCAGTCGAGGTCCTTCTCCTTCGCCAACATCTCTTCGAAGTCGGTGTATTCGACGACCGAACCGTAGGCGTATTTGACGCGGGCAGCGATGCCCCGGCGCTTCATCGGGAAGATGTCGCACACGGAGGTGAACTGAATGCCAGGGATGTCCTTGGATGCACCCAGGAGGCGCTCGCCTTGGGCACCGCAGCCGACGAGACCCACCTTGAGCACACGCTCGGTGGAGGTCTGCTGAGCGACTGCGCTCTTGCTAGTGGCGAGGTAAACACCCGTGCCGGTGAGGACGCTGGTGCGGATGAAGTTCCGGCGATCCATGAAGTGGCTCAGGCCGGACGTCGAGGTGGGGGAAGTAGTTGCTTCGGTCATGATGGAAGACATGGAGTTGTCCTGGTTTAGAACGCAGGAGGGTTGCGAAGCGATCCGCTTATTCGGCGGACTTGTGGGCGCAGCAGCCGCCTTTCTTGCGGAAGAGCAGGCCGTCGAGCGAGAACTGGTTGTGAGCGCTGGTCATGAGGGCCAGTGCGGTGAGGGCGACTTCGATACCGCGGAACACGGCCTGATCGTCATCGGGAAGGGCCATGAGGCCAAAGCTGAGAGACACGAACACCAAGCCGCCGAGTAGCAGGCCGATGCGATTGCAGATGCCGAGGATGCACCAGACGCCGGTGATCAGCAGGGCGTAGGGCAACACCAGGGCGTAGGGCTTGAGCATGAAGCCGGGGAGCAGGGCATACTGGGCCATGTTCTCGACGATGGGTTTCATGCTGGCCTCGATCCACTCAAAGCCGAAACCGTCACCTCCTTTCTGGCGCATCTTGTCCAGGCCGGCCATCAGGAGGCGAAGCCCGACCCAGAGGCGGAGAATCAGGTGGGCGTAGGCCCAGTCACAACGAGGAGTGGTATGGCAGCTTTGCTCGGACATAGAATGGTCGTGTTACAGGTTGTTAGTTCGGGACGGGAGGGCGCGGACTCTGCCGCCTCAGAGGGCGAAATCCAGCAAAATTTAGGGTTGTGAGAACTGCCGGGCTTACTGAGGAAAGGCGGACTGGTGGTGGACCGATAGGCGAGGATGGCGTGCGTTGGCGGCGGCTAGCCTTTGGCTTCCAAGGTCCGGTATCGTGGGGGAGGGCACCGGCAGCCGGGCTATCGCTTGCCTTTCTTGCCCTCGTCGGGCTCAATCACATCTCCGCCGGAGGGGACCACAAGTTGTTCCACCACGTCTTTGAAATAACTGCCATGCTCCTGGGGATGAATATAAAGGCGCTGGCGGCGGACGAGCAGGTTGTCGAGGACGGTTTTGAGCTGGTAGGCATCGACGGGATCTTGGAAATCTGAGAACCAGTAGAGCGCATCGGCATTGCGGGCCTGTTCGCTCAGGAGGGCGATCCAGGTGTAGTCGAGGGTGTGATCGTAAACGAAGTAGGTCTGGTTTCGCCGGGCGAAGAAACGAAACACGTCGGGCTGCGAGACGGGGATCTTGCGGTCGAATTTGACCCGGTCGGGGTCCACTTTCTCTGAGGACGTCATGATGATTTCGCCCTGCCAGATGCGCCAATAGACTTCGAAATGCTGGTGCTGGGTGCGTCCCACGCGTTCCATCACCACCTCTTCGGGTTTCTTGAGTCCGCAACCGCAGTAGAGAATCACGGGGCTGCCAGGGGCCACGCGGTCCAGTTCCTTCACCACGGCCTCCAGGTAGGAAGTCATCGACCTGGAGACATCGAGAACGACAAGGATGCGGCGGCCGACGATCTTTTTACCAAACATCGACAGCGGAGTAAAAGTGACGCCCGACTTGCCACCGATGCCAATGCCGTTGCCGAAGCCACCGCCCGCTCCAGCCTTGCCAAAGCCGAGGCTGCCGAGCTTGCCCGCGTCCATGATGTCACTGGCCACGGGAATATCCAGCAGGTCGGGCATGGCGTCCGGCAGGCTGATGGCTGACATGGATTTCTCCACAGCGACTCGCTGCATGGGCACTTTTTGAAGCCAGCGGGACTTCTTGCGTGTGACTTGGTTTTCTAAGGACTGAGAGGCGGCCTCGCCTTGCTGGGTGCCGCCGCCGGGCATGAAGTCGATCCGCTCGTCATTGGTGTAAGTGAAATAGACGAGACCGGCGAAGAGGATGATGCCGAGATGGATCAGCACGCTCATCGTCAAGTAGCGTCCGCCGATGTTCTCCCAGGTGCGCCGGAACTTCTCCTGGGGCGAGAGCGGCATGTCCTCCAGGTGAGGAATGATGGGGCCTGGAGGGGCCGAAAGAGACTCAGATTCACCTTTGGGCGTAGGCTTGTAAGGTTCGCTGCCCGAAGCCGGTGCCCTGGGGGGCTGCGGTGCCAGCTCGTCCTTGGCGGGAATAGCGTCGGATGGGGGGGCAGGTGCTGGTTCGTCCGATTCAGGCGGCGAGGGCTGTTCCTCAACGGCGGCGAAATCGTCGGGGAGTTCGTCTTGCTCTTTGGGGGCCGTTTCGAAGGAAGTTGGCTCTTCCTGCACCTCAACTGCTGTGGCTGGCAGAGGTTTGCGGATCTTGATTCGGCGTTTGAGGCGCGGGGGGGGAGGCTGAGCTGGCGCTGGCACGGCGGCTGGCTGGGGCTGGCGTCGAGCTTGAGCGGCCTCCTTGGCTGCGGCCCACAGGTCTTTCTTGGCACGCACTTCATCATCGGCTCGGGGCAGATGGGAGAGGGAGTCCGAATCGTGATCTGAAGGCATGAGAGTGGCGATTGTCCGCCGTTCAGGACGTGCCTGCAAGGATGTTCCTTGGGCATGTGACGAACATTTTGCCAAATGAGTGGACGCCAAATGCAAAAGTTGGGACATCCTTGGTTGCTGGCTGGAATTGTTCGTGCGAACGTCGATGCCCCGTTATTTGGAACGCGTCGTGCTACCTTGGTTCTTGGTCCTCGCGTTTGTCCGCTGCGGTGCTTCAGTTTGACTGAGGCAAAGAATTGATGTCAGGACCTTTAGTAAGTATTCGATGAGCATTTATGGAAATCAGAGCCGCCACTGGAGCGGTGTCGGGCAGCGATTCACCATCGACATGATGTTGGTGATCGTGAGCTTTTACGCCGCTGCGGTGATCCGCTTTGATGAGTGGTGGCCGCTCAAGCTGGGCCTCTATCTGCCATCCATTGCCGTGGGGGCGCTGCTGCTTCCAGTAGCCATTTACATACTGGGTCTCTACACAGAGGAGAGCTTTCATTACTCCACGGTCCGCCGGTATTCACTGCTTCTGGTGGCCTTCCTGATCATGATTTGTCTCGCGCTGGCGTATGGGTCCCTCAACTTCTCAGCACGAATCGGACGCGGGGTGATGGGATGGGCCTCGGTGATGACGATGGTGATGGTGTGGGCTCATCATGAGTTCATTCGGCTGCGGGCCAGGAGTTCGCCCTTGCGGTTGGCGGTGCTCATCCTCAATGATGAGGACGCTCAGGCAGCACGGAGGCTGGCCGCCTTTGAGAAGCCCCACGCGAAGTTTGTGGGAGTTGTCTTGGGGAAAGGGGTGCGCCCTGAGGTCGTCCAGGGCTTGACCGTCCTCGGTGATCTGGACGTTTTGGAAGGGGATTCCGCCATGGAAGTGATTGATGATTTGATCGTTCGCCCTGCCTATGCGGTGGCTCCCGAGGTCTCCTCCGTGATTCGCGGGCTGAGGTATCAAGGGCTCTCGGTGATGACGCTGATGGATGCGTTCGAAGAATTCTATCAAATGGCTCCAGTGGACCTGATTGATGGAGGGTGGCTGCTTCAGGCGAGTTCCATGCCGCGTATGATTTACATTCGGAAGCTGAAGCGGGCGTTCGATATCATCGTGTCCCTCAGTTTGCTGGTTCTTTTGGGGCCGGTGTGCCTTCTGGGCATGGCCTTGATCAAACTGAATTCACCTGGGCCCGTGCTCTTCCGGCAGACCCGAAGAGGACGGCATGGAAGGGATTTTGTCGTCTTGAAGCTCCGTTCGATGAGGCTTGATGCTGAAGCCGATGGTCCCCAGTGGTCGCGCAAAGGTGACAACCGGGTGATGTGGTGGGGGCGAATCCTGCGGAAGTATCGCATTGATGAGATCCCACAGTTGATCAACATCCTGCGCGGAGAGATGTCGTTCGTCGGTCCGCGGCCCGAAAGGCCTGAGTTCATCACCGAGCTGGAGCAGGCTATTCCCCATTATCGGGAGCGCCTCCATCTCCAGCCAGGCCTCACGGGCTGGGCACAGGTATGCTTCCCCTATGGCGAGACGGTGGATGATGCGCGCCGAAAGCTCCAGTATGATCTCTATTACCTGAAACACATGAGCCTGGCGCTGGATCTCTTCATCCTCCTGGACACGGTGAGGATCATTTTGCGTGGAGCCACGCACGCAAAAGCCCCTGCCGAGCCAACGATTCCGCAGCCAATGACAGGATTCGATGGCGGAACCCCGAGCCATGCGCAAACTGATGCCGCCTGAATCGGCGGTTCAACTCTGAGCGTCGAAGGCGATTAGCAGACCAGTTTTCCCTTCATGGAGTTCCTCGCGGCCATTCTCTTTCTTGTCCTCTACTTCGTTCGCCCACAGGACTGGGTGCCCGGATTAGAGGGTCTGAATGTGATCAAGCCCATCATCGCGATGGGCGTTGTGGGCCTCATTAGTCGTGAGCGTCGGGTGCCTCGCTGGCGGTGGATGAGCACACCGCACGAATGGGTGATGATCGCCTATGTGCTTCACGGGGTTTATCTAGATCCGGTCTGGGACGAGGCATTTTCGGCAGTGTTTCCTGTGGTAGGCTTCTTTTTCCTGACCAGCCAGGCGCTGAATACAGAGGAGCGGTTGGACAAGTATTTTTTGTGGTGGGCAGGCTGCGTGACCTTGATGTGTGTGATTGGTGTGCTGACCGACATGGGCATCGATATCACCAAGGCGAGAGACTACGTTGACAGGAACCTTGGCCGCCTTTGCCTCAATACCTACCTGCTGAACAACCCCAACGCGATGGGGCATACGGCGGCCACGGCTTTCCCACTGGTGTTTTTTGCATTAGTCTTCCGCAGGGACATCGGAGCGAAGGTGCTTGCCATTCCAATGTTCATGATGATCGGACAAAGTGTGGTCGCCACAGAGTCCAAGGGGGCCTACATGAGTTCCGCAGCAGCGATTGTGGCGGCACTCATGATTGGGCGCTCATTCCTTGTGCAGATCATTGTGGGCTGTCTGTTGTTCATTGGCGGCTCGGCAGCCACTTCGGCTCTGCCGCGAATGGCAGACACCACCGCGATGCAACTCGACGAGGGTATCATGGGGAGAGCCCTTGCCTTTGATGCTGCCAGATCGTTGTATAAATTTGGGCCTCCCGCAGGGTGGAACCGTTTCCAGGCGATCATTCCGTGGGAAGGTGAGGAAGTCGAAAAATCCACGCACAGTTCCTTCGTCCAAGTCGGTGCAGACCAGGGGCCCGTGGGGCTCTTTCTCTATCTCGCGGTTATTGGTTGCGCACTTCGATCCCTTCTTACCATGCGAACATCCTCAGATGTTCTCGAGCGTGCAAGGGGGGTGATTTTTGCCCTGATCGTTGGCTTTTGCGTATCAGGCTGGATGATCAACCGATCTTACCACTCTGAGTATTTCCTGATGATGGGGGCTGTGGTGGCGTTCCACAAACTGGCTCGTGAACGGAAG
>CAUJJC010000202.1 GCA_963204975.1 Verrucomicrobiota bacterium | reverse complement strand
TCAGCAGCTTCTTCGCCTGCTCGTGATACGACTCGTTCGCGGTCAGCGCGGCGAGGCGGACAAGGTTCAGCGAGGCGAGCGAGTTCGGCGACGGCTCGGCACCATCGTAGTCCTCCTTGATGCGCATGATGCTGTCCGGCTTGTCCGTGTGCGTGCTGAAGTAACCGCCGTGCTCCTTGTCGCCGAACTGCGTCTCGAGTTCGCCTTGCAGTGCCTCAGCCCACTGGAGCCAGCGCACGTTCAGTGTCGCCTGATGCAGTTCGATTAGCCCGTGGATGAGGCAGGCGTAGTCGATGGCAAAGGCACCGATCTTCGCCTCGCCATCGCGCCAGCTGCGCAGCAAGCCCTTGCCCGGTTCGCGGCAGAGTTTGTCGTGCAGGAACTGGGCGGCGCGCTCCGCGAGCGTGAGCGCACTCGCCTCACCGAGCACGGCTCCCGCCTTCGCGAGTCCGGCAATCATGAGGCCGTTCCACGCGGTGATCACCTTGTCGTCCAGGTGCGGACGCGGGCGCTTGTTGCGGGCTTCGAGCAGCTTCTCGCGACCCGCCTTGAGCAGTGCATCGACTTCCTCCGGCGTGAGCTTGAAATACTCCGCCGTCTTCTTCGCCGTGAAGGCGCGGAACAAGGTGTTGAGCCCCTTCAGCTCGCCCTGCGGATCGCTCTCGGGGCGGGCGTTGCCATCTTTGCGAGCGCCATAGGCATAGCGGAAGATGCTGCCTTCACGAGCGCCGAGAATCTCATCAATCTCCGCCGCCTTCCACACGTAGAACGCGCCTTCCGTTTTGTGATCAGACTCTGCGGCAGCGAAGCTGTCGGCATCCTCGGCGGAGTAAAAGCCACCGTCAGGATGCGTGAGGTCGCGCTTCACATACTCGATGATCTGTCGCGCGATCTGCGCATGAAACTCGGAGCCGCTGAGCTGATAGCCTTCTGCATACGCGCTCAAGAGCTGGGCCTGATCATAGAGCATCTTCTCGTAATGCGGCACATGCCAGTAGCCATCGACGGAGTAACGATGGAAGCCGCCGCCGAGATGGTCGCGCAGCCCCCCATTCGCCATCGCGCGCAACGTGCGCAAGGCCATCTCCAGCGCCCAGGACGACTGCGATTCATCGCTCTTCGCGTAGTGCTTGTGCAGGCGGAAGAGAACGTTGAGAACGGTCGGGCGCGGGAACTTCGGCGAGCTGCTGAAGCCGCCCTCGTGATAGTCGAAGCTGCCGCTCAGATCGTTGTAGGCCTTGTCCAGCACAGGCGTGAGTTCGGCTTCGCCCGCAGTGCTGTGCTCGCTTTCCAGATGCGCTTGCAGCTTGTCGATCGAGTTGCGCGCGCGCTCCATCACACCGGCATGATCTTCCTTCCAGATCTTCGAAATCTCGCCCAGCAGATCCTTCCATCCGATGCGACCCTTCGTCACCGGCGGGTAGTAAGTGCCGCCGTAGAACGGCTTCAGCTCGGGCGTGAGAAACACGTTCATCGGCCAGCCGCCGTGCCCTGTCGCTGCCTGCACATAGGTCATGTAGGTGAGGTCAATGTCGGGGCGCTCTTCGCGGTCGAGCTTGATGCAGACAAAGCCTTCGTTCATCACCGCCGCGATCTCCTCGTTCTCAAACGACTCATGCTCCATCACATGGCACCAGTGGCAGGTCGAGTAACCGGACGAGAGCAGGATCGGCTTGTCCTCGGTGCGAGCCTTCTCAAAAGCCGCTTCACCCCACGGCAGCCAGTTCACCGGATTGTGGGCGTGCTGGAGCAGGTAGGGCGACTTCTCGTGGATGAGCGCGTTCGTGTGCTTGGGGGTGTCAGGCATGGGAAAAGGTAAATGCGCGGTGCGGGCAGTCTTGCAACACAGTTCGTTACGCCCCGCCCACCTTCTCAGCCGCCCAAGCCTCCGCACGCACGCCCTGCCGCCGCGTCATCCTTCGAGCGATTCACCTCCGTGCGGCCCCCGACGCTCGCGTGACCTCGGAAGCGCGTGGTGAAGCAACATCCTTGATAAAGATAGCGTTGCGCTCAAACCCACTTTTCTGTTAAAAGCTCAAACTGTTCCGCCCCAGAATGAAGAGCTTCGCACTTCTCGCAATATTGCCGTGTCTCTTCGGATGTCAGGAGAAGACGTCTCATACCCGAACGCCTACGTATGGAAATATCTCTGACGCTCTAGCTCTTCTAGATGCTGATAATCGCGAGGGCGCTTACGTGATTGCTGAGGACCCCGAGAACCAAAATTACGTGCAGTTCGGCATTATGTATTCCGACTGGATTTACTTCGATGTTCCGAGCTACATCGACCAAACCAAGGAATTTGAACCGGACCATGTGTGGAACATCGTGACGGAAATCCCTGCCCTTGATGGTGCGACGAGACGGCACTTTATCGAACCCACCCGTGCTAGGGCGCTTTGGCAATATCTCAGCGATGGTGGATTTGATCCATACCACTTCCGGTCGGTATACGAACAACAATCCAAGGCCATCGCTGCAACTGAATCTATTTGCTTCAACGTCCCTCGATCTGATCGCCACACTTGCCAGCTCGTAGCTTCAAAGGTGTTCGAAGTTGCCCACGGATACCCTGCGCCCGTGCGACTGAAGCTCTCTTCAGACCAGACGGACTGGGTGCGTTCACCAAAAGACAACGGCGAACAAGTCGGCGATGGACAATCCACTACCCAATCCGAGTTGGATTCTAAGGGGCGCGACAAACCTCAACCTAAATCGGAGGGGCACACCCGGTAGCCGTTGTCACACCTCGACGTTCGCCCAACCCAGAAGCCAGCTAGATAGTTAGTCAACCACGCTTCGCATTGACACGATGAGCACTATTTTTCGGATCATGACGTCATTGGGCAGTTCAGGTATCACTGGTGTCGTCGCGCTTACATTGTTGGTCGGACTTCTCATCTCGACCCTCCGCTGGGTATATACCGATGCCGAAGCGCGAGGGAAGGACGGTGGTCTAGTAGCGCTTTGGGTTCTTCTCATTGGCTGGCCCTTTAGCTTGTTTGCCTGGATGACATTCCGGCCCGAGTTGCAACCAGCTAGGCGTGCTGCTCTGGATTTGGGCCAGAATCGTTGTGCCGGGTGCAATGCTCCGATTGTGCATGGAAGAACGCATTGTTCTCGGTGCGCAGTCTCTCGGCCATTGAAAGTCAATGAAACGGCTTGAATACGACTTTCAAGACCTTCAGCCAACCCAAGGCCGTCCTGGACCAACGCCCTTCGTCACCTCCGCAGCGAGTGGATCAGTTCATCCAGCTTGTTGATGACGTCCTGCGCGACTGGCTGCTGCCGATGCTGATGAACGGCTAGGTGACGTTGGGGTGAGTGCAAATGGGCTCATCCCTTTGTCACGAAGACTACAGGCCAAAGGCCTGAATGATCGTAGCCCAGGGCAGGGCCAAACGCCTCCCGTTTGGTCCTGCCGCTGTGTCGGCGGCGCTATACGGCTCTCATCTGTGATAGCCGATGCGTCGGCAGGGGCAAACGCGGCCCGTTTGACGCTGCCTTTTGGGCTTTTGGGCGTGGGAGGCCCGCGCCTGGCCCGAGGATGGGCGACGAATTCTTGCAAGGCCGCTGGGGCACCTGACTGAAGCGCCTCACTCCGGACCGTGGCGGTAATGGTGACTGTGCCGTAGAGCTGGCGAAGCAAATCCAATTCCCCCAGCTCCGCCAGACAGGAAAGAGCGGAGGTGTCGCTGATGATGATCACGACAAGGTGGTGCGGAAGCGGGCTGAGGTATCGGCATCCTGGAGGATTTCTTCGGCAGTATGCCCCGGCCAGACACCGTGGTTGCAAAGAAAATCCTGCGCCTCCCAGCGTGAGGCGAACCCAAGCATCCGCCGAACCTGCTCCAGCGAGAGGACACCCTTTTCATAAGCCTCAGCTGCCAGCGCCTCCAGCGCGGTCCGGCCCAGATTCTGGAACCCTGCGTTCAAATCAGACGAGAGATCGTCGGGAATGGTCATGGTCAGCGTCATGGGAGCGAGTTTAGGCGACGCAGCGGGGCGGGCAATTTCAAAATCAGTAGTGAGGCAGAAGCCCCAACGAGAGGTGAGCGACGGGCATTGGCAGTGGTTGGCGGTGAGATTGATACTGCCGTGCATCATGATCCGTGATTCCCAATGGTGCATGTTCGCCAAACATGCTGCCGCTCGATATTGCAGGTCGCCGCCGGACGGGCGAGGGGCTTTCCGTTGGAGGATTTCAACCTAGCAAGGCCTTGCGCAGCGCGACTGCCGCTCGCTGCGTCGCCTCACCATTCACGACGGGCAAGGCTCGGCCATGGATCGCCGCAATCGGATGAACGTCGCGGGTGCTGGAGGTGAGGAAGGCTTCGTTGGCTTGCTCGAACCACTCGATGGGGATGTCTTGCTCGATGACGGTGCTTGATTCGATCACCAGTGCTCGTGTGACACCTGCCAGACAACCCGAGGACAAGGGCGGCGTCAGCAGGCGACCGTCGCGGACGACGAAGACATTGCTACCCGTGCCTTCGCACAGATGACCGCGCGTATTGGCGAAGATGGCCTCGCCAGAGCCGTGTGCTTTCGCATGAGCCAGGGCACGGACGTTGCCGCCATAGGAGGTGCTCTTGATGCCTGCGAGTGGATCATGCTCGTTGCGAGTCCACGGCACGATCACCACGCTCTCGGTCGGGGGCCACGGCTTCAATGGCGTCGCCACGGCCAGCATCGTCGCATTGCCTTCGACGGCATTCGTGGCGGGCAGTCCCTCGCCTGCACTCACGGTGAAACGCAGTCGCGCCTCGGTCATGGAGTTCGCCTTCATCACCTCGATCAAGCCCGCGCGAAACACTTCGAGCGATGGAACCTGCAAGCCCATCGCTGTGCATGAATGAATCAACCGAACGTGATGCCGCTCCAGCGCGACGAACGCACCGTCCCGAAACGCTAGCGTCTCGAACACGCCATTGCCCACGGTGAAGCCATGCTCGAACGGCGACAGCCGCGCCTCGCTCGTGCGCACCACATCGCCATTCAGCCACACGAATTCAGGCAGTGCGCTCATAAGCCCTCTCCGGCCTCCATGACCACCGTGTTGATCAAACCGAATTGAGCCCTGAAAGGGCAAGACAACACAGCCCAGGGTAAGCGAGGAACGAGCGCAACCCTGGGTTGATCCGTCTTCCGATGGAAGCGCTGAAAGCGCGAGACAGCGAGACGAGAGGAGGTGCGTTTGTCCCGCCCTTTCAGGGCTGACACTCGCAACGGTGAGATACCCAGGGTTTCACTCTGGGCTTTGTTGTCTCGTCCTTGCAGGACTCTGAACCAACGGAGTTGGCGCCAGGCCGGAGGGACGTCGAACCTCCCAACAAAGCCCGCTTCAAGGCGACAAAGCCTGGCATTCGAGAGGGAGCAGCAAGCAACCGTTGGGTCATGTCCATGCGTTCTCATAAGCTCAAGCGATCACAACGGCAGAGGTGCGTCTTCGCCGATGACTTTGACTTCGGTCTCGAGCTGCACGCCGCGTTCGCGTTGTGCGATCTCTTGAATCTCGGCAATAAGGTCGAGCACATCGCGCGCGGTCGCGCCGCCTTCGTTGATGATGAAGTTGCCGTGGATGTCGGACACGACGGCTTTGCCCACGCGCTTGCCTTTGAGGCCGAGTTCATCGACGAGTTTGCCTGCACCACAGAGTTCGGGGTTCTTGAAGCAGCAGCCTGCGCTCGCGCCCACGGGTTGCGAGGTGCGGCGCTTCACGCGCGAGGCTTCCAGACCAGCATCAATGCTGGCCGTGTCGGCTGGTTTGCCGCGCAGCCAGGCGGAGAGCACGAAGCGCTCTTCGAACTCGGGCACGCTGCGATAGTAATGCACGATGTCGGCGAGCGGCTTCTCTTTGATCTGACCATCGGCATCGAGGAAGCGAATGCTCTCGACGTGATCGAACATCTCAGCACCCATCGCGCCCGCATTCATGCGCAACGCGCCGCCGAGGTTGCCAGGCACGCCTTCCATCCATTCGAGTCCACCGATGCCCGCGTTGCGCGCAGTGCTGGCGATCTTCTTCAAGCGTGCGCCGACGCCTGCGAAGACACGACCATCTTCCGCGCGCACGTCTTCGATGTCGCCCTTCGCTGGATGAATCACCGCACCGCGAATGCCGCCATCTTTGACGAGCAAGTTGGAGCCACGACCGATCACGCGAATCGGCACCGAGGCACTGCGCAGGAATCGCACGATCTCGACGAACGCAGCTTCGGTGCGCGGCTCGATCCAATACTGCGCGGGACCGCCAATGCGGAAAGTCGTGTGCAGACTCATCGGTTCGTAGAGCCGCACCACGCCGCCGCCGTGCTCGTTGATGAGGCGCATGAGTTGCTCGGCGATCTTGAGGTCGCGTGCGATGCAGGTGCCGACTTCATGCACATTGCCTGCGCCGAGGGTGATGAGCGCATCACCAGGACGGAGCATATTGCCGAGCACATCGCGAGCCTTCAGCATCGTGGGCGTGCTGTGGCATTCGACGGTGCTCAGGGCTTTGACTTCGTCGATGATGGTCTCGCCACTCACGCCGGGCAGTGGCTTCTCGCTGGCTGGATAAACATCGGTCACGGCGAGCACATCGACATCGTGGAAGGCCGCGCCGAACTCCTTCTTCAAGAGCTGCGTGCGGCTGAAACGATGGGGCTGGAACAGGCATAGCAGGCGCTTCGGATTCAGCGCGCGTGCGGTGGCGAGCGTGGCCTTCACCTCGGTGGGATGATGGCCGTAGTCGTCGATGATCGTGAACTGCTCGCTGCCGTAGCGGATGTCGAAGCGACGCTTGGCTCCTCGGAAGCTCGCAAGCGCGCGCTGGATGTCTTCAAAGGCGACGCCGACACGCGTGGCGAGTGCGATGACGGCCATCGCGTTGAGCACGTTGTGCCGACCCGGAATGCCGAGCGTCACGACGCCCAGCGACTGGCCGCTGGCGATGACTTCGAACTCGGTCTGCGATGGACGCGACTCGATGATGCGTGCGCAAAAGTCGTGCTTCGGATCGAAGCCGTAGCCCACGCCGTTGGCGTTGCCGGAGCAGAGTTCGGTCGCGACCGGATCCTCGGCGCAATACACCCACAGGCCCGGCGTTTGCGACAGCAGCTGGCGGAAGACGACCTTTATCGCCTCGATGCCGTCGTAGAAGTCGAGGTGCTCGGGCTCGATGTTGAGGATGATTGCGTGCTGCGGATGGAAGTTCACCAGCGTGCCATCGCTCTCGTCCCCTTCGGCTACGAAGAGTTCGCCCTCGGGGTCCCAGTGCGCGTTAGAGCCGAGGATCGGAATCTCCGCGCCGACGTAGTGCGAGGGCTTCTTGCCGCCCTGACGCAGCACATGCGCGGTGAGCGCGGAGGTCGTTGTCTTGCCATGTGTGCCTGCGACGACGACGCCTTGCTTGTTGTGCATCACGGCGGCGAGCGCCTCAGCGCGACGCACGAGCGGGATGCCTTGTTTGTAGGCCGCTTCATACGCGACGTTGCCGGGCTTGATCGCGGACGAGTAGATGACCATGTCACAGTCCTCGACCTCGCGCTCCGTGTGCTGTGGGAAGAACGTCAGCCCCGCCTTCTGTAAGCGCTCGGTCTCCAGCGTGGTCGCCTTGTCCGAGCCGCTGACCTTGTGTCCGAGTGCCATCAGCAGCCACGCGAGCCCGCTCATGCCGGAGCCTGCGACACCGATCAAGTCGATGCGCATGGGATGCTTGCTTTCTTTGAGGAGACTGAGGACGGCGTGGGTCATGAGATGCACTCCTCCACGATATTCGCGATCTTCGCAGCGGAGTCGCGCACGGCGAGGGCGTTCGCGGCTTTGACCATGGCTGCTTTTTTCTTCGGATCGCTCAAGATGGAGCCCACGGCTTCGACGAGCGTTGTGGCATTGAGTTGCGACTCCGGCATGAGGATGGCGGCACCGGCTTTGGAGAAGATCTCGGCGTTGCGTGTTTGGTGATCGTCAGCGGCTGTCGGATAGGGCACCAGGATGCTGGGCACGCCGAAGTAGGCGAGTTCGGTGAGGCTGGATGCCCCCGAGCGAGCGAGCGCGAGGTCAGCCACGCGATACGCGAGTTCCATCTGATGGCAGAAGGCGACGACCGTGTGCGGCATGTCGGCGTGCTTGGCATACGCGTCCTTCACTTCCTGGTAATCATTCGGTCCCGTGATGTGCAGGATCTGAATGCCCATGCCGAATAATTCGTTCAGGGCGAGGCCGACCGCGCGATTGACGCCGCGCGCGCCCTGGCTGCCGCCCATGATGAGGAGGGTTTTCTTGTCAGGCTGGAGTTTGAAAAAGGCGTGCGGGTCTTCCCCGCTGTCCTTGGTCATGCTGCTGCGGACGGGGGTGCCAACACAGCGCACGTCGTCGTGCTTGAAGTGCGGGATGCAGGCTTCCAGGCCGGTGAGCACGGAGGTGCAGAAGCGGGCGTTGAGGCGGTTGGCTTTGCCGGGGATGGCGTTGGATTCGTGGATCAGCGTGCGGCAGTTTTCTTTGCGACCAGCGACGAGCGGGGCGAGCGAGGTGAAGCCGCCCATGCCGAGCACGACTTTGATTTGATGCTTGCGGATGATTTCGCGGCAGTCGTTGTAGCCTTTCCACAGGCCGCGCAGGAAGGGGATCATCTTCGGCGACCACGGACGCGGCATGGCCAGGAAGGGCATTTTTTCGAACTTCAAATCGGAGTGCCCAGAGGCGGCGAGGCTGTCGATCTTCTTTTCGCTGATCAGCAGGGTGACGTCATGGCCGCGCGCGGAGAGCGTTTCACCCACGGCGATGCCGGGGAAAAGATGCCCGCCCGTGCCACCGCAGGCGATGAGGACATGGAGTTTCGAGTCGAAAGCTGACATGGAAATTGGGGAAATAATAGGATGAGAGCGCGTGGCCTAGCCTCTTTCATAAGGACTGAGCGACCTGCCACGAGGCGCTCTGGTGGTCCCGGTTTGCTCTCTCATCAAGGGATTTTCCGGCTGAGGCTGACAGAGCCCAGCACCGGCAAACGAACTCAGTCTGGGACCTTCTTTTCCCCATTTATCCCCAATGCCGTAGTGGGAATAAGTTTTTCGCTAAACTGGAATTATTGGATTGCAGCCGCTTTGGCGACCATCTATTAAGATCACCTGACTATCAATCAACTCCGAAATCTAGGACGTTGAGGTGCTTCTCCCATAGCTGATCCTATGCCCTCCGCAACCGCCCATTCTCACCCATTCGCACCGGCTCTGCCGCCCGTCGGCCAGGCCTGGGGAACGAATGCCAGGGCGGGCTGGATGCACCAGCGACTAGGGCTTGCCCAGCTCAGCCTCTGGCCCTGGCTGGGAGTCTCTGGAGATGCCGACCACGAGCGCCGGTTCAATGCCTTTGGCGGTCATCGTGGCGGTGGCATGGATCCTCTGGAGCCAGCGCCGGATGGCCCTTCGGAACTCGTTCATTACCACGAGCCAGTGCTTTGTAAGGAAGTGCTCCACTACCTCCAGCCAGGCCCTGCTACCTTCGCATTGGATGCCACTCTCGGTGGCGGTGGACATAGCGAACTGATGCTGCAAAAGGGCGCACAAGTCGTCGCACTCGATCAGGACCCCGTGGCCATCGCCTATGCTACCTCCCGGCTGCGCGCCCATGCGGGTCGATTCTGCGCGCTGCGTGGCAACTTCCGGCGCTTCCCGGAGCTGCTGAGCGAGATCGGGGTGGAGTCCTTTGATGTGATTCTGGCCGACATCGGGGTGTCCTCCTGGCAGCTCAACGACGCAACCAAGGGCTTCTCCTTCATGCACGATGGCCCTCTGGATCTCCGCATGAACCCTGATGGACCAGAGACCGCAGCCGATCTGATTCGCACGCTCGATGCCGAGGAATTGGAACGCATTTTCATCGAGTATGGCGAGGAGCCCCACGCCCGCCGCATCGCTCGCGCCATCGTGAAGGAGCGCGCCACCAAGCCGATCCTCACCACCCTGGAGCTGGCTCGCGTGGTGGAAACAGTCTCACCTCGCAAGAGCCATCGCCATCCGGCCACGCTGGTGTTTCAAGCGCTGCGGATTCGGGTCAATGACGAGCTGGGAGCGCTGGAGGATTTCCTCAAGTCCGCTCCGCTGTGGCTCAAGCCGGGCGGCAGACTCGGCATCATCAGCTTCCATTCGCTGGAGGACCGCATCGTGAAGCGTGCCTTCCAGCACTACGCCACGGAGTTCATAGATCGACCCGAGTGGCCACAGCCCAAGCGCAACCCTGATCACCTCCTGCGCCTGCTCACCCGCAAGCCCGTGGAGCCCACCGCCGAAGAAATCCAGGCCAACCCCCGCTCGCGGTCCGCCCGCCTGCGCGTGGCCGAACGCCTCCCCCAGCTATGACACGCCGGAACCGCCTTCGCTACCGCAACAACATCCGCCTGCCGATCATCCTGTTCATCCTGATCGTGGGCAGCCTCGTGGGCCTGCGCTGGATCAGGGAAGTGCGCGCCCACCATTTGGAGAACCGCCTCAGCAGCCAGCTTCGAGGATTGAACCATGAGATCTCCACCCTCAGCTCTCACATCAGCGATCTCAAAGGACGCCGCCAGGCATTGCTGACAGAGGACGCCCTGCTGAAGGCCATGGCTGATCGCAAGCTCCAGATGACGCCGATCGACCTCTCCACCGTCATGCACATCGGCCCCCTCACCAGCGGCACTCAGCAGGCCATGATCCAGACCTCCGCGAACTAATTCGCCCACGATGCAGCACCATCCCCAGATCGAGTTTCAGAGACGCGAGCGCGCGGTGAGTCACCGTATGCTGCTCATGGCCTGTGGACTCATCGTGGGGTTCACCGGCATCTCCGTTCGCCTCTGGTGGGTGCAGGTGAAGCAGCATGAAACCCTGCTCGCGCAAGCTGCCGAGCACCGGCATGTGCGCAAGGATCTGCCCGCCCAGCGCGGCTGCGTCTGGGATCGCAATGGCTCCCTGCTCGCGCAAGACCTCACCCTGCATGACATCTATGCCGACACCCACCACCTCGCCGACGTCAATGTGGTGCGCTCGCGGTATGCCAGGCTCTGCGGCCTGAGCCTCAAGGCCCTCAAGCTCCATCGCACGGACGATCAAATCGTAGCTGCCTACCGTCGCCTCGTGGCAGAGACGCTCGCCTCACGCATGGACTGCGCAGCAGACGAACTGCTGGCCATGATGATGCCAGCACCGGGCGAGCCAGCGGAACCCATCTTCCTCAAGGATCTCAATGTAGAGGAGGCCGCCGCCTGGCGCACATTCTTCGATCAGAACGCCATCACGGGTGTTTACACACGCAAGCGCATCGAGCGCTTCCGTCCCGCCGAGGACCGCATGATTCATCTGCTCGGCCTTGTGACCAAGGAACAGCTCGACAAACAGGGCCGCCTCCTCCCGCGCAAAGGTGCGGAAGGCATCGAGCAACTCATGAATAGCACGCTCTCCGGCATCGCAGGCTACGAGGATGTGGAAATGGACGCGACACGCACCCGCGAGCTGCCCGGTTATGCAGGCCAGGTGAGGCCTCCTGTGCATGGCCAGCACATCGTGCTCACCGTGGATATGCCCATGCAGCAGATGCTGGAAAAGACGCTGCTCGAAGCCTACCAGAAACACTCACCCAAAAAAGTCGTCGCAGTGATCATCGAGCCCTCCAGCGGCTCCATCCTCGCCATGGCCAGCGAACCCCGCGAGCAGGTCAACAAGCGCGATGAAGTGGAGCGCCGCAACATGGCCGTGACAGACACCTACGAACCCGGCTCGGTGATGAAGATTCTCACGCTCACCGCCGCGCTCGAAAGCGGAGCCTGCTCACTCGGAACACATTTCAACTGCCATGGCGGCGAGTATCGCGAGGCTAGCACCGATGTGTGGCTGAAGGACCACGGCTCCTACGGCTCCCTCAGCGTCAAAGACATCCTCGCGCACTCCAGCAACATCGGTGCCTACATGATAGCACGGGCCACCGGACGCCAGGCCTTCTACGATGGGGTCAAGCGCTTCGGCCTTGGCGAGGTCACCGCCCTCGGGCTGCCGCGTGAAGCCACCGGCAAGATCCGCGCGGTGGACAAGTGGACGGCCTCTTCTCTCTCGCGTCTCGCCATGGGCTACGAAGTGTCTGCCACACCGCTCCAGATGACCATGGCCGTCGCCAGCATCGCCAATGGTGGCAAGCTCATGCAACCCCGCCTCGTGGACCGCATTTTGTCCGCTGATCGCACCGAGTGCCAGACGATCTCACCTGTCGTGGTGCGTCAGGTGTGCTCGCCCGCCAACGCTGCGAAAGTGACGGAGGCCATGGAATTCGTTGTCACCGACGGCACGGGCAAGTCCGGTGCCATCGAAGGAGTCCGCGTGGCAGGCAAGACCGGCACCGCCCAATTGATCGACAGGGCGACGGGCAAGTATTCCAAGATTCACCGTGCCGTCTCCTTCGCTGGCTTTGCCCCTGTCGAGCAGCCTCGCCTCGCCTGCCTCGTCCTTCTCGAAGATCCTCATGCCGAAAACACCGAAGACATCTATGGAGGAAAGATCAGCGCCCCGATCTTTGCCGACATCGTTAAAAAGGCGCTCGACATCCTGGCCGTTGCTCCCGAGCGCGACCTGCGCCTCACCCTCGTCCCCGATCCTGAAGGAGGTGGCCAATGACACTCCGTGAACTCACTGTTGACCTCGCCCACCCCGTCATCAGCGGCAATCAAGACGTCAACGTAGCCGCGCTAGCTTATGACTCACGCAAGGTGAAACCAGGCACCGCCTTTATCGCCCTTCGCGGCATGAAGGTGGATGGCCACGACTTCATCGACACAGCCATCAAAGCCGGTG
>CAUJJC010000201.1 GCA_963204975.1 Verrucomicrobiota bacterium | reverse complement strand
GCTCAAAATCTTGGTTTTGAGACTGCGGAAAGTTGGTTTGCCGCCAATGGTGAGACGGGCATAATATGTGCCCTTCGTGTGACGGTAGAGATGGGGAATGCCGGAGAAAGTCCAAGTCTTTGAATCGCTCATGGGAAGCCGCTGTTACCCACAGAGAGGGGCGGCGGCATGAGTATAAAACAGGTGTATAAAACTTCAAGAAGAACCGTGTCGAAGCTCAATTATGCAGGCAAAACGAGGGTTAAAGGCTGATTTGCAATAGGACACTCCTGTCCGCCTCGAAAACAATGGCGGCGAAGCCGCGAAGAATGAAGAAGCGGACAAGAGTGTCCGCGCTCCTCTCAAAGACCGCCGCTTCATCCTCGTGGAGATGGACGAGAAGATCGCGCCCAACATCACCCGCGAACGTGTGCGGCGCGTGGCCGAAGGCTATACCAATGCCAAAGGCGAGCAGGTTCCCGGCCTGGCAAGTGCAAGTGGTGCCGCCACCGGCTTCCGCTATGTGCGTCTCGGCGAAGCTGTCTTCGATGAGCACCAGCGCATCCGCGAGAGCGTGCGCTTCGCCGACTTAGCCCGGCACGTCTATTTCACCGAGACCGGCGAGCCTTTGCCCAAGGAGCGCATTTCATCCAAGACACCGCTACTCGGCATCCACCATGGCCGCGCGGTGTATCTGCTCTACAACGGCATCCTGAAGGACAAGAGCGTGGACGGCGGCAACGTGCTGACCAGCGAGACGTTGGCACACCTGCCTGCGCATGACGGCCCGAAGGTCGTCTATGCCGCCGGCTGCCGCTTCAGCAAGGCGCGCCTGGAGCGCGAGGGCATCACCTTCAAACAAACCCCTTACGCGATCCGCACGCGCTGAATGGAAACGAAGCAATACCAGAAGCATTCGCTGCACTGGCTGCGGCGCTACTACCAGAAGTGCCGCATGATGCAGGCGATGGAAGATAGCTTCCCGGCATCGACGGCCTTCACCGCCGTGACGGCGGAGATTCACGAGGGCCAGGGGCTCCCTTACGCGCCGGTGAAGCAGGTGCCGGGTATCCCGTATGTGTGCCTGCGCATCCCCACGGGCGGCGGCAAGACGCTGGTGGCCTGCGAGGCCGTCAGTCTCGGCGTGAAGGAGCTGCTGCAACAAGACCGTGCGCTGATTCTCTGGCTGGTGCCGAGTGACACGATCCGCAGCCAAACACTGACGCGTCTGCGCGATGAATCCGATCCCTACCGGCAGGCGCTCGACACCACGCTAGGAACGGTGGCCGTGCTGGACATTGAGGAAGCGACGCGGATGAAGCGCGGTCTGCTGGACAGTCACACCGTGATCGTGGTGGCGACGATGCAGGCCTTTCGCCGGAAGGACATGAGCGGGCTGAATGTGTATAAGAACAACGGCGAGCTGATGAGCCACTTCGAGAACCTCCCGCCCGAACTGCTCGAAGCGGTGGAGCGCGAGCCAGAGGGGCATTTCAATTGCTCGCTGGTGAATGTGTTCCGCCTGCGCAGGCCGTTCGTGATCATCGACGAGGCGCACAATGCGCGGCAGCCGCTCTCCTTTGAAACGCTGCGCCGCCTGAACCCCAGCGCCGTGCTGGAACTGACGGCGACGCCGAACCTGAAGCCGCAGATGGTGAGGGATGAGGGCGAGACGATCGAGAACCCGCCAAGCAACGTGCTCTTCTCCGTGTCCGCCTACCAGCTCAAAGCGGAGGAGATGATCAAGCTGCCGATTTATCTGCGCTACCGCGAGCCGTGGGACGCGCTGCTGGGCGATGCCATCGGCGTGCGCAATCATTTGGAAAGCGAAGCACGCGCCGAAGAAGCAATGACGGGCGAGCACCTCCGCCCGATCATGCTGCTGCAAGCGCAGCCGGAATACAAAGACAAGGTCAGCATCACCGTTGAGACGGTGGAGGCGAAGCTGAAGGAGTTCGGCATTCCCGAGAAGCAGATCGTGGTGCATACCGGCGACCGTCGTGGACTGGATGAGCTGAAGGTGGGCGTGATGACGAAGGAAAGTGAGGTGCGTTTCATCATTACCGTGCAGGCGCTCAAGGAAGGCTGGGACTGCCCATGGGCTTATGTGCTTTTCTCCGTGGCAGAGATGGGCAGCAGCAAGGCGGTGGAGCAGATTCTCGGTCGCGTGCTGCGAATGCCGAAGGCGAAGCGCAAGCAGCGCGACGATTTGAACAACGCGTATGCTTTTGTCGCGTCATCGAAGTTCGATGAAGCCGCGAAGGCACTGAAGGATGGCCTGATCGCCTCAGGCTTCGAGGGACAAGATGCGGATGAACTGGTCGTGGAGCGTCCTTTGCTTCCCGGCCTGCCACCAGAGGCTCCGAAAGTGCCGGATGTGCCCGTGACGACCAAGTTGCCGGATATTCCAAAAGCCGCTTTGCCTGTGGATGTGATCGACGCGGTGACGTGGAATGCGAAAACCGGCGAGCTGACGGTGGAAAAGCCGCTGACGAAGGAACAAGAGGCCATCGTCATTCAATGGGCATCAACGGAGAAGGCCAAGGAAGCTGTGCGTGCGGCAGTGAACAAGCG
>CAUJJC010000200.1 GCA_963204975.1 Verrucomicrobiota bacterium | reverse complement strand
GGTCGAACACATCACCATCGTCGATGCCCACGCCGAGCCCTGGGCTTTGAATCGACTCCACCAGGCCCGTGGCCTTGCGCCAGACCAAGGGATTGGGATGACCAGCGCGTGTGAGGGTGATGTTCGGGGTGCCCGATTCGAGCACGAGGTAAACCATGCTCACGAACATCCCCTGGCGGATGTCGGGAGCCAGCTGGCGATTCACCGCGCTCAGGGCCGCTGTGGGCGAGAGCCGCGTCTGCGCGTGAGCTTGCAGCGCACTGCGGCAGGTCGCGGCGATCAGCGCCGCAGGGAAGCCTTTGCCCGACACATCCGCGATCACCGCGCCGAAGTGCTTCTCATCCAGCACCAGGTAGTCGAAGAAATCCCCGCTCAGGATGCGCGCTGGCCGGTTGCGTGCGGCGAAGCGATAGCCCTCCAGCGCAGGCGCACGCTCGGGCAAAAGAATGCGCTGCACATCACTCGCCGTCTTCAGTTCCGCATCGAGCTGCCGCTTCGATTGCATCGCCTGATGCGCCGTCGCATTGGCCAGAGCGAAGGCCGACTGCTCCACCAGCGAGGCGAAGACCTCGAAATCGTTTTGCGAGAACTGCCGGTCGTTCAGGTTCGCCGTTACCACCAGCACGCCCAGCTTGCGATCCCCGGAACTCAGCGGCCCCGCCAGCACTGTTACGCCGCTTTGATGCTCGTTCGATGGACTGCTCAGATCTCCGTGACGCGCCAGCTCGTCGATGTGCTGCGATTTCTGCCCCGTGAACACACGGCCCAGCACCCCCGTGTTCGCCGCCACCGCCTGCCAGCGCATCGTGCTCAGCAGTGATCCCGGCGTTGCCTGGTCCTGCGCCACCAGCTTCTCCGACAAATCAATCACCGGCGCGCAACTGTCCGAGCAGAATCGCGGCACCAGTAGATGCCTCCCCTCGTCATAGGCATACAGCGCTCCGCCCTTGCTCCCCGTCACCTTCATCGCCCCCTCCACGATCATCCGATGCAGCGTGCTCTCGCGTTGATCCACACTCAGGGACTCGCCCAGCGTATGCAGAAAATTAAACAACCGCCGCTCCTCGGAGACGATGGCTTCCTGCTCATTCTGCAGCTTCTCCAGGCTCATGCGCCGTTGTCGGGCGAGCCTTCCAGCGACGTAGAACCCGATGCTCGCCCCCAGGGCCAGCAGCAGGAGTGTTACCATCACCGTAGTTATCATGCGCTGGAGTGTTCGTTATGGCGTGAAGCACCGCATTGTCAAACCTTGCCCACGCAAGGATTCGATGAGCGCGCAACCGTTCGCCTGATACTGAGTTTCATCGCCGCCATGAGAACCACCGTCTTGCTCGCCCTCCTCACCCTGCTCGCCACCCACGCCTCCGCCGACTGGCCGCGACTCCGTGGGGCCAAAGGCGATGGCATTGCTGAGGGCAAGGTGCCCGTGAAGTGGAGCGACACCGAGAACCTCCAGTGGAAGGCCACCCTCCCAGGCCCCGGCTCCTCCAGCCCCATCATCGTCGGCGACAAAGTCTTCATCACCTGCTGGTCCGGCTACGCCGATGGCAGCAATGGCGACCTCACCCAACTCGTCCGCCACCTCCTCTGCCTCAGCAAGGCCGATGGCAAAATCTTGTGGGACAAGACCGTCCCCGCCGTCCAGCCCGAGGATCAGGCGGGCAGCATGTTGATGGAGCACGGCTACGCCAGCAGCACCCCCGTCAGCGATGGCCAGAGCGTCTTCGTATTCTTCGGCAAGACCGGAGCCCTCGCCTTCGACATGAACGGCACCCAGCTCTGGCAGACCTCCCTCGGCACCGGCTCCAATCCCAAAGGCTGGGGCAGCGCCGCCAGTCCCATCCTGCACAAGGACACCCTCATCGTCACCGCCTACGATGAAGGCGGAGCCATGGTCGCCCTCGACAAGAAGACCGGCAAAGAAGTATGGCGTGCCCCGGCCGAGGGACTCAATACCGTCTATAGCACCCCCGTCCTCGCCGGAGACGATCTCCTCCTGCCCGTCGCAGGCGAAGTCTGGGGCCTCAACCCCGACTCCGGCAAGCTCCGCTGGTATGCCACCTACAGCATGGGCGGCAATGTGTCCCCCGCCGTCGCTGTCGGAGACGGCGCGATCTTCGTCACTGGCGGCTACCCCACGCAGGGCACCGTCGCCCTCAAGCCCGGCGGCAAAGGCGACATCACCCAGAGCGCCACCTTGTGGAGCATCAACAGCGCCTCCTACATCCCGTCCCCGATCTACTACAACGGCCACCTCTACGTCGTGAACGACGCCGGCTTCGCCATGTGCATCGAGGCCAAGACCGGCAAGGAAATCTACCGCGAGCGCGTCATGGACAACAGCTCCAGCGGCGGTGGTCAACCCGGACGCGGTGGACCCGGCGGAGGACGCGGAGGTCGCGGCAAGCCCTTCTACGCCTCCCCCGTCCTCGTCGATGGCAAGCTCTACTGCCCCAGCCGCAAGAACGGCACCTTCGTCATCGCCGCCAAGCCCACCTTTGAAGTCCTCGCCAAGAACCTCATCCCCAGCGACGACAGCCAAGTCAACGCCACCCCCGCCGTGGACGGCAATCGCCTCTTCCTCCGCTCCGACAAAGCCCTCTACTGCATCGGCGAGTAGCCATCGCGAACCGCGCCTCAAATCTCAAATCTCGAACCGAGAACTCACGCCCCAAACTTCTCCCGATACAGCGTCTCGAACTCCGCCTTCACCTCCTCGTCCCCGAGCTGCTCCGCCACCGCGATCAACTCCGTGTAGGCATCGCCCTCGTCCGGGTAGAAGCGGATGATCTTGCGATACTCCTCGATCGCCTCCTCCAGTCGCAGGCACGTCGCGTAGTGGCGGGCCAGACGGTAGTTCAGCGGCGGCTTCTCCAGCCGGTCCGACGGCCACAGAATCTCCGTGAACGGACGGGCGCACCACTCCGCCACCTTGAACACCGTCTCCGGGCTGATCAGCAGCACCACCGTCACCATCGCCAGCACCGAGCCCATCACATGCCCGAAGGCCCCGATGCTGTTCATTTTCAAGGCATCCAGCATCAGCTTTACACCGCCCCCCGCACACAGCAGCGCCAGGAACCATCGAGTCTTCATCGCTTTCATGCCCCCAGTGTAAATAGCAACGGCACGAAACTCCAGCGCGACGACGAGCACCGCGCTTCATCGTGGCGAATCAAGCCTTGCCAAGGCGAAGGCCGTCGCCTGTAATCGGCGAACTTCCCGCACCGTGCGTCCTGCCTGCGCCTCGCCCTGATCTCCCATGTTCGAACAAGCCTTCAAAAACATCGACGACGTCCTCTGGAAGGACGCCGGCTGCACCAGCGAACTCGATTACACCGAGCAGACCTCCTGGCTGCTCTTCCTCAAATACCTTGATGCCCTGGAGCAGACCAAGGCCCTCGAAGCCGCCCTCGAAGGCAAGAGCTACACCCACATCCTCGACGCTGCCTACCGCTGGGAATCCTGGGCCGCGCCGAAGAAGGATGGCAAGATCGATCACAACACCGCCCTCACCGGCGACGACCTCATCCAGTTCGTGAACGGGAAGCTCTTTCCCTACCTGCACGGTTTCAAGGCCAAGGCCACTGGGCCGAACACCATCGAATACAAGATCGGCGAGATCTTCGGCGAAATAAAGAACC
The DNA here is from genome assembly GCA_963204975.1 of Verrucomicrobiota bacterium. Lineage (GTDB taxonomy): Bacteria > Verrucomicrobiota > Verrucomicrobiia > Verrucomicrobiales > Verrucomicrobiaceae > JAEUHN01. The sequence continues at coordinate 68 of CAUJJC010000200.1, read as the reverse complement.
GCATCCAGAGTGGCTACAACCTCCGCGAGGCCATCGACCACATCGACGAACTCCGCTTCCAGTCCCAG
>CAUJJC010000199.1 GCA_963204975.1 Verrucomicrobiota bacterium | reverse complement strand
CACTGGGGTGCGGCTCATGCCGATCTCGTCAGCCAGCGATTGCTCGGATACGAGCGAGCCAGCATGAAGCTCGCCAGACCGCAGCTTGCGCTGCAGATGGTCATAAGCTCGCTGGCGGAGATTGGAAATGGGGGCTGACATGGACTTGGTGTTCTGCTGGTATACCAGAGGTGTGGCACAAGACGCGGGGCTGCCAAGTTTTCTTTCAATCGATGCTTTTGTCTGGGATTGGGAGCCACGTTTGCCGCAACTTCAGCGGAGCCTTGCGCCTTGTCGCTTGGGCAGGCGTAGTTGAACGTCACACCATGAGTCGCGTGGACCTCCATCTCTTCACCAAGGCCAAGGCGTGGCTTCCGGTCGCCTCCGGTGAGGCATGCCTGAAGCTGGCGGTGAAGTCGCGGCAGCTTCACCTCGACTTCGACTTCAAGGGTGGAGGCGGCTTCGTGGTTGCTCGACGAGAGATGACTCGTGCCATGCCGGAGGACTTCTCGATTCGCTTTCGATGGCGTGGGCGCGGTCCGGTGAATCACCTGGAACTCAAGCTCGTGGACGATACGGGCGCGAACGTGTGGCGCTATGAGCGACGCGATCTTAAATTCACGGGGCGCTGGTGCATGATGGTGGTGAGCAGTCGTGACCTACAGTTTGCCTGGGGTCCGGCGGGTGGTGGTGCGATTCGGCAGTTGAGTGCCATCGAGTTTGCCATCGTGGCGAAAGAAGGCGGCGCTGGCGAGGCGTGGATCAGCGACGTTTGCATCGAAGACCAGTCCTTCACTGCTAAACCGAAGATCACTCGCACGTCTCGAACACCACATTCGTTTGCACTCGATGCCGGTGCGGTCCGTGTGCTTGGCGGACTCATCATCGAATGGAAGACCGCAGCACCGCGCGATGGTTTCACGGTGCAGGGCTCACGTGATGGCCGACGCTGGCGCACACTCTACTGCGCCAAGCGAGCTGGAGGTGCCCGCAGCTTTGTCTATCTGCCCAACACTCAGACGCGATGGCTGCGGGTGAACTCCGGCAATGCGGTAGTGAAGGCTGTGCATGTGCAGCCCTTCGAGTTCTCGCGTTCGGTGGATGCCTTCTGGCACAGCCTTGCCGCGCAGGCGCCACGCGGCTGGCATCCGCGTTGGTTGCTGCGAGAGCAAAGCCTGTGGACGCCGTTCGGCACGCCGAATCGAAAGGACTGCGCGCTGATCAATGAGCAGGGCATGGTCGAACTCGCCGAGGGCTCGTGCTCGCTGGAGCCATTCGTCTTCGTGGATGGAAAGCTCATCACTTGGGCTGATGTGGAGATCTCGCAGAGTCTCGCGGATGGCTGGAAACCAGTGCCCATCGTGACTTGGCGCGCAGGTGACTGGTCGCTCGAAGTGCGAGGTGAAGCGCTGACGGACAACACCTTGCGCGTCGTCTATCGCTTCACGAATCAAAGCCGTCGAAAGCTCAGCGCGAGATTGTTTGTCGCCATGCGACCCTTTCAGGTGACGCCACCGTGGCAGCATTTCCGAAACGTCGGAGGCGTGTCGCCGATCCGTTCCATCGAAGGAATAGACGGCTCAATCCATGTGAATGGAGCGCTCACGATTCATGCGACGTCAGCGACCGGCTTTGGTGCGATGAGTTTTGATGAAGGCTTTGTCGTGGAGCAGCTCGCGACCGGTGAGTTGCCTACCAGCGCGCTCGCGAACGATGAGCGTGGCTTCGCCTCTGGGGTCATGCGTTTCGATGTGTCTGTGGCACCGGGGAAGTCATGCGAGTTCCATGTCGGCAACGCCCGCAGTGATGCTCCGCCTTTTGACTGGAAGGCCAAGCTCAAGCCCGAGCGCTGGTCTTGTGCCCATGGCGGAGCCTCGGTGCTGCAAGCGATGCACACGGCGTCGGCACACGTCTTGATCACGCGCAGCGGACCTGCCTTGCAACCGGGACCGCGACGCTACACGCGCTCATGGATCCGCGATGGCACGATCATGAGCGCGGCGCTGCTGCGCATGGGCTGCGCGGAAGAGGTGCGCGAGTTCATCGACTGGTATGCGCCGCATCAGCGCGCGGATGGTTTTGTGCCCTGCTGTGTTGATCGCGATGGCGTGGACTGTTTGGTTGAGCACGACAGCCACGGTCAACTCATCGCGCTCATCGCTGACTACGTGCGCTGCACCGGCGATGAGGAGCAGGCGAAGCGATGGTGGTCGCATATCGTTGCGGCGGTGAGCTTCATTGAGCACGCGCTCGACGCGGACGGACTGATGCCCGTATCCGTCAGTCATGAAGGCTACTTGGCGCAGCCTGTGCATTCGTATTGGGATGGGTTCTGGACCTGGCGTGGACTCGGTGATGCCGTGTGGCTGGCCTGCAGGCTGGGCAAGAAGACGAAGTGGCAGATGCTGGCGGATCGTGTCGGAGCGTCGCTGTTCGATTCGATTGAGCGCATACGAGCGGCGAAGCAACTCGACTACATTCCCGGCAGCGTTGAGTGGGCGGACTTCGATCCGACGGCCACGGCGAACGCACTCGCCTTGTTCGATGTGCCCCAGGGACTTGATCGCACGGCGCTCCACTGGACCTTTGAGAAGTATCTGATCGACTGGCGTCGCAAGCGCACGGGCGAACTTCCGTGGACGAACTACACGCCGTATGAAATCCGCATCATCGGTGCGCTGGTGCGACTGGGCCGCCGCGAGGTAGCGCTGGAGTTGCTGCGCTTCTTCATGAGTGACCGGCGACCACTCGCGTGGAATCAATGGCCAGAGATTGCGTGGCGTGATCCGCTCGCACCGGCGCACATCGGCGATGTGCCGCACACGTGGATCGCGGCGGAGTTTGTCCTGGCGGTGCGGAGCTTGTTTGTCTTTGAAAACGAAACGCGACAGCAGCTCGTGCTCGCGGCGGGCCTTGACGCAGCTTGGTTGGAAGGCGATGGCGTTCGGCTCGATGACGTGGGGACCAGCTTCGGCACGATCAGCTATCGACTTCGCCGAGATCAAAGCGGCGAGGCATTGCACGTCGAGGTGAAGGGAGATCTCCCCATGCCCGCAGGCGGCATTGTGATTCGTCCACCGCTCAGCCAGCCAATTCGAACAGTGACGGTCAATGACTCGACAGATCACGACATCAAACCGGCCGAAGTCACGCTTCGCGTCTTGCCAGCACAACTCATCATTCACACATGAAATCGACTCCTCACGAACTCACGAACGGTCGCTACAAGGTGCAGCTCACGGAGGCTGGCGGCGGGCAATCGTGCTGGGACTGGATCGCGCTCAATCGCTGGCCAGGCGACGCGGTGGAGGATGCGCATGGCTTCTTCATTTATCTGCGCGATGTGGATGATGGCGAACTGTGGTCGGCCACCTTGCAGCCGGTGGGCGGCGACTTGGCGAATGCCTCCACGAAGGCGACGCCGACGGGGGTGGAGTTTGCTCGTCACCTTCATGGCATCCGATCAATGCTGAAGGTGTCGGTGCATACGGACTGCGACGCAGAGCATCGAAAGCTCATCGTTCGCAATGAATCGGATCGTCCGCGAACCATCGAAGTCACGAGTTACATCGAAGTCGCGCTGGCGCATCCGATGGGTGATCTGGGGCATCCGGCTTTCTCGAAGCTGTTCGTGCAGACGGAGTTCGCGAAGGATCGACACGCGCTCGTGGCGAAGCGTCGGCCACGCAGCGCAGGCGAGTCGTGGCCGGCGATGTTTTACGCGTTGATCGGCGCAGAGGTGGAAGCGTGCGAGACAGATCGCGTGCGATTCATCGATCGCGGACTCAGTGCAGCGCGCCCGGCGATGCGGATGGAGAACACAGTCGGCAATGTGCTCGATCCCGTCTTCAGCCTGCGCACGAAGCTAACACTCCAGCCAGGAGAAGACCGCGAGATAGCCTTCGTGCTCGGCGCGGTAGCGGATCATGCGCAGGTCGATGCGGTGCTGGCGAATCTTGGCGTGCCACTCGCTGAAGCACCGCTGCTGCCGATCAAAGGCGAACCGTCCGCGACCTTGTTCGAGCACGGCTTCAACGAAGACTACAGCGAGTATCGGATGCGGCTTCCGTGGCAAGGCGATCAGCTCGCCTTGCCGCCGATGCCGTGGATCAACGTGATCACGAACGATCACTTCGGATGCCTCATCAGCGAGACGGGTGCGAGTTGCACGTGGTCACGCAACAGCCAGGCGAACCGGCTGACGCCGTGGTCGAACGATCCTGTCTGTGATCCGCACGGTGAGGCGCTCTATCTGCGAGACGAAGCAACGCACGAGTTCTGGTCGCCGCTGCCCGGACCTTGTCCTGCGCAAGCAACGTATGAGGTCGCGCATGGGTTCGGATACTCGCGCTACGAGGTCATGGCGCATGGCTTGAAGCACGAGACGACGGTGTTTGTGGCGAAGGATGATCCGGTGAAGGTCGTGCGGATGCGGATCACGAATGGGAGTGCGGAGACGCGGCATCTCTCGCTCGTCAGTTTCCAGCGACTGGTGATGGGCACGTTGCCTGGTGCGGAGATCAAGACATGGCGACGTGGCGATGCCTTGCTCGCTCAGCGCAAGCAGAGCAGCGACTTCAGCGATGGCATTGCTGTCTGTTTCGGTGCGTTCGACGGTGCCGCAATCACGAGCCGACGTGCGATGACGGATCGCCTCTGCTTCCTCGGTGAACGTGGCACACCGCGCTCGCCGAGAGCGTTGCGTGAGGCGTGTTTCGACAACGAGGATGTGGCTAGCTCTCATCCATGCTTCGCGTGGGAGTGGAGCTTCATCTTGCCTCCAGGCCAGACCTTCTGCGGCTGCATCGTGCTCGGTGAAGGCGTGGGTGAAGCGGAGGTGGCGCGGTTGCGCGAACGCTACTCAACAATGGCTGCCGTGGATGCCGAACTTGCGGCGGTGACGGCTTTCTGGAAGAAGAGCCTTGGGCATGTGCGAGTGTCAACGCCGGTGCCGGAGATCAATGCGATGCTCAATGGCTGGCTGGCTTATCAAGCACTGGCCTGTCGCATCTGGGGGCGCACGGCGTTCTATCAATCGAGCGGAGCGTTTGGCTTTCGCGATCAGTTGCAGGACGTGGGCAATCTCACACTGCTGTGGCCTGAGCTAACGAGGGCGCAGATCGTGCTTCATGCACGGCATCAGTTTGTGGAAGGCGATGTGCTGCACTGGTGGCACGAGGCACCGATCGAGCGCGGTGTGCGGACGCGCTTTGCGGATGATTTGCTGTGGCTACCACTGGTCACTGGCCAGTATGTGCGCAGCACGGGAGATGATTCGATTTGGAAACACGATGTCCCGTTCCTCAAGGCTCCGCTGCTGAAGCCCGGCGAAGACGAGAACTACCTGAAGCCTGAGGTCAGCGATGAGTCGGGCACGATCTATGAGCACTGCTGCCGCGCGATTGAACGCTCGTTGGTAGTGGGTGCGCATGGCTTGCCTTTGATGGGCACGGGTGATTGGAACGACGGCATGAATCGCGTGGGTCGTGAAGGTCGTGGCGAGAGTGTGTGGATGGGGTTCTTCCTGTTCACGATTCTTGGCGAGTTCATTCCGGTCGCTGAGCAACACGAAGATGTGGAGCGCGTCCGACGATATACAGCGCATCGTGAGCAACTGCGCGTGGCTTTGAACGACGCAGGCTGGGATGGCGAGTGGTATCGGCGGGCCTACTTCGACAACGGTCATCCGCTGGGCACGAAGGAGGCGATGGAGTGCCGCATCGATGGACTGGCGCAGGCATGGGCGGTGTTATCTGGTGCTGCGCATTCTGAACGAGCGACGCAGGCGATGGCTTCGGCAGAGCGTCGTCTTATTCACGATGACGACGGGCTGCTGCTACTGCTGACGCCGCCGTTCGTGTCGATGGAAGATGATCCCGGTTACATCAAAGGCTACGTCGCAGGTGTGCGTGAGAATGGCGGACAATACACCCATGCCTCGTGTTGGATGGTGGCCGCAGCAGCGAAGCTAGGCTGGCGTAACAAGGCGGCGAAGTGGCTGACGATGCTGAGCCCGATGGCTCACGCGAAGCGCGATCTGGAGCGCTACAAGGTGGAGCCGTATGTGATCGCGGCGGATGTTTATGGCGCGGAGCCGCACAATGGTCGCGGTGGTTGGACGTGGTATACGGGCTCGGCTGGCTGGGCGTTCCGTGTGGCAGTGGAGTCGGTGCTGGGGCTGTGCATCGAGCGCGGCACAACGTTGATCGTGAAACCCTGCGTGCCAGATGACTGGCCGGAGTATCGGATCGACTACACCTCGCCCGATGAAGCCGTCTTCCACATCCATGTGCTCAATCCGTCTGGCTGTGCAGCAACGGTGCTTTCGGCAACGCTCGATGGTGTCGCAGTCGAAGTCGTCGATGGCGAGGCTCGGGTGCCGATTCCTCAAGGTGCCTGCGAGCATCAGGTGACGGTGATACTTGGTCTCTGATCACTATCGCTCTTGAGTCGAGGACCAAGACCACGAACCATCGCGCTCGATGGTGAGAGTGGCGTCGTAAGACATGGTGGTGTCGCCAGGCTTGCCTAGCACGAGGACTGTCATCCGGCGTTCGGCCAGTATCGACAGCACGCGTTCGCCTTGGGCCGAGTCGAAGGTGACGGTGAGTCTGTCCACGAACACGAACTCGGGAGCCGCCAGTAGCACTCGTGCAACAGCCAGCATGGCCTGATCGCTCAGACTGAGCATGCCATTCCAGTCTCGTTCAGTGTCGAGTCCACCCGCTTGATCGATCACATGTTTGATGCCGAGGGTGGATAGCATGGTCTGCACTTCCGCATCGCGCGAGGCATCGCTGTGACCTAGTGAGAGCAGCAGCGAGCGCAGGCTGCCGGCAGGAAGATAGGGGCGCTCGGGCAGGAACATCATCGACTCGGAGTCCGGCCGCACGATAACACCGGAGCCGTCACAGGACAGGCCGGCCGTCGCTTTGAAGAGCGCCTGTTTGGCATGGCCCGAGGTGGACGCGATCAAGACGCGGGAGCCTCGCTGCATGGTGAGGTTGAGGTCCTTGACGAAGAGGGTGCCGTCTGTGGATTGAAGCGTGAGATTCTGGTAGCTGATGTGGTGCGGTTCATGGCGCACCTGGATAGGGGAGTTCTGGGGGGAGCAGGTTTCGTCGATGGCGTTGACTAGCTTATCGAGTCGAGTGACCACGGCCGCGTAGGTGGAGATGGACTGGAACTGGGTGACGATGAGCGAGAAGGCACCCATCAACTGCGCAAAGGCCATCGCGGACTGCGTGATCACGCCGAACTCCACCTCGCCACGGATGAAGAACGGGGCGACGATCAGGGCGGGAATGATCTGTATGAAGTAATTGTAGCCTGTGGTGAAGAAGCCGAGGTTGCGGTTGACCACGGTCATGGTGCGAGCGTTGCGAACGAGATCACGAAGGCGTTCGTGAAGTCGTGCTCTGAGTTGATCCTCACGATCAAGCAAAGCGAGTGATTCTGCATGTTCGCGCACATGCATGAGTTCGGCACGGAAGTTGGCCTCCTTGTCGAGCTGCTTGTCGTTGAGGCCCACGAGGCGCTTGCCGAGCAGCACGGTGAATGCCGAGCCTGCCAAGGCATAGCACACGGCGAATACAAACAACTGCGGGCTGATCGTCCACAGCACACCGGCAAACGCGAGCACCGTGAACGAGGCATTGAGCGTCATCAGCAGGAACGACAGCGTTGTGGTGGTGAAGGCCCGAATATCCTCGGCGATGCGCTGATCGGGATTCTCCAGTGCGCCGGTTTCGTGCAGCTGGTAAAAGGTCCGGTCCTTCAGATAGCGATCTAGCACCTGTCGGGTTTGCCAGTCGCGCCAAAGCAGGGCCAGACGTTCCTCCGCGAAGCGATAGAAGACAGCGACTAGGGTGGAGAGCATGAACACACCGGCATAAAGCCAGGCCTGGAGAAAGAAGCGCGAGGTGTTCTTGTTCTCGATGGCTGAGATGAAGTCGCGCCCGACGTAGCTGTTGATCACGTTGAGCCCGTTCACGCCGAGGAGCAGGGTGACCAGCAAAACAAACCACCATCGCGCCTGACGGCCATCCACAGAGGCAAGGAAGGTCCGTGCTGCGCTGCGAAAGCGCTGCCAGGTTTCACGAGCGGATCGATGACCATTGTGGTTCATGAAGGAGGATCATCCAGCATAACGCCTCACGCGATGGTTCCAACGCGTGGCTTGTGATTTTGCGACACAAACAAAACGCCCGGCACCTTGCGGAGCCGGGCGTCTTCATCTGCGACCGAGGTTGAGGTCAGTGCATCAGATGAATTCGTTGATCAGGTTCTCCAGCATCTCCTGACGACCGCTGCCGATCAGCGGCTCGCCATTGGCCAGCGTATGCGCTTCGAGATCGTCGAAGGTCACGCCGCCAGCTTCCACCTTGGCACCGATGCCGTTGTCGAAGGTGCTGTAGCGCTGCTTGATGAAGCCATCGAGACGACCGTCTTCGATGATGGCGGCGGCGATCTTCAGGCCGCGTGCAAAGGCGTCCATGCCACCGATGTGCGCGTGGAAGAGATCGACTGGCTCGAAGGACTCGCGCCGGCACTTGGCGTCGAAGTTCAGGCCGCCCGTGGTGAAGCCGCCCATCTTGAGGATCTCCAGCATGATCTCGGTGGTGAGGTAGATGTTGGTGGGGAACTGGTCCGTGTCCCAGCCGATGAGCGTGTCGCCAGTGTTGGCATCCACGGAACCCAGCGCGTTGGACGCGATGGCAACCTGCATTTCGTGACGCATGGTGTGTCCCGCGAGCGTGGCGTGGTTGGTTTCCAGGTTGAGCTTGAAGTGCTCCAGCAGGTCGTATTGGCGGAGGAAGTTCAGGCACGCGGCGGCGTCCGAATCATACTGGTGCGTGGAAGGCTCGCGTGGTTTCGGTTCGATGTAGAACTGGCCTTTGAAGCCGATCTTCTTCTTGTAGTCCACAGCCATGTGCAGGAAGGCGGCGAGGTGGTCCATCTCACGCTTCTGGTTGGTGTTCCAGAGCGTGGCGTAACCTTCGCGGCCACCCCAGAAGGTGTAACCTTCGCCACCCAGGCGATGAGTGACATCCATCGCCTTCTTCACCTGCGCGCCTGCATAAGCATAAACGTGTGCATTCGGGCTGGTGGCTGCGCCCTGGCAGTAACGAGCGTGCGAGAAAAGGCAGGCTGTGCCCCAGAGGAGTTTTTTGCCTGTGCGTTGTTGTTCGGAGAGGAGCACATCCGCCACAGCGTCGAGCGCCTTGTTGCTGGCGGTGAGATCGTTCAACTCGGGAGCCACATCGCGGTCGTGGAAGCAGTAGTAGTCCACGCCGAGCTTCTCCATGAACTCAAACATCACGCGCGCGCGGTTCTGCGCATTGGCGATGCTGTCGGAGCCATCGTCCCAGGGGCGTTGGGCGGTGCCGCCACCGAAGGGATCGGAGAGCGTGTTGCGCATCGCGTGCCAGTAGGCGACGCCGAAGCGCATGTGGTCACTCATCTTCTTGCCCGCGATGACTTCATCAGCGTTGTAGTGCTTGAAAGACAGCGGGTTCTTGGACTTGGGTCCTTCGTATTGAATCTTCGGGATGTCAGGAAATGCTTCAGCCATAAGACTCGCATTGGAACCTTTTCGCACGGAAGCGTCAAGGACAGGAAATAGGCCAAATCTGCCGTGGCGATGTCAGGCTTTCCTTCTCCAGCGAGTGCCCCAGGCGACGCTCCACTGATACTTTCGCGCGTGCTCGCGGATGAGGAAGGGCAGGTCGCGTTCAAGTTCGAGCATGAAGTGAGCGCTCAGCTTTTCCTTCAGCCAGTCGCGCGTGCTGCCCGCGGGCCAGTTCTCGGGCGGTGTGAACTCGGCGAGCCAGGTGCATGGTGTCGTCAGTAAAAGTTGACCACCGGGTTTCACGAGATCGTGCAGTCGCTCGATCAGCTTTTGAGGATATGTGAGACGGCAAAGCAAATTGGCTGCGTGAACGAGATCGAATTGGGCCAGATCGGTCCGCAGGTCCATCGCATCGCCCTGCTCGAAGTGGATGCCCGGATGCGGCCTTGCCAATGCCGTGAGCGTGGTGCGCTGCGAACCTTCATCAAGACGCTCGTAGGTCAGCGGTGCTCCAGTTTGCAGCACCTTCGCGGCGTTGATGAAGCTGTGCGAGTAGTCGATGCCCACGACTTCTTCGAAGCCAAGCGATGCGAGTTCAAAGCTCGAACGTCCTACGGCGCAGCCAAGGTCGAGCGCTCGACCGTGCGCAGGCGTAGCGATCAACTCGGTGACCGTGCGCACCGCGAAGCCGAGCGCTTCCTTTGGTCCGAAGGTCCACGGCAGCACCTCATCTGCGCTCCCGTAGTGGAAGAGCAGGTATTCATCGAGCAGGCGGCGCGTTTCGTAGATGTTATCGGACATGGGGAGGGGAAACGAGCCGGAGTGTGCGGAGGTTGTGTCCGCTTTGTTGGGAAGTCGCCACGGGCCTCGATCAAGATTGCCGGATCACAAGCCAAGCCACACGCGGCGTATCTCGTTATCAGTAATTGCAGGAATCGCCGGGCTGGGCCAGCGAGCACGAATCGTGGCGACTATCTGCTGGGCGATCTTTGCCTGCAATGCTGCACCCGGATGGAAGCCGTCGCCGCTGAAGGCATACTGCGGGCGCGCATTGGCATCGGCTTGCTTGATAATGGTCACGCCGTCGATCACCAGGGGTTGAGTAATCAGGTTGCGAGTGAAGTCGAAAACGCCGCTGCAAAAGGCTGCACCGCGTTGCTTGGCAAGGACGGCAAGCTGGCTGTTCAAAGTGGTCAGCGCCGAGGTGACGCGTCCGGTCTTGAGAGTGTTCGTTGGGTTTTGCCTCTGGATGTCGGGAGCGCAGCCGATGTGCGGCACGGCGACGAGCACGATGGGCACCGTCGATTTCACGGCGCGCACCCAGTCCACGATGCGGATGATATTGTCGCGTGTCTTGTTGGTGAATTTCGAGGCGGTCGCCCCATTGTAGATGTCGTCGTAGTAGTCATCCACGTCATTGCCTCCGGCGAAGATCACGATGCGCTCGGCCTGGGTTTTGATCTGATTGCGCAGTTCGTTTTGCCATAGCTTGTCGAACCAACTCGTGCTCAGCAGACGGTCGCGAATCTCCTGCGTGGTGGCCCCAGGGAAAGCCCAGTTGTGCTTGTGGCCGATGATGCGCACATCGTAGTAGGCGCTTAAGGTTCCCAGATCGAACCAGCTCTGGCGGCGTTCATTTAACTGCTCGATCCAGTTGCGTGTGTCCCAGGAGTCCTGGTTCTGTGGATAGAGAATCGGGAACTCAACTTCGTATTCCTTCGTCAAGCTGTCGCCGAGCACCAGGCACTGCTGGGCAGCTTGGGCCGAGCCAAGGCTAACGAGCGCGGCAACGAGTGAGAGCAGCGTGCGGACGGATGTTTTCATGACGCGAATCTATCACTACGCCCCAGGCTTGGCAATGGTGCTGCAAATCACTGCGGGATCGGATCACTGCGCTTCACCAGCTTGCCTTCCCACACGGCTTCGTCGGTCGCTTTGTCATACGTCAGCACACGGCTGGCGCTATTCGCTGCGGGCGGCACGTCGATCTTCGGCAGCCATTTCTTGTGCTCCGCAATCACTGCCGCGTGCTCTGGCTTCGCGGCGAGGTTGTGCCATTCGTTCGGATCGTTCACCATGTCGTAGAGTTCCTCGCTTCCATCGGCGTAATGAATGTAGCGCCACTTCTCGCTACGCACGGCGTGGTTGCCCTGGTTGTGGCTGGTGACGGCAGGGCGATCACGCTTGGTCGATGCATCCTGGAGTTGCGGCACGAGACTGAGGCCTTCGAGATCATCACGCTTGGGCAGACCGGCGAGGTCGATGAGCGTGGGATAGAGGTCGAGCAGTTCAGCAGGTTGAGTGCAGCGCTGTCCGGCTTTCACACCGGGTCCGGCGAAGATGAGCGGCACCTTCGTTCCACGATCCCAGAGTGTGTTTTTGCCCGTAATCTCCTTCTCGCCGAGGTGCCAGCCGTGGTCACCCCAGAGCACGACGATAGTGTCATCCTCGTGGCCCGATTCTTCGAGCGCAGTTAGCAGGCGGCCCACTTGAGCATCGGTGAAACTGGTGCAGGCGAGGTAGCTGCGGACGAGGTTGCGCCATTGGTTGTTTTCTTTGATCCACTTCAGGCGCGGTTCCGGCAACTCCCAGTGCAGATACCAGGAGAAGCGCGGTGTGTCCTCGCGGTCGTTCTCGAGGATCTTTGGCAGCACGCTGTCGTCATCGGGGTAAAGATCGAACCACTTCTGGGTGGCGTAACACGGCACATGCGGGAGGAAGAATCCGGCAGCGATGAAGAACGGCTGATCCTTGGGTGCGGTCTTGATCTGCTCGACAATCCACGACGCGACCTGGTAATCACCCTTGCCTGTGTCGTCGTTGTCCTTCGGCCACACGCCCCAGTCCATGGCGGGGTGATCGCCCATCGGCGCAGGCGGGATGAGTTTCGTTGGTGGCTTGGTGCCGACACCGCCAATCGGCGCGGTGATTTGGAATTCAGGCTTGGGGGCTGACGCATTCGCACCGGCCTTGGCTTTGCCTTTGCCCTTTCCTTTGGCTCCGCCGCCTCCGCCTCCGCCAGTGCCGCCGTGGTAAATCTTGCCCGTGGCGACGGTGCGGTAGCCGTTGTTCTCAAAGTGCTGCGGCAGTGCCACGCGGTCCTTCCACTGCGGCAGCGTGCGGAACCAGGG
>CAUJJC010000198.1 GCA_963204975.1 Verrucomicrobiota bacterium | reverse complement strand
CTCAGAGTCGGCACGAGCGCATTCACTTCGGTGGTCGTTGGGGGTTCACGCATCCTCGCCCGCCGTCCTCATAGCTTTGTATGCCTGATTTCACCGACAACCACGCGTTCCTTTGGCTCCTGCTGCTTGTGCCGCTGGCGTGGGGGCTGTGGACATCGTTGGTGGATCGGCCGGCGAAACTGAAGTGGGCGTCGTTCGCGCTGCGGGCGCTGGGATTGGCGCTGCTGGTGATGGGGCTGGCGCAGCCGTTTCTCAATAGGGAGAGACGCGATGCGCATCTCAACTTCCTGGTCGATGTGTCGGCGTCGGTGCAGCTGGATGCGGTCAAGCCGGTGCTGGATGACATTGAGAAAGCGACCAAGCAGCTCGGCGCGTCCGATTCGTTCACGCTGTATGCCTTGGGCGATGGCATTCGGGCGACGAGCATTGCGGACTTCCGCGCGATGATCGAGAAGTGGAGCAAGGGCGTGAGCGATGATGCGTTCCGCGCGCACACACGACTCGCGGATGGTATGTTGGCCTCGCGCTTGAGCTTCCCTGGTGGCAAGGCGCGACGCCTCATCGTGTGCAGCGATGGCGTGGAGACGGATGCGAATCTCGACACGGCGATCAAGCAACTGAAGGACGAAGCGGTGGATGTTTGCTTCCGATCCATCAAGCCACTGAGCGATCCCGAGGCTAGCGTGGCGAGTCTGGAATCCTCATCGAGCAGCGCCTTCGAGAGCGAGATCGTGCGGCTCACCGCTCGTGTGAAGGCGAATACGGCGATGCAGGCCAAGGTGCGGTTGATTCACAAGGGCGTGGCGATGACGGAGAAGCCGGTGACGCTGGAGGCGAACAAGGAACTGCCGGTGACCTTCGATGCGCCGATGGCGACGAGCGGCGCGAGCGTGTGGGGAGTGGAGATCGTGCCGGAGAAGGATCACTTCCCGATCAACAACCATGCGGAGACAGTGATCAAGGTGGAGGGCAAGCCGCGCGTGCTGGTCATTCACGATGATCCGAAGGACATGCGCACGTTCGCGCAGTCGTTGCGCAGTCAGCAATTCGAAGTCGATGTGCGTGGCAAACGTGGGCTGCCGGTATCGCTCGATGAACTCAGCGCCTTCGATGCGGTGATGCTGTCGAACATTGCCGCCAGCGACATGACGATGCGGCAGATGGAATTGATCCGGCAGTATGTCAGCGATCTCGGCGGCGGTCTCATCATGCTCGGCAGCGAGAACAGTTACGGCCTTGGCGGCTACTACAAGACACCGGTGGAGGAAGTGCTGCCGCTCGTGTCGCGCTTTGAGAAGGAGAAGGAAAAGCCGTCGATGGCGCTCGCGCTCGTGATGGACAAGTCGGGCTCGATGTCAGGCGTGCCGATTCAGTTGGCGCGGCAGGCGGCGAAGATGGCGGTCGAGCTGCTCACGGGTCGCGATCAGGTTGCGGTGGTTGGCTTTGACTCTGAAGCGCAGACGATCTGCGAGATGACGCCCGCGAGCGATGTGGGCAGCATTCAGGCCGCGATTGATTCCCTGGAGTCTGGTGGCGGCACGAACATGTATCCGGGCATGGACATTGGTGGCGAGATGCTACGCAATGCCTCGGCGAAGGTGAAGCACATGATCCTGCTCACAGATGGCGTGTCGCAGGAATCGGACTTCCTCGGGCTCACGCAGCGTCTGGTGGATGAAGGCGTGACCGTGTCCTGCGTGGCGCTGGGCGATGGAGCGGCGCGAGAAATCTTGTCGCAGATCGCCGAGGCGGGACGCGGTCGCTACTACGAGACGGCTGATCCCGCGAACGTGCCTCAAATTTTCACGCGCGAGACGATGCAAGCGAGCAAGAGCGCGATTCAGGAAGACCTCTTCCCGCCCATCGTGTCGATGGAGCATCCGCTGATCAGCGGCGTGAGGCAGGATGCATTGCCCGCCGTGCTTGGTTTTGTAATGACACAGGCGAAGCCAACCGCGCAGACGTTGCTCTCGCTTGAGACCGGCGATCCGCTGCTCTCGGTGGGCAGGTTTGGCTTGGGCACCGGCTTGTGTTTCACCAGCGATCTCACGGACAAGTGGGGAGCCGAATGGCTGGGCTGGGAGTCGTGCGGATCCTTCTGGGCGCAGGTGTTGCGCGGTGTTGCTCGCAAGGCCGATGTCGATGGCGTGGAAGTGAAGTCCACCATCGCGAACAACGTCTGGCATCTGCGCATCGACCGCACCGACACCAGCGGCAGTCCGCTCAGCGCGATCCCTTGGGACGCAGCGATTGCTGATGAGAACGGCGCTGCGGAGAAGCTCACCGTCAATGAGTCGGGCCTCGGTCGTTATGAAGTCGCGATCCCGCTCGCCGGACGCTCCGCATTCACTGTTCGTCTGCACGAAACGCTGCATAACAAGCTCATCGTGAAGCACTACCGCGCGCCGTATCCGAACGAGTATCAGCTCGGTGCCGATCCCGCGCCTGCCCTTGCCAAGGCGAGCGCCTTCGATGCTGCGAAGCCAACGGATGGACTCGCAGCCGTCACGTATCCGGTGCCGGTGCAATCGTGGAGCTACCTCGCCGCGCTCGGCGCCCTGCTGGGCGGCATCTTGCTGCGACGGCTGTAGCGGATCACATCTGGCCTGCGAGCAGCACGCCGCCCATGGCCAGCTTGTTGCCCTGGTCATCCAGCACCGATCCGCTCACCTGCACCACGCCATCGAGAGCGCCTTCGATCTTGGCTTCAAGCACAAGGCTTTGTCCCGGTGTGATGCTGCCGAGGATCTTGAACTGGCGCACGGCGGTGAGGCGGAGATTGCTCATGGGGGCGATGCCGGGGCGGGTTTGCGCGAGGATGCCGCCGAGTTGGGCCAGGGCCTCGATCATGATGACGCCAGGCAGCAGGGGCGAACCTGGGAAGTGCCCGCGCAGAAATTCCTCGCTGCCTTTGAGCGTCCATCTAGCCTTCGCTGAGACTCCGGGATCGAGTTCCGTCACGGCATCAATGAATCGAAATTCAGGGCCGTGAGGCAGGCTGGAAAGCGCTTGGAAAAGAGTGATCTCGTGAGACATAATCGGCCATACGCATGAAGCGCGGGCGCGGCAAACGACAACCTCCTGCACGGCTGCCAGGATGAAGCACGTTCGTCCATGGGCGGCTGCGGTGGCCAGTGCCGTTTACTGGGGGATGGGGGGCTTCTCGTTCCTCGTGATCGCAGCGGTGTTGCGACCGATTTTGCCTGCTGCCACGGCTCGCCGCATCGGTCTGCGCTTGATGCAGATGGCGTTTCAGGGCTTTACGAAGTTGTTGCGCGTCTTCCGCATTGCTGAGTGCGAGATGGTTGGCTTTGACCGTCTGGCGCGGCATCGGGGTGGTGCCATCGTCGCTCCGAATCATCCTGCCATCTGGGATGTGGTCTTCATCATGGCACATGTCGGCGGGCTGACGTGCATCCTGAAGACTGCGATTCTGAAGAACCCGCTGCTCGCCGGTGGTGCTCGATTGGCGCGGTTCATTCCCAATGATCCGCCCTTCGAGATGGTGAAGCGCTGCGTGGCGGAACTCCACGAGGGTGCGCAGCTCCTGCTCTTCCCCGAAGGCACGCGCACACGCAAGAACGAGGGCGTCTTGAATCCCTTCCGTGGGGGCGTGGCCATCATCGCCCACCAGACGGGCGCGCCTGTGTTCCCCGTCTTCATCACCACGAACAGCGACTACGGAAGCAAGGGCTGGCCCGCCTGGAAGCCGCCGCTGGAGACGGTGCGCATCCGCATGGTCATGGGCGAGCCATTGGTCTGCGGACCGGAAGAATCATCGCACGCCTTCCTCGAAAGGTTGCGGGCGGCGTATATCGCGGCACTCTCCGCGCCGCGAAATGAAGTTGCTCCTGCTCATTCCTAGCTTCAACACCGGCTCCGAACTCCTGGAGCGCACGGTGCGTGGAGCGCTGGTGCAGTGGCGGGATGTGTGGGTGGTGATCGATGGCAGCACGGATGGCAGCGACAAGGCGGTGCAGGCCATGCTCGCCGAGCATCCGGGAGTGCGGCTGATCCATCTGCCGGTGAATCAAGGCAAGGGCGCGGCAGTGCTGCATGGCGCGCAGGAGGCACAGCGTGCGGGCTACACCCATCTCCTCGCGATGGATGCGGATGGGCAGCATCCGGCGGAGCGCATTCCGCAGTTCATCGCGCTGAGCGAAAAATACCCTGAGGCCATGCTGCTCGGTTGTCCGCAGTTCGGCCCCGAGGCCCCGCAGGTGCGGGTGCAAGGTCGGAAGATCTCCAATGCGTGGTCCAATCTGGAGACGCTCGGCTGGGGCATCGGTGATTCGTTGTTCGGCATGCGTGTGTATCCCGTCGCGGCGCTGCTCAAGGCGTTTGCGAGCACGCGTTTCGCCCGCCGCTTTGACTTCGATACCGAGATGGCCGTGCGCATCGCCTGGCAGGGGGTGCCGATCATCAATGTGCCCACACCCGTGAAGTATCTCAGCCGCGAAGAAGGCGGTGTCTCGCAGTTCCGCTATCTGCGCGACAACACCCTGCTCACCTGGATGCATGCACGACTGCTCTTTGGTTTTCTGATTCGGCTGCCGCTGCTCACCTGGCGACTGCTGCGCGGCGGCAATCCCCTTCGCCGTGCGACATGAAGCTGTCGCCGCAATCTCTGAAACGCATCGCTAGCCGGGCATCGACTCGCTGGGATCGCCACTACGTGCCGTCCAAGCTGGCGTCCGATCCGGTGTATGAAGCCGTGGCCACCGAGTTGCACGCGTCTGCCCTGCCCGTGCTCGACATCGGATGCGGCATCGGACTGCTCACCCATTACCTCCGCGAGCTGGGGTATCAGGTGCCCATGACCGGATTCGATTACGATGATCGCAAGATCGCCAGCGCTCGCGCCATGGCTGCGGGCATGAGCGATGTCAG
>CAUJJC010000197.1 GCA_963204975.1 Verrucomicrobiota bacterium | reverse complement strand
ATGGTCCGATCCCGATTGATGAAGTGGAACCCATCGAAGACATTCGCGTGCGTTTCACCACGG
Organism: Verrucomicrobiota bacterium; assembly: GCA_963204975.1. GTDB lineage: Bacteria > Verrucomicrobiota > Verrucomicrobiia > Verrucomicrobiales > Verrucomicrobiaceae > JAEUHN01. The sequence continues at coordinate 8,012 of CAUJJC010000197.1, read as the reverse complement.
CAGCCATGTCACTCGGTGCGATCAGCCCCGAAGCTCACGAAGCTCTCGCCATCGCGATGAATCGCATCGGCGGCAAGTCCGACTCAGGCGAAGGCGGCGAAGATCCGAAGCGCTTCAAGCCTTATGAAAACGGCGACTGGGCCAACAGCAAGATCAAGCAGGTGGCCAGCGGACGCTTCGGCGTCACGGCTGAATACCTCGCCAATGCCTGGGAACTCGAGATCAAGATGGCGCAGGGTGCCAAGCCCGGCGAAGGCGGACAGCTGCCCGCGATGAAGGTGAACCGCATGATCGCCCGCCTGCGTCACACGACGCCTGGCGTGATGCTCATCAGCCCGCCTCCGCACCACGACATCTATTCCATCGAAGACCTCGCCCAGCTCATTCACGACCTCAAGGAAGCGAACCCTCGTGCTCGTGTGTGCGTGAAGCTCGTCGCTGAAAGCGGTGTGGGCACCGTCGCCGCAGGCGTCGCCAAAGCGAACGCTGACATTATCCTTGTGAGTGGTCACGATGGTGGCACCGGTGCCTCGCCCTTGTCCTCCATCAAGCACGCCGGCCTGCCCTGGGAACTCGGTCTCGCCGAGGCCCAGCAAGTGCTCATGCTCAATGGCCTGCGTGAGCGCGTCACGCTCCGCACGGATGGTGGCCTCCGCAATGGCCGGGACATCGCCATCGCCGCACTCCTCGGAGCCGAGGAGTTCAACTTCGGCACCATTGCCCTCATCGCTCTGGGTTGCGTGTATGTGCGCCAGTGCCACCTCAACAACTGCCCGGTAGGCGTTGCCACCACCGATCCGAAGTTCCGCCAGAAGTTCAAAGGCAAGCCCGAGTATGTGGTGAACTTCTTTAACGGTGTCGCCCACGAAGTCCGCGAAATCATGGCCTCCCTCGGCGTGAGCAAGCTGGACGACATGATCGGTCACACCGAGTTCCTGCGTCAGCGAGAAGTGCCCGGTCATCCGAAGGCTAACCTGCTCGACCTCAAGCCCATCCTTCGCGATGTGGGCAAAGAACTCGGCCACGACGCGCCGCGCATCTGCCAGATGAATCGCAATGATGGTCTCGATGAGCATCCGCTCGATGACAAGATTATCCAGGCCGTGAGCGTCTCCATCAGCGACAAGCGCAAGGCCGCTCCCCTCACCTACAAGGTGAAAAACACCTTCCGCAACATCGGCACCAAGCTCTCTGGCCAGATCGCCCTTCATCATGGCAACCACGGCCTTGCCGATGGCACTATCGACGTCACCTGCGAAGGCAGCGCCGGCCAATCCTTCGCCGCTTTCGCCTGCGGTGGCCTCAAGCTCACGCTCGTGGGTGAAGCCAATGACTACGTGGGCAAGGGCCTCTGCGGTGCCGAGATCATCCTCAAGCCAGGACGCAAGCTCAGCTCCGACTACCAGACCTGGGAGAACAGCATCATGGGCAACACCGTCATGTATGGAGCGACCAGCGGCCGCCTGTATGCAGCGGGTCGCGCAGGCGAACGCTTCTGCGTGCGCAACTCGGGTGCCACAGCAGTCGTCGAAGGCGTGGGTGACCATGGCTGCGAATACATGACCGGAGGCCTCGTGGTGGTGCTCGGCAGCTTCGGCAAGAACTTCGGTGCCGGCATGAGCGGCGGTGTCGCTTACCTGCTCGATGAGCACGGCATGTTCGACAAGCTCCACAACCCTGAGATGATCCGAGGTGAAAAGCTCAGCGATCCTGAGGACATCAATCAGCTGAAGAAGCAGATTTTTGATCACCTCGAAAAAACTGACAGCCCTCGCTCCAAGGACATCCTTGCCGACTGGGCCACGTATGAACCATTGTTCGTCAAGGTGACGAGCAAGGCGCAGCCAGTCGAAGTGCCCCCGGAAGACGAGTCCACCCTCCCCGAAACTCGCCCTCTCGGACCGCCCAAGGCCAGCGCCTAAATCGTTCGATCCCCATTAACAAAGAACCCATCCAGTGCGAGCTGGATGGGTTCTTTGCTTTGGTGCGTGGGTTCTCGCATCAGGGCTTCCGCCCTTCCTCGACGTCCATGACATCGAAGAACGTCACCAATTCCGTCCGATGCCCGAGCCCCGCTTCCTCGCGCTGTTTGATCAGGCCCGGTGTCGCCACATCATTCCAGCCACGCTTCTCCATGAAGCCATTGAAGATCTCGATGTGCTCGGCGTCCGGCTTGCGCCCGGTCTGGAAGCACCACTCCAGGACTTCTTCATCCGTGCCGCCTTGCAGCGTGCGTGCGCTGAGGGCATCGAAGTCCACGTTCAGCAGTTTGCAGATGCGGTCATCAAAGGTGCGGTTGCCCGGCATGAGACCCAGATGATAGCCCTCGGGCAGCTTGCCCTCCTTGGCTTGAAGACGAATTTTATCGAGGATACGACCGAAGACAGCGATACCGCCAACGCGGTCACGAGGCGAACGAATGGGGAAGGACATGGATATTGGAGTGAAGGTTGGTTGAGGTAAAAACGATGGTGCGCAGCGTGGCAGTGGGATCAATGAAGAATGTCGAATGAACGAATGACGAAGCAGAGGATGACTGCATTCGTCATTCGGATTTCGTCATTCAATGAACATCTCCCAGTCACGCACGCCGTGATGATTGGAGATGAAGAGGTGCATTGGCAGTTCCTTCGGAACGGACGGCGAGCGGAGCAGTTTCAGCCCTGCTTCTTCCGGCGTGCGGTCGGCCTTCTTCGTGTTGATTTCGCGATGCGCGAGCACGCAGTTCTCCCAGGACGTCGAGCCACCACGCGAACGCGGCACGATGTGATCGATGTTGCCTTCGCTGGGCTTCAGCTTGCGGCCCGTGTATTGGCACATGCCACCATCGCGCTCCCACACATTCCGCAGCGAGAACCGAGGCCGACGCTTCGGCACCTTCGCGAAACGGGCGAGCACGATCACCGTCGGCACCCGGATCAAACCACGCGCCGTCCCCACGCTCGTGTCACGAGCGCGCACTGGCAGCGTCAACCAATCCTCCCACCGCGTGGGCGTCATGGTGCCGTCATCGCCAATGTCGAGCGCTGTCGCACTGTCGCCCGCCATCATGCAAAAGGCCTGTGCAGGCGTCTTCGTGTCGATAGCCTGCCAGCACTTGTTGAGGACGAGGACTGTGGATTGGTGGATGGATGTGTTCATGGCAATGCTGCTAAGTTTGAGCAGCGGTGTCGGTCCATGAAGGCGTGCTGCCCCGGCATGACACCGGGACAGCACGGTTGGTTAGTGATTGAACTGTCTCGCGCTACACCAACTGGATCTTCTCGATCTCGTTGATCAGCGCCCGTTTGTCGGCGTCGAGGAACTGGAGCATCTCCAGGCTCTTGTCCGACCAGCCCGCCAGCGCATACACTTCCCGTTCGGGGAACTGCAGTGTGCCGTAGCCGTTGAGGTCGAAGGAGAAGACCTTCGGGTTCGCCGAATGCTTCGCTTTCCACTGTGCGAACGTTGCCGTTGGCGCGTGGCCTCCGATCCAGCCTTGCATGTCGCTGAGGATGATCACGCGATCATAGGCGCGGTTCGCGCGCTGGAAGATGCTGTGGAAGTTTGTCCCGGCGGATGCGCACTGGCTTTCGAGCCAACGGGCGAGCGTGAGCGTGCTGTCGCGTTTGTTGAGCGCGACATACTTCGCGTCGTCGCTGAAGAGCATCACGTCGGCGTCATTGGCCTTTGCCAGGACAGCCGCGAAGAGGGAGCCGATCTTGATCGGACGTCCCATCATCGAACCGGAGCCATCGAGCGCGACCAAGGTCTTGCCCGGGAACTTCGGCACATTTTGCAATGAGAGATCAACGGCATCGCTGAGCGCAGCGATGACTCGCAGCACACCATGCGGATGATCCTTCTCCAGCGCCTCGAAGGCGGTCGTGTAGCGGAAGGGCAGCACGAGCGAGCGCTTGATGAGGCGTTCGTCCGTGAGCATCGCGAGCACGTCGTCGATGAGATGAGGCACCGCGGACAAGATGTTCCGCAGGTTCCTCAGCAAAGCGAAGTAACCAAGCTTGCGCGTCTTGATGAGATGCTCCCACGCTTCCGCTTTGTTGGCCTCGGCTTCGTCTTCCGACTCGGCCTTCTGGCCTGCCTGCGTGAGCGCGCTCTCCCACGTTTCCGCAGGCGCGAGCGATCCCTTCATGAGCTGCGCGAGCGGTTCGCTGTGTGGCGGGTGAACGAGGTTCACCAGGTCCACGAGCGAAAGCTCGGCACCTTGGCGACGATACTTGGCGAGCTGATACGCATCAAACTCGGCAAGTGCTTGTCCGAGACCCTTTTTGAGGGCGTTCGGAATCGGGCGACCATACTGCGCGGTGTAGCACGCAAGAATTTCCAGGGCGTCATCCGGGCGACGGCAGAGCTTGCGATAGAATGGCGCGGTCCACGCCTGGCCTTTGACCGACTTCGCGATTTCACCTGCGACGAGGTGAGTCACGCTACGCATCCCGACTTCATTGCGCGCATACACCGCAGCTTTCGCGCTGAACGATTTGTCCGGGATCTCGGCGACGAGTTGCTTCACGCGGTTCACGGTCGCATCGGCCTTGCGGTAGAACTCATCCTTGAGCGTGCTGGTGAGCAGGACGGACAGGAGTTCGAGTTTCGGCGTCTCGGTGAAAGCTTCTCCTCCGGCGAGGTTGTGGGTCTTGATGTTGCTTTGTCGTTTGGTGTTGAAGAACATGCGTCCTCCTTGGTTGGTTGTTCACTTGCGGATGGGTTTGTTGAATGACCACGCGCGTCCGCAGGGCGCAGGTGGTCAAAGGTTCTCGCGGAGAAAAGCAGCCGGGGTGGAGCAGACCTTGGACTGACAACCGCATCGCTCGTGGCGACGCGATGCATGCCTGTGAAATCACAAGCACCGACGGGCATCTTCATCCCATGTCAGCGTGTATCTGTGAGCATTGCCGTGCTCTTCCGGTTAATGGGGGCGAAGTAGCCCCGGCATCACTGCCGCGAGAGAAAGTAGTCCAGTTGCGCCGCAACTGGAGTGCTCGAAAAGACTCCAGTCACGGCGTGACTGGCCTACTTTAAAGTGAGGAGAAAAGTGCAGCGGGACGTTACGCGCTCTACCACTGAGCTATCGTCCCGTCGAAGTTGGGACGAGCCGGATTCGAACCGGCGACCACGCGCTGAGGATGCGAAGTAACCCGCTGCTCACTGCCTCGTGAAAGTAGTCCAGTTGCGTCGCAACTGGTGTGAATGAAGAATCAGGGAGAAACGCTGGCGGGAGGTTTGGTTTCGTTAACAGCGAAGTAACTCCCGCCTCACTGCCCTGGCGAAGATTGGAACGCGGAGAAAGACGATCGGAGGTATGTTGCGCCGAAGCGCTTGGCAGGATTCGCACCTGCAACCAATGGTATTGAGCCACTGCTCTACTCTTGAGCTACGAAGTAACTCCGATCTCACTGCCGCGTGAGGGTTTGATGATTGGTGGACCACCAGGGTAACGCTCCCTGCTCTGCGCGTTAAAAGCACACTGCATCACTTCAATGCTTGTGGTCCGTTGCGAGATGGCAACCGCGCCGGGATTTGAACCCGGGTGCTCCGATAGAAAGTCGGAGATCTTGGCCAGTTAGATGACGCGGTCGTGGAAATGGTGCCCCTGGCAGGGTTTGCACCCGCACTGGCTCGCTTCTGAGGCGAGTGTCTCTGCGTTGGACTACAGGGGCGAGGATGAAATGACGAAATCGGAATGACGAATGCCGAAGGCTGCTCAGATGTTCGTCATTGGACATTCTGCATTCGTCATTTTGAATTGGTGTTCCCGGCAGGACTCGCACCCGCAACCTCCGCGTTCGAAGCGCAGCGCTCTATCTGTTGAGCTACAAGAACAATGAAATGGTCGGATACCCCGGTGTTGCGCCGGGTATCTCTCGGTCCCAAGCCGAGCGGGTTTGCTGACTCCCTCGTATCCGTTGGAAAGTGGATGTGCATCCCAGGCTCGCACTGGGTAAGCGGAGGTTGCAGCTCCGTGGCTCGGCTCTTTGCCTTATGCACAATTTTAAAATGGTTCCCTTGGCCGAATTGCCTCCGGCTGTGCAACTTGGCTTCGCGTTTTGGATGCCGCTACCGCAGCATGGCGCTCGCACCGGCTCCGCGACCTTCACAGGGTCGAGTGCTGACTGATGACACGACGAAGAGAATAAACTGGTGCGCCATGTCAGTGCTGCCCTGACGTTCTCGGTTTGGAAGACCGGCGTGTTGCTGTTACACCAATGACGCAATTGAAATGGCCGCTGGACCAGGAATTGACTTCGTCTGTGCAGCTAGGCTTCGCAAAACAATGCCGCTACCGCAGCAGAGCGCTGCACCAAGACCTTCTCCTCTTCAGGGAGACGCGCAGACTGACTACGCCATCCAGCGATGAAATTGAAATGGTCCCTCCGCGAGGTATCGCGCCTCGGTCTGTCCGTTATCAACGGACGGCTCTGCTTTTGAGCTACAGAGGGAATGAAAGGAATGAGTGAGTGCCAGGGATCATGGAGGAAGCTTCGCGAAATGCAGGCAGTCATAGATCTTGCCGTGCTTCACGACTGCCTTTCGACGACGCGACTCGAGTTGGAAGCCCGCCTTTAGCAGGACGCGTTGCGAGCCAACGTTGGGCTCATAAACGTCCGTCTCAATGCGGACGAAGCCAAGGGCACCAAGCAAATGATCGGTCGTGACGCGGACAACTTCGGTCATGATGCCGTGGCCCCAGAACTCTTCGGCTAGCCAGTAGCCTATGCCACAAACGAAACGTCGCTCGTGTTGCCCTGGACGAAGGCCGATTTCGCCGACCAGCTTGCCGGCAATCTCGATGGCGAACACTTCCTCACTTCGATCTTCGGCGGCGCGTTTCAAAAACGCACGGCCATGAGCATCGGTGTAAGGATGTGGGAAAGCGTCCACGAGCCACTGAATCAACTTCGGGTTGTTGGCATGGCGGACCAAGTCTTGAAGATCGTCATCACAAGGCCGTCGAAGACGACCGCGACTGATGGGGAGTGTTAGTTCGGTGAACATGGTGGTGAGGTTGATGGTGAAATGGTGAGCCGTGCTGGTAATGCTCCAGCTTGGTCCGCGCAGGACATCTGTTTTACAGACAGCACACGGTCTTTACGTGCCTACCGGCTCATTGAAATGGTTGCGGGACTGTGAGTCGCACACAGAAAGCCGGGCTTATGAGACCTAGCTGGAGACTCCTCCTTCCCGCCGATGAAACAAAAGGACCGCAAGGAAACACCAAGCCACGACTCAGACAGCACTCACAACGCGAACCTCGCGTGCAATTGCTTCAACGGCTCTTCTCTCTCCCATCCAAACCGTCTGGTCAAAAGAGGCGAAGTGCTCCTTGCGGTCCTTTTGGTTCATGAACGACTTACCACCGACACGGAGGGTGGGTAACGCTCCCACATTGACCTGGGTTTGGAGTCCAGCGCATTGCTTGTCTGCCACCTCCGTATTCGAGTGATGAAGGCGGCCCTGGCTGTTAGTGGCCAACGCCGCCTGAGATTGAACTGAAAAGAACTGTTGGACGCGAGCCACGATGGATCGCGTCCCAATTATATAGTTGGAGACGCACATGCTCCGGCTGCCGCCGGGCGTGATGCGTCCCCATGGACCGACACCGCTGCCACGACTTCTGAGGTCGTCGCACCCGCTGGATTTACGAGGCGGATGTTTCGGTGTTTGTGGCACACCTCCCGTGATGGATCGGAGATACTGACGGATACATGGAATACCTATCAGCGCGATCACTCAAGCCGTTGGAGAATTGGAAACTTTTGGGGGGCTCCAAACCGGCAGTGAACACGGACATCGAGAGTCATTCAGTCTTTCGTTCGAACCTGAATCGCGGGTTGCGATAGGTTGACGAAGGGTGATGACGGGGTAACCTGGATGCAGGTTACGGAGTTCGAGGTGCAGTCGCTAAACTGTTCGTGCTCAGTGGCCGTTCCGCCTCGTCATCGCTTGCAGCCGGTGACGGGGCTTTTTGTTGCCCTGATGGAATGATGAAATGCTAAGTCATGGTCTAGAAT
>CAUJJC010000196.1 GCA_963204975.1 Verrucomicrobiota bacterium | reverse complement strand
CTCGCGGCGTTCCCCGTGAAGCAGCATGAAGCCAAACTGGACATCTTGGATTGATGAGGTCGCATCCGACAAGCTGACCGTGGATCCAACCGACATGCTCGCGGAGGGGCGATCCAACCTGTGGAGCTTTTCATTGCCGAGTGATGACGCTTCCGCACGCGATCATACGACTATTGAGCAGTTCATGATGCAGGTAATTGATGCGCGTTGTTCCGTGTTGCGTGATCTGAACGCCCCCAGTGCCGCTATGCGATTCTATTGCTGGCACGACGAGATGGCAGCACAGTTGCGCTTTAGCCTCGTGTCATCTTGCCATAAGAAGCTGCCATTTACTTGCACCGTTGAGACTGTGTCTGAGCTTGTTCAGATTATCGAGAGTTTCGTGAGTTCGCGATACCACAATGGGATTCCATTCTCTGAGCTAGCGGAAGTAGAGGTTGACCATCAGACAGTGGATCGGGCATGTTCTCTCAGGGTCTGGGAGAGAGCCATCCCGTGATTTGATTTACGCCATGACCAAGCCACAACATCACCAACCAAGGGCGAACAAAACGGATGCAGGCAACGGCTCGAAGGCTATCTGTCGTGTCAGCAACGTCTTGCGCTCGCCGTCGCCTGATCCGAGACGTTCGGCCAAGAACTGAGTCCAATGAGCAATCGCTTCCAAGCCAAGAAACTCGCCGAGATTTTCTCAGAGCCGCAGGACGCCCTGCTGCTTCATGAGTTGCATATATTTGTCTGCCACAAGTTGTGGGACCTGACGCTGCCACTGTCTGACGCAGAGACGATCTTCTACCGCATTAAGAGCTTAGGATCATCCATAGTTGGGGAGGGATGGAATAGCCTTTTCGATCAGACTTTTAGCTATTCCGCCCTTCAAAGTCTTATCGACCTGTTCCATGGCGAAATACCTCTCCCTTCACTAGCCACTAAACTCGAAGCAGCCCGAAGCATATACTATCTTGGCCGCACTGACCTTGATCACCCCAGTAGTTTATGGATTGGGAACGATGTTTTCACCCATCTTACCGACAAGGCATGGGATGAAATGATGGCATATGGGGATGGTGTCCTTGACGAAGGTGGCGAGATTTTCCAATTGCAGCCGCTATTCGCTGCATGGTGCAGGAACCATCAGGGAGAGTTTCGGGAGCCATCGACATGACCGACACTGATATAGACAACAAGCCGAACAAAACGGATGCAGGCAACGGCTCGAAGGCTATCTGTCGTGTATTCAAAGTCCACACCTCGCCGTCGCCTGATCCGAGACGTTCGCCCAACTAGCAGAGTCCTTTGCCATGCTTCGACAGATCCTCTATAACGACGGAGCCACACCATCTGGAAGTATAATGCCATGCTGATAGTAACGATTCATCGCCAAGAACACGCAGCAGCAGCCTTTGAACCACCCTTTCGCGAACATCGTCTGGCGCGAGTTTTCATCCTCCTCACGATTCCGTTCCTGAAAGGTCGAACCGCTGGGTTGCCGTCTGTGGAAACCTGAAGGAGTGGCCCATTTCTCGCCACAAAAAACCCGCCCGAGGCAACGGGTGCCAAGGACGGGTGGTGATTGAGACGCCGAGCGCCAGCCCTTAGTGCTGGTGGCAGAACTCTTCGAAGCGGTCCATGCCGCCATTGATCACATCAAGGCTGGTGGCGTAGCTGAAGCGGGCGGTGAACTCGGCACCGAAGGCGACGCCGGGGACGATGGCGACCTTTTGCTTGCTGAGGAGCTTCTCGCAGAAGTTGATGCTCTTGATGCCGATGGGCTCGATGTTCACCAGGAAGTAGAAGGCTCCGAGGGGCTCGACGACCTTGATGTTCTTGATCGCGGAGAGGCGGCCCAGCATGAACTGGCGGCGCACGTCGAACTCTTCGCGCATGTCGGACACGATCTGCTGGTCCATCTGGAGCGCAGCGATGGCACCGTATTGAGCGAAGGTGGTCGGGTTACTGGTGGTGTGGCTCTGGAGGTTGTCGATGGCCTCGGCGATGGCCTTCGGAGCGGCGGTGTAACCGAGACGCCAGCCGGTCATCGCATAGGCCTTGGAGAAGCCGTTGATGGTGATGGTCTGCTCATACACTTCCTTGCCCAGGGAGGCGATGGAAATGTGCTGCTGTCCGGCATAGACGAGCTTCTCGTAGATTTCATCGGAGAGGATGACGATGCCTTCGCCCACGGCGATCTCGGCGATCTTTTCCAGTTCTTCCTTGGTGTAAACGGAACCCGTTGGATTGCCGGGGGAGTTGAGGATGACCATCTTGGTCATGGGCGAGATGCTGTTCTCAAACTCCTCAGGGGTCATCTTCCAGCCGTTCTCCGCCTTGGTGTCCACGATCACGGGCACGCCGCCGACGAGCTTCACCATCTCTGGGTAGCTGGTCCAGTAGGGTGCGGGAATGATGACTTCTTCGCCGGGGTTCACGACGGCAAGGATGGCGTTGTAGCAGGAGTGCTTCGCGCCGCAGTTCACGCTGATCTGGCTGGGCTCATACTGAAGACCGTTGTCGATGAGCAGCTTGGCCGCGATGCCTTCACGGAGTTCCAGAAGGCCTGCGCTCTCGGTGTAACGTGTGTGACCGTCATGAAGGGCCTTCACCGCCGCTTCCACGATCGGGGCTGGCGTATTGAAATCAGGCTCACCTGCACCAAAGCTCAGCACATCCTGGCCAGCCTTCTTGAGCTTCCTCGCCTCATTGGTGATGGCAAGGGTCATGGAGGGCGACAATTCGGCAACGTTCTTGGCAATAAAGTCCATAGGGGCAGGAATACGGGGCTGGAGGGTGGTTGAAAAAGGGCGCGAAACAACGAGGGGAACAAGTCTTTGTCAACATGCGTTAATGTTCCCATTTAGCATCGCAGCCGCACTCAACTCTGCAAACCGCAGCCTCGAATCCACCAACGGAGCAAGCGCCACCGAGCGCCCCCCTGAAAATCCCTTGCCCCACCCTGCAATCCGTGTTTTCTCGCCCGCCCAACCTTCCCTCACAAACACATGTCTGAACGCCGCGTCGTCATCACTGGAATCGGAGTCATCTCCCCCATCGGCAATAACAAGGAGGACTTCTGGAAGAATATCCTCGCCGGTAAAAGCGGCATCCGCACCATCCAGTCGATGGACACCTCGAAGTATGACTGCCACATCGCGGGCGAAGTCGTCGATTTCGACCCCACTCCGTGGTTCAACTATCACAATGAAGCCCGCCGCGCGGACCGCTACTTCCAGCTCGCCATGGCCGCGTCGAAGCAGGCCGTCAAAGACTCCGGCCTCAACCCCGACGCGCTCGACCCGCACCGCATCGGTGTCATGGTCGGCAGCGGCATCGGTGGTCTGAGCACGATCGAAACGCAGTATGAAAACCTGCTGACCAAAGGGCCCAGCCGCGTTTCCCCTTTCCTCATCCCGATGATGATCACCAACATCGCCAGCGGCATGATCGCCGGCGAATACGGCTTCATGGGGCCCAACATGTGCATCACCACCGCCTGCGCCACGTCCAACAACTCGATCGGTGAAGCCTGGCGCATCATCAAGTTCGGCGACGCCGACGCCATCGTCTGCGGCGGTGCCGAGGCCTCCATCCGCCCGTGCGGCCTGTCCGGCTTCGGCAACATGAAGGCCCTCAGCCTGCGCAACGATGCCCCTGAGAAAGCCTCCCGCCCCTTCGACAAGGA
>CAUJJC010000195.1 GCA_963204975.1 Verrucomicrobiota bacterium | reverse complement strand
GGCTTTCAGTTCACGTAACGGAATTGCGAAATTCGGTGATGGAACGGTAGTGCTCAGTGGAGCCAGCACCTACACGGGTGCGACCTACATCACTGGTGGCAAGATCAACGTTAAGGCCCTTACTAACGCTGGAGTGGCTGGGCCGCTGGGCGCTGCGACTAGCGCGGCAGGTAATATCGTGCTCAGCGGTGGCACGCTTGGATATATTGGCGATAGCGTTGCCACAGACCGAGGCTTTCAGATCAATGAAATCGGAACCGTTGAAGTGGCTCGGCAGGGAGCCGTGGCCACATTCACTGGCAACTTGTCGGGTGGCGTAGGGGCCGCTCAGGGAGTCCTCCAAGTCAGTGGTGGAGGAACGGTCAAAATCTCACACAGCGGCGGCAATGTTTCGAATTCCGGAACGCCATTGCTCCCAGCCGTTGGGGGCTCGACGAATATGGGTGGTTTCAGTATCAAGGGTGGCAGTCTCTTGCTGAGCTATGACAATCCGAACTCCAATAATAACGCCAACAGGTTTGCTGCCAGTAATGCCTCTCTTACCATGGCTGGGGGAAAATTTGAGATTTCTGGGGTTGCTGACACACCGGTCCCAAGCGGTTCCAATCCATCGGAGAATAGGTCTCAGCAATTGCTAGGACAATTGACCCTATTGCCAGGCGCTTCGGAGATATGGGTGACGGCAAAGGAAAACTCTACCATGTCACTGACTCTTCAGGATCCCAACAACCCCCTTGATGTAGCCCGTGCGCCAGGTGCTACGGTGCTCTTGGTTGAAAATACACCGACGACTGGTGTGGCAGATATGTTTCTCTCACTCAGATCGCAGCAAGGGTCAGCTGTCCTGCCCTGGGCGACCTATCGAGATACATCAATTATCAACCGTCGTGGGATCAATGATTTTGCTGCCGTTGAAACATCCAATAACTCTGTGATTAGTGCGGATACCAAGGATTTATATACCCTCGGTAGTGACGTCGCGAATTGGGAGACAGACAAGACCCTGAGCGAATTCGGCATATCGGGTTTCGGAGATTCGAGAAGCGCGTTTAGCGATGGTCGTGATCCCCTGAGCTATAGTCAAACCAAGTCTGATGCGAGTGTTTATGCCTTGAGGTTTTTTGCCCCAGTTGCGGGAACCGTTTCAATCTCAGATAGATTGACTCTTACAGGAGGTGCGATCCTCGTTGGATCGGAGGTGATCGGTGGCACCAAGATTATCAAGGACGGGGAACTGACCGTTGGATCGATTGCTCCGGCTCAGTTGCCTTGGAACAACGGTGACGGAACGGCGGATTTCTTGATCCACAATTATAATGCTTCGAAGGAATTCACCATCGCATCAAATATCGTGAACAATTCAACTGCCTCACTCGCAGTTAACTTGGTGCAAGGGGGATGGGGAACTAGCTACTTGACCGGTGAGAACACTTATTCCGGCACGACATTTGTGAATAATGGGGTGTTACGTCTTGGTTCCGCAAATGCAATCCCAGGTGGAATAGGAACCTCTGGGGGCACCAGTGCGATCACTTTGAATGGTGGCATGATCGGTCTGGAGCATGGAGATTTCACGCGCTCCTTGGGGACCGGAATAGGCGAGGCCCAGTTTATCGGCGGTGGTGGCTTTGCTGCTTATCGCGTTCCTGGCGATACCTCGACGACTCCCGTCGTGAGGGATGTGAACTTCGGTGGTGCTGCTGCTCAGTTGACTTGGGGTGCGAGTGGATTCGTTCCTGGAGGACAGATGCTAAAACTGGGTAGTGCTGATGGTGACGCAACGGTTCGCCTCGTGAACCCTCTGAATTTAGTCGCCGGTTATCGCCAGATATCAGTGGCAGATTCAAAGGCGGATATTGATGCCGAGCTTGCCGGTATCCTCAGCGGAAGCGGGGGCGTGCTTGCCAAGTTAGGGCAGGGAACGCTGGCACTTAGCGCGGGCAATCTTCACACTGGTGGAACGATTGTGGCTCAAGGCACCCTGATCATGAGTGGCCCCGTGACATCTTCGGTTTCCATCGGTTCAGTCGATGCGACAAGGACGGGCGATTCAGTCACGCTTCAGGTGAACGGAGCAACCATGAGTGCGGGAATGATCGTCGGGAACAAAAACAGTGGAGGCATCTCTTCCATCAAGGTGACAGGCAACAGCACTGCTGCTGGTGGCATTGAACTTGGCAGGCACGTCTATGTGGATGCTGTGGCTGGTAGGTCGTTCGTGGTTTCAGGCCCCGTCACCGGTAGTGGACGCCTCACGATCAACGATGGCGGTGTCCTGGACCTTGGTGGTAACAGCAGTTTCGGTAGTTCGGGCAGCACCTCAGGTGTTGCGATTGACGGTGGAGTGATTGTTCGCAATGGCACTATTCAGGTCGGCCATACCAATGGTCTTGGATTGTCCAATGTTGAACTTGGCGACCAAGTGAGCAGTTTGCCTGTGATCGTCGTTGATCGCTCAACCAATGGACGCTCAGTTCTTGAAGTGTCCGGTGACTGGAATGCCACGAGCAACGGAATACCGGGCGACATCAGTGGATCCGGTGCATTCATTTATCGCGATCAGAACACACTGACGATTGATGGCAAGATTTACACCAAGACTGATGCGAGCCTCGGCACACGGATTCTAGTTGATGGAGAGGTCGAGAATCCTGAGCGGAATGGTGTTTATGAAGTCCGCTACCATGATGGAATCTTGCCTGCGCTTACTGATGACACCATCAGTCTTACACGTGTTGGCGAACTCAATGATGCTCGCGAGTTGGCCTATGGTCGGCGTGTTCAGGTCACTACTGGCACTGATGCGGGTAAGATCTTTTTCATGGTCACGGATAAACCTGCTTCGTTACCTGCCCCAGATCTTTACGGACGGGTATTGATTACCGTTCCAGTTCTCTGGAAGCAGGAGACGAATCTCGCACCCAATGTCGCGATCCTAGCCTCTGGCAATGGCATTCAGGTGGCAAATTCTATCGACATTAACAGCACCAACGGCACTGGGACCACATCTTTGGGTGGCGCTTCGGATTTCACGGCGGGTAGTGCTGTCTTCAATGGTGCGGTAACACTTCAGAGCATGGTTGCAGCGGCAGAGGCCCGGCAGGTCCGTCTGGTTTCTGAGTCACAGATCGGAAAGGGTGTGGAGTTCACTGGAGTGATTGGGGAAGCGGAGACCAATGATGTGATGTCACTCGTAAAGCTGGGCTCCGGCATTGTGACACTCTCTGGTGGGAACACTTTCAAGGGCGGCACTGAGATCAACGCCGGCACATTGTTTGTGAACACTAGCATTGGTTCAGGAACTGGCTCTGGGGCGGTGACTGCTGCCAACTTTGGAACGGTGCTTGGAGGAACAGGGACGATCTCAGGTGCTACCACGTTGCTCAGTGGTGCGAGTCTTCGCCCTGGGGATTCGAACAGCTTCGGTGGTGCCGATCAGCTTACTTTTACCAGCAGTCTGACGTTTGGAGCCGATTCATTCGCCGTATTCGATTTGGCTAGTCCGGCGGCGTGGGACCGTGTGGCTGTCACTGGACTTCTATCCGTGGATACTTCGGCTCTCTTCACGGTGCTGCTTGGATTCTCACCGAACTTGCTGCCTGGTGAGTCGCTCAGCTTCGATCTCTTCGACTGGGGCTCGCTTGCCGCAGTTGGAAGCCTGGCTGATCGTCTTGATCTTCCCGCTCTAGCGACTCCTGACTTCTTCTGGGATACCTCCAGTTTCAATGCCACGGGATCGATCACTTATGCCCAGCGCAATCTGAGCAGCACTCCTCCAGTGCATTTCTCGATCAAGGAAGGTAAGATTGGTGAGAATGGCGGATCAGTGACTATCGCCATCGAGCTTGACTGGCTGCCTACGACTGATGTGACAGTTCCTTTGGTCTTTAGTTCCGGTGCAGGTATCGCCACCCAAGGAGCTTCTGCCGATTACAGCGTTACTCCCGCAAGTGTCACATTCAGCGCTGTTGCAGGTGAAAGAAGCAAAACCGTTACAGTTACAGTTCGCGATGATGCCATGACTGAGAGCACGGAGCGTGCTGTGATTTCATTGAACGCTGCCACAAAGACGGCTCCATCCACCTTCTCTCTGACCATCACGGATAACGATGGTGCACAGGCTGTGGGTGATAGCTGGGTGCTGCGCAATCCGATGGTGACCAATGAGGCGCTCAAGGGTGTGGGCAGCATAGGTTCGAACTTCGTAGCCGTCGGAACCCACGGAACCATTCTCAAATCTTCCGATGGTGTTGGCTGGACGCGAGTAAAGCTCGCGGCTTCGACAGACCTCAATGCTCTCGCTACCAATGGAACGAGTTTGGTTGCCGTTGGCAAAGAAGGTCGCGTCTTGACGACCACAAACGGGTCTGACTGGGTGATTCGGAGTGTGGGCGGTGCACTGGAGTTGAATCAAGTCCACTGGACAGGAACCAAATTCATAGCTGTCGGAGCTGATGGCATCACTTATACCTCGGCGGATGGCGAGGCATGGACCTATGTGAATGCAGGAGTTGCAGGAGACCTTTTTGCAGCAAGCTCGGCTGTGGGGCAATTGGTGGCGGTGGGCGAAGGCGGTGCAATTACGCTCTCGACGAACAATGGTGCATCGTGGCTCGCACAGACTTCGCCGACCAGCACGACGCTGCGCAGTGTGGCCCACGATGGCGCTGGGACGTATGTCGCAGTGGGTGATTCTGGCGTGGTAGTCACCTCGTCGAATGGTGTGGATTGGACGGCTGGCACCGCAGGAGTGAGTGCCGCTCTTCGTTCGGTTCGTTGGGATGGTTCTGCTTTCGTCGCATCTGGCACGGGCGGCGCGGTTTTGACCTCGCCAACTGGGGCCACTGGGACTTGGACAGCGCGCACCAGTTCGGTTACCGATGATCTCAATGATGCAGCCAAACTTGGTGCTCTTTATATAGCGGTTGGATCGGCCGGCACGATTGCCACATCGAGTGATTCCGTTGCATGGACGAAGATATCATCGGGCGATACAGACCATCTTCTGGGCATTGCAGCATCCGGTGCACAGTTGGTGGCGGTGGGAGCCAATGGTTCCATCCTCACTTCGACCGATAGTTTGCTAGGCACAACAGTCGCACCTGCGCTTAGCTGGACACCGCAGACATCGCCGGTCGTCACCTCTCTCCGTGCCGTAGCGGCCACCTCTTTGATGCGAGTGGCCGTTGGTGACACGGGTTCAGCTATTAGCTCTCCCGATGGCGTAGCCTGGACGAGCGTTCCTACGGGCACTGGCATCCACCTCAATGGCATCGCCGTGAAGGGCTCTCGCTTCTGCGCGGTAGGCGATCAGGGTGCGGTCTTTACGACTGATGATGGACTGACCTGGACGGAGCGCACGAACCTTGGGTTTATCGAGAACCTCAAAGCGGTGGCGGCGAGCAGCTCTTTGTTTGTCGCCGTGGGCGCTAACGGAGCAATCCGCACCTCCAGCGACGGTGTGACATGGACCTCGGTAGATGCAGGCACAACCGCCACTTTCAATGCCGTTGCATGGACGGGCTCCAAGTTCGTTGCCGTGGGTAACGGAGGCATCGTGTTTGTTTCTACCAACGGGACTTCATGGACTCAGCGCCTGTCAGGCGTGACAGCCTCACTAACTGGTGTGGCTGGCAGCGGGAATGTCGTGGTCGCCATTGGTGGCAATGGCGCAGCCACCCAGTCGAATGATTCTGGCACCACTTGGTCGAAGCGCGATACAGGCACGGGCATAGGACTGAAGGCGTTGATTGTTTCGGCTGCCGGACGCTTCGTCGCCGCAGGTAATTCGGGCACCGTCATGACCAGTGAGAGCAAGGCTCCTCCGGCACCAGCAGTCTTCTTTGCCAATACTGCTGACAGTGTTTCCGAGGCTGTGGGGACCTGGAATGTGCCAGTGATGCTCAATCCTGTGGCTGGCGCTGCGGTTTCAGTTCCGTTCACCGTGCGCACCCTCGGAACAACGGCGCTGAAGACAACGGATTACACCATCACGACGGCTTCGCCTCTCAAGTTCCTTCCTGGTGAGACGATCAAGAACATCGTGATCACCATCAAAAACGACGCCGTTCTTGAGGCGCTAAACGAGACCGTGATCATTGATCTCGGCACCCCAACAGGAGTTCCCGGCGTCGTGAAAGTTGATCCAACTGCTTACACGCTGACAATCTTGGACGAGTATCTGGCTCCTGCGATCACGCCCCTGGGCGCTCAGTCGCAGTTTGTGATCATCGGTGGTGGTTCACCAGTGCCGCTTGATTTGAGTGTCACGCCTACAGGCAGCCTAGCTCTCAAGGTGCAATGGCAGAAAAATTTGGTGAACCTCGGAACAGCGGTCACGGCGACCAGCGGGGTGCCTGCTCATTACACCGTTTCCAACATGACGCTCACAAATGCGGGCAAGTATGGAGCAAAAGTGATCAATCCCCTCTCGCCTCTTGGCCTTGCCGCATCAACTGTGGCGGAAGTAGTGGTGGTTGAACGCCTGCCGCAGCAGCTCAAGCTAGGCAAGGCGGGCACCTCCGTTGTTCTGACCGCTAATGCCGCGGGCGCGACGGCGCTGCAATACCGCTGGTTCAGAAATAATACCCCGATCCTCGCCGATGATGTGAACTTCGCTGGCACGGGCACCAAAACTCTGACGATCAAGACCTTCGCTTTGGATGAACAAGATCTCTACAAGTGCAGAGTCACATCTCCGGCAATTGTTGGGGTTGAGGAATTCTCCACAACATTTGACGTTGTTGTCGCAGCGATGCCAGACATCACGCCGTTGGTCACGCCAGCAACTTATCCCACGGGCCGTGTTGGTGCTGCTTACAACGGAACTGGCTATCAGATCCCTCGCGCTTCCACCGACAAGAACAAGACCCCTGTCACCTGGAATGTGACCGGATTGCCTGCTGGTCTCGTGGTTAACAAAAACACCGGCCTCATCAGCGGTATTCCCACTCTCAAGGGCACTTACAAGATCAACGTGTCTGCCACGAATCCCTTTGGAACCACGGCAGTGTCGTCAGCTTACATGACGATTGACGGTGTGCCCGACAACGCGCTCGGCACGTTTGTCGCGCTTGCTGATCGCACTGGTTCCCACCTTACCAACAATGGGAACTTTGGCCTGGGTGCCCGTATTGATATTACAACGGCAGCAAATGGCACCTTCTCTGGCAAGCTGACGACAATCGGCACTGCCATCTCCTTCGTGAACGGCAAGCTAAACACCGCCAACGCCGCTGCTCCGACTGGAACGATCAACATCGTTCGCACAGGCAAGACGATGCTGACCCTGACCTTCACCATTGATACAGCGACCAACTTGCTCACTGGAACCTTGACGGACTCAACGCCAACAAGTGCGGCCATCAGTGGCTGGCGTAACACTTGGACGACGGCTAACAAACCGATCACGACGACGCTCCCATCTGTTCACAACTTCATGGCTGCTATTCCTTCGTCGCTGGAAGGTGATGCACTTCATCCTGACATCCCACAGGGTGACACTTATGCTTCGGCGTCCGTGGCTTCGACTGGGGTTGTTACGATTGCGGGCAGACTTGCTGACGGCACGGTGCTGACAGGTTCGGCTCCCCTCAGTCCGAAGACATTGAACATTGGCAAGGCGCTGATCTACCAGGGGCTCTACATCGCTCCGACCACAGTGGCTGGATCAGGGAATCCTGGCTCGCTCCATGGATTTGTGGACATTGATTTCACCGTGCAGCACCCAGTAACAGGCACGATTACCTGGAGCCGTGCGGCGCAGCCAACGACGGGAGCGACCGCTCCGAAGTTCTATAAGGATGGGTTCGCTCCTATCAGCCTGGAAGTTTCCGGTGGTCTTTATACCCCACCTTTGGCAACAGTTGATACCGGCATCATTCTGGGAGCCAATGCGGCTGCAGGCAACAATGCGGCGGTGACGTTCTTCGATACCAACGGCCTGTTGGTGACACCAACCACTACGCCTGCAAGTATTCCAAACCTGGGTGGTTTCCGAATCAACTCGCTGGCGACACCTGTCGGACTACCAACGGGATCGACATTGAAAATGACCTTTGTGACCAGCACAGGCTTGATCAGTGGTAGCTTCATTCTCGTTGATGCATCGGGTGTGAAGCGCACCATCCTCTACTACGCCATGGTGATTCCTGATCCATCGACCTCCATGGTGACAGATGGCATTGGTGCTGGGTCCTTCATGTTGCAGGGTCTCCTCGTCAGCCAGCCGACCAAGTCGGGCCGCGTGACGATTGTTCCATTACCGTAATCAGTGTTGTGTTAGTCACGGGCAGGCGGGCAACCGTCTGCCCGTTTCTTTTTGTGGTTTACAGGGATGTGGCCTCCTCTATAAAGCCCGCTGCCATGCACGATCCACGCATTGATCAATTGTCCCGCCAGCTCGTCCGCTACTCCACCCAGGTCAAGAAGGGCGATCGCGTCTGGATCGACATCTTCGATTCACCCAGCTATGTAGCCGTCTCTTTGATCCGCGCCGTGGTGGAAGCCAAAGGTATTCCCATCGTCAAATTGCATGACTCCGTCGTCTCTCGCGAGTTGATGCGCCACGCATCTGAGGAGCAGTATGACGTGCTGGCCAAAAACAACCTGGACCTCATGCAGGAAACGGATTGTTACATCGCGGTGCGCGGCAGTCATAACATCACCGAGAACTCCGACGTGCCTGCGGACAAGATGAAGATGGTGCAGGCAAAGCTTCGTCCGTTGCTCAATGAGCGTGTCAATAACACACGCTGGTGCGTGCTTCGCTGGCCCTCGGCCAGCATGGCTCAGCAGGCAGGCATGAGCACGGAAGCGTTCGAAGACTTCTTTTTCAAGGTATGCCTGCTCGACTACGCTGCCTTGGTTCCCGCCATGAACGCGCTCAAGAAGCTCATGGACAAGGCGGAGAATGTCCATCTCAAGGGGCCGGGCACCGACCTCAAGTTCAGCCTCAAAGGGCTCAAAGCCATCGCCTGTGGCGGCAAGCACAACATCCCTGACGGGGAAGTCTTCAGTGCTCCGGTGAAGGACAGCGTGGAAGGTGTGATCTCCTACAATGCGCCGACCATTTATCAGGGGATCGCCTTTGATTCGATCAAGCTGGAGTTCAGCAAAGGCAAGATCGTCAATGCGACTGCCAACAACACCAAGGCGCTCAACAAGATTCTCGATAGTGATGAGGGCGCTCGTTATGTGGGCGAGTTTGCCATTGGCTTCAATCGTGAGATCCGCGAGCCCATGCGCGATATTCTGTTTGATGAAAAGATCGGGGGCAGTTTCCACTTCACTCCCGGTCAGGCCTATGAAGGCATCGCGGACAATGGTAACCGCAGTCAGGTGCATTGGGACATGGTGTGCATCCAACGTCCAGACTACGGCGGTGGAGAGATCTGGTTCGATGGCAAACTCATCCGCAAGGATGGCAAATTTGTGCTCAAAGAACTCGAGCCTCTGAACTGAGGCAATCGCTGCGCTTCATTGAACAAGGGATGCCGAGCAGGACTCGGTTTCCTGGGCAGGTTTGTGGTTCTCACACAACCTACTCCAACTATGAAGCGCAACGAGCCTGTCACCAAAATCATGTCCTCTCAGCTGATCACCGTTCATCACGGTGATCCGATCTCCAAGGTCCGCCAGTTGATCAGAGAATACGGCCTGCATCACGTCCCCGTGGTCAGCGGCGATCAATTGGTCGGCATCATCAGCAACTCCGACATCCTTCGTGTCAGCTTCGGCGATGCGTTCAATGCCGATGAGCGCACCGTTGATGCTACTCTCGATCACACCATGACCCTGGAGCAGCTCATGCAGAAGGATGTCGTCACGCTGACCGAGCACTCCACCATTCGTGAGGCCGCAGAGATTCTCGGCCAGGGCAAGTTCCACTCCCTGCCAGTGCTCAATGGCAG
Source organism: Verrucomicrobiota bacterium (assembly GCA_963204975.1). GTDB lineage: Bacteria > Verrucomicrobiota > Verrucomicrobiia > Verrucomicrobiales > Verrucomicrobiaceae > JAEUHN01. Next base: position 5,299 of record CAUJJC010000195.1, on the reverse strand, counting down.
GAAGATCGTCGGCATGGTGACCACCACCGACCTGATTCGTTACCTCGCTGAGTTGTTCTAACTCGATCCATTAGCCTGCCTGCCTGAGTGCCCGGCGATGAGCTTGAGGAACTCTGGCAGGTAGGTCGTCGCTTTGGCATCGCCGATGCCTCGAATCTTTTTGGCTTCCTCGACCGAGCGCGGTTTCAAGCGCGTGAGGAACTCCAGGGTTTGATTGCTGAAGATGACGTAAGCCGGTTTGCCTTCGCTGGAGGCGAGCGCATTGCGCAGTCGCTTCATCTTGTCGAAGAGCGCTTCATCGAAGCCAAGCTCCTGAGCCACGACGGATGCCGGGTCCTTGAGCGGACTCGCCTTCGCGTTCAATGCAGGCCAGCGCATTCGCGGGGCAACCCCCGTCCGCATGGACTCAGCACCTTTGGTTGTCAGCGATAGCAGCGGATACTCGCCTTGGCTGGTGATCACGAGACCGTGACGCTCCAGTTCCTGGAAGACCTGGTTCAGCACATTGGTCCCGGCGTGCTTGAGCAATCCATAGGTGGACAGATGGTCGAGTCCCGCATCCAGCACTTCGCGCGACTTGCTGCCCACCAGCATGGCAATGATGCGCCCTTTGCCAAAACGACCTTCCCAGGCACCGTCGGCTGAGCGCCTGCTCATGCGCGCCACACCGCTGAGCACCTGGCGAAGCATGGTGATCTCCTCCGCATTGCCCTCGCGAGGTGGTGCGGTTCCGTGGGCGCGACACGCATCACAGGTGCCGCAGGGCGAGCCGTTCTCTTCGCCGAAGTATTCCAGGATCTGTGCCTGACGGCAGTCGTTGGCATAGCACAGCTCGATCATGGACTTGAGCTTCGCATTGTCGCGCCGTGCCTTCTCTTCCAGAGCGGCGCGATCAATCTTCAAGCCGCGGGCGAGCACATCTGGCTGAAGCATTCGAGTGCCACGGATGCGTTTGCCGGGAATATCAAAGCGCTCAATGTAGCCCGCGCGTGCGAGGTGGCTGAGAGCGCTGCTCACACTCATCGAGTTCTTCAAGCCCGCGCGGTCGGCGATGTCTTCGATGCTGGACATCACTTCGTATTGAGCATCCGCCGCATTGAGCAGGGATTGATACACATCGCGAATCGTCTCGAAGGTGGGGTTGCTGCCTTCGATGAAAAACTCCTGCGTCTTGGTATCGGCGAAGTTGAAGAACAGCTCGCACCACCCTGGCTCTCCATCGCGCCCAGCACGTCCGGCTTCCTGATAGTAAGCCTCGATACTCCCAGGCACGTCGAAGTGAACGACGAAACGAACGTCTGAACGATCAATGCCCATGCCGAAGGCGTTGGTGGCCACGGCGATGTCCTTCTTCTTCGAGATGAACTTGTTCTGAGCATCTTCTCGCGAGCGCTCGTCCATGCCACCATGGTAGGAGATCGCCTTCAGGTTCCAGTCGTCGAGCAGGGCAATGACTTCCTCCACCTTCTTGCGGGTGGAGCAATAGACGATGCCCGTCTTGTGCTCAGCGATGATGCGGCGCAGTCGATCATATTTCTCGTCATGCTTCTTCGTGTGCGAGATGTTCAGCGAGAGGTTCGGGCGGGAGAAGCCGCTGATGCTCACGAAAGGCTCGCGCAGGTTGAGCACCTTCAGAATGTCATTGCGCACATCGGCGGTAGCCGTTGCGGTGAGGGCTACGACTTGGGGCCGCCCGAGCTGTTCCAGTGCTTCGCCGAGACGCATGTAGTCTGGGCGGAAGTCGTGACCCCACTGGCTGAGGCAATGCGCTTCATCCACGGCGAACACACCGATCTCAACCGAACGCAGCGCATTGATGAAGCTACGGCTGCGGAAGCGCTCGGGGGCCACATAGACCAGCTTGTATTCGTGGCGCTTCAACGCGTCGATGCGGGCGAACTGCTCTTCGCCGCTGATGGAGCTGTTGATTAGCGTCGCCGGGATGCCGCGACGTTCCAGGGCATCCACTTGATCCTTCATCAGCGCGATCAGCGGAGAAACCACGACCGTCACGCCATCCATCACCATGGCGGGAAGCTGGTAGCAGAGGGATTTCCCGCCGCCGGTGGGCATAATGACCAGCGAGTCACGACCTGACAAAATGGTGCCGATCACCTGCTCCTGGCCTTCCAGGAAATCGCGGAACCCGAAGTGCTGCCGCAGTGCCTCACGCGCATCATGGATACGCGGGCTGGAGTCTTCGGTGGCATCGGCGGGGGATTCGATCACTCGCTCATCATGGCGTGATGTGGAGCGTGCTCAAGCGCACCGTTGCCCGTCGGCAGTCGTATGCCATGATGCGCACCCCATGAGCCCCGACTGGACCCGACTTCGCCACGACTTCCCGATTCTTGATCAGGAGGTCCATGGCCACCCGCTCATCTACTTCGACAATGCAGCGACTTCCCAAAAGCCTCGCCAGGTGATCGATGCCCTGGTGCGCTACTACGAGCGTGACAATGCGAACGTCCATCGCGGACTGCATGAGTTGAGCAATCGCGCGACGGATCAATACGAGACCGCGCGCCGCAAGGTGGCCACCTTCATCAATGCGAGCGAGGAGGAGATCATCTTCACGCGTGGCACCACCGAGGGCATCAACCTCGTCGCGCAGTCCTGGGGCCGCGCGAATCTGAAGGCGGGCGATGTGATCCTGGCCACCGAGATGGAGCACCACAGCAACCTCGTGCCCTGGCAGATGCTCGCCGAGCAGACGGGTGCCGTCTTGAAACACATCCCCGTCACCGACGAAGGCGTGCTCGATCTCGATCAACTCGACAGCCTGCTCACCGAGCAAGTGAAGCTCCTCACCTTCGTTCACGTCTCGAATTCGCTGGGCACCATCAACCCCGCAAAATTGCTGATCGACAAAGCACACGCGGTGGGCGCGAAGGTGCTCCTTGATGGGGCACAAAGCGCAGGCCACATGCCCGTCGATGTGCGCGCGCTGGACTGCGACTTCTATGCGCTGAGCGGTCACAAAATGTGCGCACCCACCGGCATCGGCGCACTGTATGTGAAGCAGTCGATCCTGGCAAACATGCCGCCGTGGCATGGCGGTGGCGAAATGATCCTGCGTGTGCAGTTCACCAGTAGCACCTTCAAGGACGGTCCCGCACGCTTCGAGGCAGGCACGCCGAACATCGCAGGCGCGATCGTGCTCGGCACGGCCATCGACTACCTGGAGAGCATCGGTCGTCAGGCGATCTTCGACCACGATGCGCAGCTCACGAGCTACGCGCTGCAACGCATGAGCGAGATCGAAGGGTTACGCATTTTCGGCCCCATGCAGGAACGCGGTGCTCTCGTGGCCTTCTCGCTGGAAGGTGCGCATCCACACGACCTCACCGAGTTCGCCAACACCCAGGGCCTCGCCTTGCGCGGCGGCCATCACTGCACGCAGCCGCTCATGCGAAAACTGAAAGTGCCGAGCACCACGCGCGCGAGCTTCTACTTCTACAACACGCGTGACGAGATTGATCGCATGATCGACATCCTGCTCGGGGCGAAGAAGTTCTTTGGCTCCTGATGCTAGGATGTCCGCCCATCCATCCGATCACTCGTCTGCCGATGGATCGAAGGGCTTATTGAACTTCGGGCCGCGTTCACCGTTGTAGGTCTCGCGCAGGTATTCATCGCCTTCGCTCTTCTTCCGCCGAATGTTTGGCGGAGCCACCAAGTTCCCGATCCGCCGCCGCTCAGCACGACCCGCCTGCCACTGTTCCCAGGTCCAGGTGCGCTCGGGTTTGATGATGAGTTTGGTCGGCGTCATGGGCGGAATGCTAGTTCATGTTCTTGAGTTTTCCAGTGCGGCCTTCACCTCCGCCTTCACCGCCTCAAACTCCTGTTCGCAATTGAACTTGGACGATGCTGCGATGCGCTGGGCTTCGTTCCAGTCAATCGGAACGGTGCCAACCAGGACAGCGGACATCAGCTTCTTCGCGCATTCGTCATCCTTCTCGTCGTAACCGCTGACATACTTTCGTGCAGCATACACCCGGCCCACCAGGGCGTCCTCCACGGGGATCAACACCACTTCGCCAAAAGGAGTGAACACGCGCGAGAGATCCCTCCTGGCCAGGTAGTCGATCTCTCCCAGCAGGTCGATCCACAGCCCGGCGTAGCTCCAGCTTTTGCCTCTGCCATGGGATCGGATGCCGGGAATCTGCCGCATGATAGCCTCGCGTTGCTCCATAGTCGGAGTCGAGATGCCAGCCCAGCAAATGTCCGTGTCGCCAGACATGTAGGCACCATCCGTGTAGAACTCGACCGCTGCTCTGTCTAATCACCACCCCCGTTTAGTGATTCCTCCCTTCGAGCGCCTGCTGAATCTTCCCCAGTTCCCCTGGTCCCTTCACCATCTCAAAAAAGCACAGGCCGCCGCTGCGCTCTTCCCACAGTTTGCCGAGGCGTTCCTTTTCCTTCGTGTCGGGATTTCCGGCGAGGTGCCCGCCTTTGTATTCTACAGCCAGCACCTTTCCATTTTTGAGCTTTGCCACGAAGTCGGGGTAGAACTTGTCAGTGCTCGTCTGAATCCAGAACGAGGTCTTTGGCTCGCGCTCCAGGTTGCGCACCCAGCATTCTACACGCTCGTCGTGCGCGATGATCCGGGCGCAATCGACTTCCTCGCCGTTCATGCCGCCGATCTCCTTGTAGTAGTGGCGTGGCAGTTCGAGGCCCTGATAGCGGTCCCGCACCGGATACTTGTTCGGGTCAAAGGTGAACGCACTGGCAAGGCTCACATGAACGGTGCCCGATCCGTCACCGAAGAGCAGCGACTCATAGACCTTCTTCTGGCTCTCCTTCTCCAGTTGCGCTACACGCGCGGACACCGCTTTGAAAAGACGATGCCGGTGCGCGGTCAGTTGATCGAGGGTCACACCGCGTTCTTCCAATCCAGCGACCACCCGTTGTAGCCAGATGTCGATCTCGGCGTCGGTGAGTCCTGAATGTGAAAAGGAGCGAGCGATGGCCACGATGAGCTTCTGCACCGGCCACGCCGCACTGGTCTCCAGCAGACTTTGCTGCCGATCCGTGACTTGCAGAAAGCACTGCTGAATCCTCTCGGTGGTTTCGGCGATGTCGATCACGATGCCGCGTTGCTCCGTGGGCAGAAGAAAGCCCGGCAGGTCAGCGTCACACTTCGCAAGCGTCCAGTGATTGCGTTCGATGAGATCGTCCTCCTCGAACTGATGCAGGAACTCCCCCTGCTTCAATGCCAGCACGGGCACGGAGAAGGCGACACCTTGCTCACAGGGGAACTTCTTCGTGGCTGTAGCCACAGGGATCTTTCCGGCGC
>CAUJJC010000194.1 GCA_963204975.1 Verrucomicrobiota bacterium | reverse complement strand
CCAAAACGCGTGTATCGCAGGGCAGGCATCGTTGAGATGAATCTTCTGTGCGGCACCGCTGAACAGCAACTCTATGGCGACACCCGCCCCACCCGCGTATGGCTCTACATAGTCACAGCCCCAGAGTTGATTGGCATTGATGATTTCGACGACGAAAGGAGTAAGCTTTTGTTTGCCACCAGGATAACGGAGAGGTGAAGAGTATTTCATCCAGAGTGTCTGACTACGAGTTCATGGCCTTCAAAAGCGGAAGCACTTTCACAAATACTGTGCAGATGTGCTGAGTGCTCACCAAGAAAGTCTGGCCGTGGACGAGTTGATTCATGCTTGTTACCGAAAGCAAGCTGTCGGCATCTTTGATCTCGGTAGCTGCACCATGAAGCTGCCGCTGTTTTGCTTGGACTTTTTTTCCGGTTACAGGGTCGGTGACAAGGTGTTCCAGTATATCCGTGAGAATATCTTTGAGCTTCCTCTGTTCTCCTTGAGCGTTCGCAAGAGCTATTCCAGCGCCGGGGTTGTCGTTGCAGTATGCTTTTGCTGAGAGCTCAAATACTGTGCGCAGAACGAAACAGAATGCGTGGGGTGTCTTTTCCAATTTAATGTCTTTCAGTTCCTGGACCAAAGTGGCCAGCTTAACACGCTCGCTACCCTTCGGAGTGAAACCCTTCAACTCCCGCTTAACCGTTCGCGGGTCATTCACAGTAGTAGCCACAAGCTTTCTCGGACTCGGTGCAGCCGGAGGAGGAACTGGTGCGGTCGGGACGCTTGAAGGATTCGAGGCACCAACCCCACCACCGCTCGAAGGACCAGGTGACGAACCTTGTGTTGTGGTGGGTGTCGTTCCCGTCGCCGTGCTCGCAGGAGGAACACCAAAGGAAGTGCCAAAGTTAGGACCACGGACGCCAAGCCGGTCCTCTGCGCCGGTATTGAAGCCAATATGGCCGTTTCCGATTTCGATCACGATGAGATCAACAGCTTTGCGATGAACTGCCACCAGTGGATAGCTGTCAGCTAGCTCTCGCGATGACTTAAAGCCCAAGCGAGGAGCGAGCTTTTGGATAGCTGCGTCTAGAACGGTAATCGGATAATCTCCCGCCCACTTCTGCGCCTGAGTTTGGGTCAGGTCCTTGGAGTGACTGAGAAATTTGTCGAACAAGTCCAGTCCTGGCTCCTGCTCACCAATATCTCGATTGAACCTCGCTTTCGCAATCGACTCCCATTTCACGCGGCTGGCTGGATCAAGTTTTGCGTGAACACGGGACACAATCTTCTGGACCTCTTTCTCCTCGCCAGCGCTAAAGACAACACATGGTATTGAAGTGTTGTCGGCCTTCCAATCGGGCGACAGCTCATCAAGCTTGGCCTGAAGTGCCTGAGGCACATCCATATCAACCGTCGGCAACAAACCCAAACAAAGCTTCATGACCGACGCCCTGCGGTTACCTTCTTTAACCACAAACTCATTCTTTGCTGTGGTGATCACGATCAAGTTTTCAGTGGGCGTAAATCCATCGTCAATCAAGCTCTCCATCAAGCCCCAGAAGTGGGTCGCATCCATGGTAATCATCGCCTGGATTGCCGAAATTTCGTCCTTCTGAGGTATGGTCCGGTAGTTTGCGAGATCGAGCCGGAGGTCTCGGACTGGGATATGCTTCAATGTGGGCATGATCGGGAGGTCGGGTTAAGTGAAATGATTTCAAGAATGAAGCACAAACGGCCTCGCAGGTAGGGTTATTTTCGACGCTTCGTGTTGATGGGTCAACGTGTCTGACATCGCCGGATTTGCTTTTGTCGGCCACTTCAATTGGACTGGCCATGCGATTCTGTGGTCAGCCGACCTTGAGTTCATCATCTCAGTGAGCCAGCTTCAACTCATCATGCGATCCCACTCCCGGCACTTCTGCTTCCTCATCACCCTGCTCACCTCCACCCTGAGCAGTTTTGCCTCCGAAGCGACCACCATCGGCCTGAATGCCAACCAGATGTCCATCGCGACGGGCCAGCCTTCGTTGGTGCTGATGTCGAGCGGCTCCATGCACATCCCGGTGTGGTCGTTGTCGGGTGGGACGGTGGGGCAGTCGGTGGCGGGGGTGGTGACGGGGCTTCCCGGCGATTGCGCAGCGGTGAAGGTCGAGATCGTCGTGACGACGACGGATGAGACGACGAGTCCGGAGTTTCAGGACGTGTATCGTGTGCATCTTTCGCAGATGGTGGACGGCGCGCCGTTCACGGAGCGGTATGCGCTCGGCAAACCGGTGCGCACCGCGCTGCCTGCCGCGCCGTTTCACTCGCGGACCATCGTTTTGGAATCTTGTTACGAAGTCGTGCCCGACGCACCGCTCACCGTGCGCATTCAGCGGGAGCCGGGAGATCCTGGCGACACGTTCACCAAGCCCACGGGCCTCGCCGCGGTGAAGGTGACGCCTTTGAAGACCCTCCCGAGGCCTCATGTCGTGCAGGACGTGCCCGGCTACAATTCGTGGCCGATGCTTCAGGCCATCGGTGGAAAACTTGTGTGCGTTTATGGCCGTGGCAAAGGCCACACCATCGCCAGCGATGATCGCGCTGTTTATGCACGCACATCGACCGACGGCGGTAAAACCTGGACGGCGGAGACCGTGGTCGCCGACGCGAAGGACTACGGCGAGGTCGCAGTCGGCAAAGGTCTAGATTCAACCGGTGCGATGCTGCTCTGGGTGCGCCGAATCGGAAAAGGCGAATGGCATCACGATCTCTACCGCAGCACAGACGGCGTTACCTTCACACTCGTCGCGACGCCGACGCTCGCCGTGCGCCCGATGCAGATCACCGATGTCTTCAGCGTGCCGAAAGTCGGCCTCATGGCCCTGTGGTTCGGCGGCGATTACAGCGACAAGCCGACGCAATCCTGGGGCACGATGACCAGCAGCGACGATGGCAAAACGTGGACGCAAATCCCGGTCGAATCCGGTTTGCTGAAACCCGACTGGCCGACCGAACCCGCCGCCGTTTACCTCGGCGATGGCAAGATCCTCGCCATCGCGCGGACGGAGACGGGTCCCGCGCAGTTCCAGATCGTCTCCACCGACTACGGAACCACTTGGAAGCGCACTCGCACCAACATCAGCGATGTCACCGCCTCCACACCGAGCCTGATCCTCGACTCGAAGACGGGACTGCTGAGCAATTACTACTATGAACGCGGTCGCGGCATCCTTCGCCGTCGCGTCGTCGATCCCAGCCGCGTGTTTGACCATCCGCTGAGCTGGCCCGGCTCCGAGGCCGTCGCCACCGGGAGCAAGGTCACCTTTGATGCGGGCAATGCGAACGCCACCGTGATCGGAGACATTCACTACATCTCGTTTTACTCCGGCAAGGCACCCGACACATCGGTCGTCGTCTCGGAGATCGCGGCACCTGTTGCCAAGAAGTGATCTTTGAACCCCATGAAAGCCGTCCTCCATTTTCTCCTGCTCACGACAGCCGCTGCGCTGGCTCAGGAACCCACCGCGCCGCCAAGCAGCAAGATCCCACCGCAGCCGCGTGAGTCGTGGAGTGCCATCAAGCTCAAACCCGACGACAAACCCGCCTTCCCCGAGCCACCTGCAGGCTGGGATGCCAAACGCGACAACATCCCGCACGGAAAGCTGGAGATGATCAGCTACGACTCCAAAACGGTCGGCACGCGGCGGAAGATGAATGTTTATACACCGCCGGGCTACTCGTCGGAGAAGAAGTATCCCGTGCTCTACCTCCTCCACGGCATCGGCGGCGATGAGACGGAGTGGGCACGCTACGCGCAGCCGGAGGTCCTGCTCGACAACCTCATCGCCGACGGCAAAGCGCGGCCCATGATCATCGTCATGCCAAATGGTCGCGCCCAAAAGGACGATCGTCCCATCGGCGACATCTTCAAACACATCCCCGCCTTCCTCGTCTTCGAGCGCGATCTCCTCGATGACATCATCCCTGCCATCGAATCACGCTACAGCGTGCAAAGCGACCGTGAGCACCGCGCTCTCGCCGGACTCTCCATGGGCGGCGGACAGACGATGAACATCGGCTTCGCGCATCTCGATCGTTTCGCGTGGCTCGGTGCCTTCTCCTCCGGCCCTAATGCCAAACGCATCGAGGACCTCCTACCCGATCCCGCCGCTGCGAAACAACTCAAGCTCCTCTGGCTCTCATGCGGCAGCCGCGATGGCCTGCTTCACGTCAGCCAGGAGCTGCACGCCGAAATGACCGCCAAAAACGTGCCGCACATCTGGCACGTCACCGACCACGCCCACGACGCGCCCGAGTGGAAGCAGGCGCTGTATTGGTTCGTTCAGAAGCTCGCCTTTGATTGAGTGCAAAGTGGCTGCGGATTCAGCCACAGGTGGTAAGGCTCACGGCATCTCTTGATTCGGCCAAAGCCCGAAGCCACTTTCTCATCATGGCGCGTCTCCTCTTGATTCTCTTGGCTCTCTGCCCTGTGCTCTCCGCCTTCTCAGCAGAGCCGCGCCTCCTCGTTCACTACATGCCGTGGTATGCCACGAAGGACGTCAGCGGCGCGTGGGGCTGGCATTGGACGATGAATCACTTCGACCCGGAGCAGAAGAAGTGGGATGACCAACGGAAGATCGCCTCGCACGACTACCCGCTGATCGGCCCTTATGACTCGGGGGATGATCACGCCCTCGAATGCCATGCGTTGCTGATGAAGATCGCCGGACTCGATGGCGTCGTGATCGACTGGTATGGCACGAGCGACCTCCATGACCATGCGATGAATCATCGCAACACGCAGAAGTTCATCCCGTGGCTCAAAAAGGCCGGTTTGAGCTTCGCAGTGTGCTACGAGGACCAGGCGGTGAAGTCGCTCAAAAATGGCGAGGACGTGAAACAGGCCGAAAAGGACCTCAAATGGGCCGAAGAGCACTTTTTCGCTGATCCGAGCTATGTGAAGCAAGATGGCCGCCCGGTGCTTCTCGTCTTCGGACCACAGCATTTGAAGTGGAAGTGCGATCTGAGCAGCAAACCGCTCGTTTTTGGCCTTTCGCACCTCGTGAAGCAAAACGGCCTCGATGGCGCGTTCGCGTGGCCGCCGGTAACGGGTGGCAAATCGCTCTCGCCGGAGCAGTGGAAGAAGGAACTCGGCCTCATCTATTCGGAAAAAACACCTTTCATCGCCACCGCGTTCCCAGGCTTCAAAGACATCTATCAGCAGTCCGGTGTGCATGCCAGCTACGGCAGCATCGCCTCAAGGGGCGGGCTCACGTTGAGCGAATCGCTTGCTCAGGCACTCGAAAGCAAGGCTCCGCTCATCCAGATCGCCACTTGGAATGACTACGGCGAGGGCACGATGATCGAGCCGACGCGCAACCACGGCTTCCGCCATCTCGAAAAGCTCCCGCGCTGCGGCAATCCGGCCGATCTGCGTCTGCCGGTGATGCTTTACCAGCTACGAAAACGCGGCGGCGATGCTGCGAAGCTCGATGAAGCCTCCACGCTCATGTTTGCGTCAAAGTTCACCGAAGCCGAGGCCATCCTCGCCAGTGTGAGCCACGAACTCGGCCAACAAGTCATCGACGGCGGCTACCATCTCACCACCGAGTTGCTGTATCGCGAGGAACCCGGCATCAGCGCCGCGCAAAACCAGCGTTGCAGGCTCGATGTGTATGCGCCCGCCACCAAGAAGCCTTTCTCCACCGTCATCTGGTTCCACGGCGGCGGTTTGACGCAGGGCGAGCGCTCCATCCCTCTGCCGTTGCGCAATCAGGGCATCGCCGTGATCAGCGCGAACTACCGTCTCAGCCCCGGTGTGAAGTCGCCGGCTTTCATCGAGGATGCAGCCGCAGCCATCGCGTGGACCTTCAAGCACATCACGGACTTCGGCGGCGATCCGCAGCGCATCTTTGTCAGCGGTCACAGCGCTGGAGCCTACCTCTCGCTCATGTGCGGCCTCGATAAAAAATGGCTCGGCAAGCACGGCGTCGATGCCGACAAGATCGCCGGACTCATCCCGCTCAGCCCGCAGGTCATCACCCACTTCACGATCCGCGACGAGCGTGGCATCGAGGAAACGCAGCCCATCATCGACGACCTCGCGCCGCTGTTTCACGTCCGCAAAAATGCTCCGCCCATCCTTCTCGTCACCGGCGACCGCGAAAAAGAACTCATGGGCCGCTACGAGGAATGCGCCTACTTCTGGCGCATGATGAAACTCACCGGTCACCAACAAACAACGCTCCACGAACTCGACGGCTTCGACCACGGCAAGATGCCCGAGCCTGCCTTCCCGCTGCTGCTGAAGTGGGTGGAAGAAGCATCTGCAACGCAGCTCAGGAAGGAAGGGCCTTGAGTTTCATTCTGAGTCGGCCCTGCAAAGCTCATAGCTGCTAAAGTTTTGACTGAAACGATGGAGTTACCTGTGGCGCGATTAAACCCGAACGCCGCGTTTGCCATTTGAGTGATGGAGTATTTTTTGTGGGCATCAAATCGCGTAGCCGCCGGGTGCCACGGTGTCCGAATCTGCGGCTAGGGCGTGCTTGGGGCAATAGCGGCGCGATTGGTTCCAGGGGCTTGCAGGCGTTGTGCTTCGCGAAGCCCCCCGGTTTGCGAGAGTCTGAGCACGATTTTGCGCCCGATGCGGCCCAGCACGGCTCCGCAGATGAACACCGCCGCGCGCAGTGTCGAGATAGAGGTGCGTCGCATAGCCCTGACCACGCAGGGTGACGTTGCTCTTGATGATCACCGTCTCCTCATCCGCATGACGCGACTGTTTGAAATCGCCCGCTCCGAGCAAGACCACGCCGCCACCCGCTGCGGCCACCTTGTCGATGGCCTCCTGAAGAATGGAATCGGCGATGGCATCCGGCCCAGGCGCTGGAACTCGCAGCCTCAAACCCGCTGGCCGAGGCCTGCGGCTTGCCCGGCTCTGCTGGCCCTGCGGCAGGTGCCAGCGCGGTGTTGAAAAGGAGGAGGATGGTGAGGGACAGGATCTGCTTCATGACTCAAGGGGCGCTCAGTTTCTTCCACATCGCACTCAGCACGGCACCGCGAGTGGCGTTGGTCGGTGGAGTGGGATTCGCCTCCGCCTCATGAACCGCCCTAGCGAGCTGCATCGGCTCCAAGGTGCCATTTTGGAGTTCGGCGAGGCCTTTCGCCCATGCGGCCTTCACGGCCTCGGTGAGCGGTTGATCGAGTTTCGCGTCGTAACTCGCAAAAAAGCCCTTCGTGCCGAAATACTGGGCTGCAGCCACTTGGGGGGCATCGGAGGCGACATCGACATCGTTGAAGAAACTGATCATCACGCTGCTGGTGGCCAGTTTTCGGATCAACACATCGGAATCGAGCTGGGCGGGTGTTTTTTGGCCTTTCACGGCCAATGCGGCAGCGAAACCAGCGCTTTCGCCGAGTTGCATCCAGACGGGTTCGAGGCGGATGCTGCCCCAGCCGACGTGCGAGGCGCTGATGGCGACGGGGACGAGGAGGTTTTCGACTTCGTTCGTGAGGATCGAGCGATACGGCACCTGCGCGGGCCGGGATTCTTCGCCGAGGAAAAGAATGCCGTCCGTGTTGCCGCCGGGAGCCTTGCGCGGCAGGCAGGCGACGGAATCGACCGGCCAGTCGGTCATGGCGATGCTGTCCGCGTGGATCGCCGTGCGGGCGATGCCTTCAGCGATGATGTTGTCCTGCTCTTTGAAAACATAACGGCCCACGAGTCGCCTTGCTTCGCGGACGTAGATATCATACGGCGCGTGGTTGTTGTCGGGGAACTCATCGGCGGCGAGGCCGTAGTTTTCGAACTGCTTGCGATCCTTCTCCGGTGCTTCGGGATTGTTTTGCACCCACCAGAGGCGCATGAGCATGCCTTCGAGATAGCGCTTTGAAATGGCCTCGCGTGTGGGCCAGTCGGCAGCGGGATACTCGTTCTGCGGACCGATGAGGCGTCCGCCGTTCCATGCGACCTTCTTGTTCGGCAGGTTCGGCACGAAACCACCGCCGCCTGCGGCTTTGGCGATGGCGACATCGTAGTTCGCGGGCTTCGTGACCATGATTTTGTTCGCCGGATCACGCGTGAGGACGAGACGGTAGTTGTAGGCCATCACGCTGCCATCGGCCTCGCCACTTTGCGGGCCTTCGATGATGTCGGCGGTGGCGTGGCTGTTGTAGCGGATGTTCAGCGTGCCTTCGTCGGCGGCTTTCGGGAAGCCACGCTGACCTGGCTCCTTGTGGCGTTCCTGCGTGTAGATGACGCCCGCGTGCTTCTCGCCGTATTGCGCGCGTGATTCACGGCCGATTTGCGTCTTCACACCGGCTGCGGCCATCAAATCGCCCTCATACATGCCATCGGCGAAAACTTTACCACTGACCGTGATCGTCCTATCGCCATGCACCGGCTTGAGAGTCACACTTTGAATCAAAGCGCTATCGCGCTGCGCTTTCGTGACGATGTGGCCGAGCAGCACGGTCAGCGTCTTCTCCTTCGCGACCATCTCGTTGAAAAGCATCTCTGCGATGCGCGGCTCGATCTTCGGACGATCAATGTGTGCACGACTCGTCTTGCTGGGCATCGAGACAATGTGCTGTGGCGAGCCTTCTCCATAGGTCTTCGCGTAATACTGCGCCGCGCCCGTGATCATCTCGCCATAGATCGGCGAGCGCAGACCGTCATACGGTGCCTCCCAGCCGCCCGCACCACTGGTGACAAAGCCACCGAGATGCTGCGTGTGATTCACGAGCAACACGGTCAAGCCCTCACGCGCCGCACGCACCGCGCAGGCGATGCCACCCGGCGTGCCGCCGATGACGACGAGGTCATACGACTTGCCATCCACTTCCTGCGGCTTTGCGGCGCTCTGCAAAAGCATCGGCGGCGGGATTTTCACCGGCACCACGGCCTCGCTGGTCTTCATGGGAAAGCCGGAGTCTGCTCGTGTGTTGCGCTCCACAATGGCCTCGGTCTCCGGCACGAGTTGCAGGCCATCGACGACGACATAGCCGTCCGCGTCCGCATTCGAGACCTCAATGCTGCCCGATTTGCCCTTCGCGAAGGCAAACACGCCGAGCGAACGCGGAATGCCATCTTCCAAGCAGGCCTCGCGCTGGTTTTGCGTGACGACTTTTTCGCCCTCGGCACTGCGGATGGTGATCGTGGCCTTGCTGGTGCGATTGGAGGCATGGACATACAACAAGCGCACCTCGTATTTGCCATCTGCTGGAATCTCCGGGGTGAAAGTGGCGATGGCAGTCTTACTGCGATCCGCCCTGCGGTAACTGGAGGAGACAAGTGACTGGAGTTTGTTGCTCGTCATCCACGGTCCAGTGAACTGCGCTGCGTCATCGTCGAGCACGATGCCTGCCGCTTTGCGTTCGGGAGCCGCGTCGGTCGTCTTCTCCGCTTTGTCGGTCTCCGCGAGCGTGAAACGCGTGCTCACCACCGAGTTCTGCTCCGCGCCTGGGCGATACTTGATGTAGGTCGTCGCGACGATGGTGCCATCCGGCAGAAGCTCGAGGCCGGGATAGCCGCAATCGCTGCCTTTGTGGCTGTGCAGCAACTTGATTTTGTATTCGCCATCTTTGCCGCTGATGATGTCCTCGTAGCGCCCGACCCAGGCGACGAAATGCGTGCGAGTAGGGCTGTCTTTGCCCATGTCGCGGAAGGCGATCACGAGTCGGCCATCGGGCGCATACACGGCCTTGTGCCGATCTCCGTGCAGGCCCGGCGGCAGCGATTTGACCGCCGACCACGTTTTGCCCTCGTCGTCACTCGTGATGAAGTGCGCGGGCTCAGTGCGGATGTTTTCGCGGATGAGACAGAGAAGCTGTTTCCCATCCGGCGAGCGCACGACTTCCGGCTCGCAGGGCTTCAAATCGCCGAGATCGACCAGCACGCGCCACGGGCTCCACGTCAGCCCGCCATCGGTCGATTCGCTCTGCGTGACCACATTCGACTTCGTGTCCTTCGTTTCACCCGGCCTGCGGATGTTGGTGAGCCCGATGAGCTTCCTGCCGCCCTCCACGGGCATGATGGTGCAAAACGGCATCACACACACGAGACCGTTGCTCTGCATCGGCGACCACGTCTTGCCTTCATCGGTCGAAACCGATTGCTGCATCGTGCCATCCGGCCCCTGTCCGGCAAACACGACGAGCCTCGCCATGCCCTGCGGATCGGTGAGGCGATAGATCGCCGGACAGTTCTTCACCTTCCACCAGCTCTCCGGCACCGGCAGCTCCTCGCTCCATGTCTTGCCACCGTCATCGCTGCGCTTCAACGGCCCCGCCGTGCCCCCATGCCCATGCGTCCACACGCAAAACATCGTCTTCCCATCCGGCATCAGCAGCGTCGTCGGATGCCCCTGATAGACCTTCTCCGTGCCTTGCGCGATGATGACATGACGTTGCGTGTCCTGCGACAAATCGACGACGGGAATGGATGCTGCCTGAAGGCTGCCCGTGAGCATCATCAAGCATAGTGATGGGCGAAGGATCATGAGTTAGTGCTGGGGCGGCCAGTTGAGGACTTGCTTGTGCTTGATCAGGACGGCCTTAAGCGCGTCGTAGTTCACGTCTTGAACGGCTTGATTGGCATCCACGGCAATGCAGGCCGCTGCTGCGGCGCTCTGGCTGGAACACATGAAGACCGGCTCCATGCGGATGCTTGCAAAGGCGACGTGGCTGCTGCTCAGGGCAAAGGTCACGAACAAGTTTTCACACTCACTCCGCTTCGGAACGATGGCGTCGTAGCCCACGGCATACGGCGGCGCGCCATCGCGACCCGTAGCGATCTTGCCCTCGCGAATGACCACGCCGTCCTTCACGATGCGGCGGATCTCATGCACATCCGTGCCGTAGCTGCCGAGTCCGACCGACTTCGGCACCGCCTGTCGGCCAAAGGTGTGGTGCTCGGTCATCACGAGGTCGCTGATCATGCGTCGGGCTTCACGCACATAGATCTGATGCGGCCAGCCGCCGTTGTCGGTGAACTCGTCCTTTGGCAAACCAAAGCGCTGCATGTCCTTGCGAACCTTCTCCGGCACACGCGAATCGGTGGCGAGGAAGTGCAGCAGACCGCGGTGGTAGTCTTCGTGCTCCTTTGCGATCTTCTCGCGCTGCGCATACGATGCCTCCGGCCACGCGTGCGAGGCCCCAGGCAGATTGCCGCCAAATGTGGCCGTGTTGAAATCCCATTTGTCGTTCGGCAGCGGATCGTGCTTGGAGAACCAGCGCAGGTCCATGTCATCACCGATGGCGAGGCAGGCTTCGATGAAGCGAGCCACAATCTCGTAGCGCTTCGGATCGTAATCCGAGGGCGGCGTGATCGGGATCATGTTCGCCGGATTCGTCGTCAGGCAAAGACGGAAGCAGTAAGCCTGCACGCCCGGTGCGGAATCACCCTGCTTGCCGGGTTCGCCTTCGTTGATGAGCGGCAGCAGTCCGCTTTTCGGATCACCCTTCACCACATAGGGATCGAGCGGGAAATCGCGGTCCCACACACCCTGACCGCCCGGCACGCGGCCGTGCGGCCCCGGTTTGAGGTGGTTCGTGCGCGGCTGATATTTCTCTGTGTAATGAATGCCGTTGAGCGTCTCGCCATACTTTGCATTGCCTTCACGCATGAGTGTGTAGCTCACGCCTGCCTTCGCCATCAGATCGCCCTCGTAACTCGTGTCGATGAAGACCTTCGCACGAAACACATCGCCATTCTCCATGACGAGTTCGGTGATGCGCGCGCCGTTTTTCTTCACCGAGGCCAGTCGCGCTCCGAAATGCACCTTCACGCCCGCCTCCTTCGCCATGTCGGTGAAGACCTGCTCCGCCTTGTGCGGTTCGATGGCATACGCCCCGCCCGTGGCCGGCCCACCTCCGCCATCGCTTTTGAAAGCCTTGTCCCAGGCCAGCGTGACACCCACCGTTGCCGCCAGCTTCGTGAAATACTCCCGCGCGATGCCCCCGACGGAGCGCGGATCGCCGATGTCCACAGCGCTCAACCCACCGCTGGTCATGCCACCGAGATGACGACCCGGTTCGGCAATCACAACCGATTTCCCCATCCGCGCGCCTTGCACCGCCGCAGTCACGCCACCGCTCGTGCCGCCATAGACGCAGAGATCTGATTCGACCACTGCGGCCAGACTGGCCGATGAAACAAACGCAAGTGCAAGGAGGAAGGTCTTCATAGTAAATACGATTGGGAATCGAATGATTGGGTGGTTCGGCTTTGATCGCCAATCGAAGCAACGGCCTACGACCACCCGCCTTGCTGGTCAAGAAGCCTGACCAATCGCCAGATCGACGAACACGATATTCACCGGCTCCCCAGATTTCTGCATGACTTCGAGGCTGTTTTTGCCTTCGCGCAGCAGTTTGGTGGGAATGGTCCACGCGCGCAGCTCTTCCGGCTTTGCCAGCATGGAAAGAAAGGGCACCGGAAATGGCTCGGCGACATCCTCGGTGGAGGCAATGCCCTCTCCGTTGAACGTGGCCGTCCATTCGGTGCCTTCGAGGCTCTTGTCGGTCTGGATGCGCACTCGCGCATCACCGTGAGGCGAAGCGAGATCGAAATTGAACTTCGCAGGCTTGTTCAGCTCCAGCTTTCTCGGCACGGGAAGCGGTTTGGCACCGGGTGAGCGCCAACCGCTCGCAATGAACCAGTGCTGCGGCTCTTTCGAGAGCGCTTTTGGATCTCGCAGAGCTTTGAGGGCTTCAAACGGCGGTTCTCCAAATTGCCCGCGGCCTTCGCCTTGGCCATGCTGGCGGTAGTAGGCGAAGTTAAAGAGGCTGATGCCATCGGCACCGCGTGCATAGGCGAGATGAGCGCTCGTGTGCAGATGCTCGCGAGTGGCGCGGCGGAAGGGAAACACGTCGTAGCCGGCCTGCACTTTGTCGCCTTTCCAGATCGTGTGGCAGAGTTCGAAGTAGAGTGTGGCACCGGTCGTCAGCTTCCGAATCGCGGCCAGATCGTGCTGCTGGGTCGTGAAGTAGTGCGCGGAGGCGTTTACCATGTCGAGACCGGCGGCGACGAGGGATTTCAAATCGAGACCGAGTTCGTCCAAAGCAGTCAAATAGCACGGAACACGAGCGCAGAGCCATTTTTTCGGTCCGAGGAGCTTTCGCACGTCTTGAACGAAGTTCGTCATGATGACGCGACGTTGCTCCAGCGGCGTTTCGGGTCGGAAGTAGCTGTAGAAGCGCAGGAAATCGAGTTCGAGGCCGTCGAGGTCGTAGTTGTCGATGAGTTCGCGGAGCATCGCGAGCTTCTGCGCACGCACTTCGGGCTCCGCCCAGTTCAAAACGAGATCCGCACCACGCAGCGAGCCGGGTTTGATGCGGTGCTCGGGATGTTCGGCATACCAGCGTGTGACGCTCATGCCGATGCTGCTGCCCGGTTTGTCGCCAGGCTTGGGATCGACGAACTCCTTGTGATGCGCGTCGTTCATGCGCAGCGAGATGAAGGCGGCCTGACCTTTGGCACGGCAGTAGTCAATGAAGCGCTGCACGATGTCGCCGCCATTGAGCACGAACTGGCTGAACGAATCCGGCTTCTGCCCGTAGCGCTGTTTGATCCATGCGAAGTGTTCCTTCAGATCGATCACCTTGCTCGGCCACATCGGCACCACGCCGAGTCCTGGCTGGAGGAAATGCGCATCCACCATTCCCGCAACCTCATCGACCGTGGCATCGAGCATCTCCGGCCGAAACGGTTCGCGTGCGGCATGAAAAGGACTCACGCACGAGGTGATGTTCGTGAGGTCGTTGCTGTAGATCACCCGAAACGGCGCTTTGCGCGGCGCATCCACCGCCAGCAGCGGCGTGGCGGCGAGAGTGTGGATGAATTGGCGGCGGTTCATGTGTAGATTCGATTGGCAATCGAATGGGTTGAGAACGTTCGGCTTCGATTACCAATCGAAGCTACGGTAGGGCCGCCTTCCATCCGCTGTGGAGTTGTGCGGCGAGCTGCTTCACGGTCTCCGCGTGGGTAGGATCACTCGCGAGATTCACGGTCTCTTGGGGATCGTTGAGTTCGTCGTAGAGTTCGACTCCGGCGGGCTTTCCTTTCAAGTCATGCCACTCGGTGTAGCGCCAGCGGTCGGTGCGGAGGCTGCGGCCGGTGTGGGGTGGTTTGCCGGTGCGGAGGTATTGGCTGAAGGCGGCTTTTTTCCAAGGTTGATCGGGGTTTTCGAGCAACGGGGCGAAGCTGGTGCCTTCGAGATGTTTGGGCAATGGCAGATCGCAGAGCTGGGCGAGCGTGGGGTAGAGATCGACGAGTTCGACGAGGGCTTGGGTGCGTTTTCCGGCGATTTTCATGCCGGGATGATTCACGAGGAGCGGGACGCGGGTGCCGTTCTCGAAGTTGGTCATTTTGGTGCAGAGGCCGTTTTCGCCGAGGTGGTAGCCGTGATCGCCCCAGAGCACGATGAGCGTGTTTTCACGCAGTCCGAGACGATCCAGTTCATCGAGCACGCGACCGAGTTGCGCGTCCATGAAGCTGACGCAGGCGCGGTAGCCGCGGATGAGCTTCAAGGCCATGGCGTCGGAGATGGGGCCGTTTTCAGGCACGGTGCCGTAGCTGCGCAGTTCGTAGTTGTTGTGAAAGGCAGGCTCGGGGGCGTCTTTCGGGCGCTGGGCGTTCGCCGCGAGCTGAATCGATGCTTCGGAATAGAGGTCCCAGTATTTCTGCGGGCAGGTGAAAGGCAGGTGCGGCTTCACAAAGCCGACGCCGAGGAAAAAGGGCTTCGCTTCGGCTTTGAGTCGCCGGAGGGTTTCGATGGCCTTGGCGGCGGTTTGCGCATCGGGATACGAGCCGTCGGGTTCATCGGCGGCTTCGAAGGGCGCGGCGCGGAGTTGTTTGGGTTGTTGGGCCTTGGGCAGGGCTTTGAGCTGCTTCACATAGTCGAGCGATTCCTGGGTGAACCAGTGCTTGTAGGGCTCGCCGTGATACCAGGCGGGCTCGCTCCAGGATTGGGGATCGTCGCCGGGCTCGCGTTCGCTGTGGTGGAAGATTTTGCCGAGGGAGAGGCTGGTGTAGCCGTGGTTTTTGAAATGCTGCGGCAGGGAGATGACATCGGGCATGTTGGGCCGCATGAAGTGCTGATTGTCGAACACGCCCGTCGTATCGGGTCGCGTGCCGCTGAGCACGCTGCTGCGCGAGGGATTGCACACGGCGACCTGGCAATAGGCCCGTTCAAACAGCATGCCCTGCGCCGCGAGGCGGTCGAGATGCGGCGTCTTCATGTGCTCCGCGCCGTAACAGCCGAGTTCCGGGCGCAGATCGTCCACGGCGATAAAGAGGACGTTGAGTGGCTGCGCTGCGAATGACGAGTGAATGAAGAGAACCGAGGCAAAGAGAAGGAGAAAGCGGGCTGCCATGAACGTGAAACGAAAGCGGATGGATACCTTTTCAGATGCTTTCGAGACCAATCGTGGGCTTAAGCCGCCGGGTGATCAATACTCGCAGCTTCCGTCTCAGTTTCCTCAGGCATTCTGACTGAGAATCCGAGTGCGGCAGACTTCCAGAATCTCATCCGCCAGAGTGGAATCATCGGGACAAGCGCGTGACAACACGATGGCACCGATCACATGGGCGAGCGTATCGATCCTCTTGGCTCGAGCTTCGCGTTTCGCTGTCTTGTTCAATGGGCCGTCTTCGAGTGCTAGGGCTGCCAATTGGCTTTCGATCCCGTCGGCAAATGTCGTTTTGACTGACTCCGGCTGGCGGGCGGCATCGCTGCAAAGCGCAGCGAGGGTGCAGCCGTGACCTGGTGCATCGCGATGCTTTCGAGAGATATACTCCTTCACGAACCCGGCGACATCTGCCCCCGCACTTTGAGTCGCAGATTGTGCCAAACTGCTCGCCGCAGCTTCTGCCATCAGATCGGCCTTGGAGCGGAAGTGCTTGTAAAAGCCGCCGTGGGTAAATCCGGCAGCCGCCATGATGTCCGCCACGCCCACGCCGTCGTATCCGCGTTCACGAAACAGAACGGCTGCCGTCTCGACGATGTGCGCCCGATTCTCCAAGGCCTGTTTTTTGGTGACTTTCATGGTGCGATTTCTCTTCCCTAAAATAGGGCCAGACGGCCAATGATGTCAATCGTCATCAAAATGGTTTGACGTTTAGATTATGTTCGTCATCTTTAATGGGTCCCAGACCAATTTCGATGACCACCTCCCTAAAAAACAAAATCGCGCTCGTCACCGGAGCCTCTTCCGGCCTCGGTCGTGAGATCGCACAACTCCTCGCTACGCGGGGTGCTCGCGTCTTCGGCACCGCACGCAATCCGAATACCGCCAGCCCGATTCCCGGCGTGGAAATGATCGCGATGGACGTCACGGACGATGCCAGCGTGACTGAAGCCGTGCAGAGCATTGTGCAGAAGGCTGGCACCATCCAACTGCTGGTCAACAATGCCGGCTACGCTCTCAGCGGCTCAGTGGAAGAGACCAGCCTCATGGAGGCCCGGCAGCAGTTTGAGACCAACTTCTTCGGCGTCCTGCGCGTCACGAGCGCTGTGTTACCTGGGATGCGACAGGCGGGTTTAGGCAGGATCGCCAATATCAGCTCCGTGGTTGGTTTCCTTCCCTCCCCCTTCATGCCGATGTATGCCGCGAGCAAGCACGCGGTGGAGGGCTACACGGAGTCGCTGGACCATGAGGTGCGGAGCTTTGGAGTCCGTGCGTTGCTCATTGAACCTTCCTATACGAAAAGCAACATCGCTCATAGCGGACAAGAGGCAGCGGCAAGGCTTTCTGCGTATGCTGCGAACCGCGAACGCAGTTCACAGACTGTCAAAAAGGGGATCGAGAATGGAGACGAAGCTCTACTGGTCGCTGAAGCCGTTTTTACAGCTCTGACCGCCCATTCGCCTCGCCTTCGCTACCCCGTCGGGAAAGGCATCGCGCTAAGCCGACTTCGCCGTTGGCTTCCTGCTGACTTGTTTGACCGGGCCATACGCAAGGAACTCAAACTCCAGTAACACCAAGCACCTCCAGCCATGAAAGCACTCATCCTCACCCGTTACGCCAGAGCGAACAACCTCGTGCTAGCTGGCATTCCAGCACCCGTCGCCAAGGCGAATGAGATCCTCGTCAAAGTCCACGCTGTCGGCCTGAACCCGGTCGATAACATGAGTTCGAAAGGAGCCTTCAAGCCTATGCTGAAGCTCCAGCTACCTGCCACCATGGGCAGTGATCTCGCCGGAACAGTCGTTTCCGTTGGCAGCGGCGTGACTCGATTCAAACCGGGCGATGCCGTGTTCGCGAGCACCTTTGATCTCGGCACAGGCTCCTTGGCCGAGTTTGCCGTCGTGCCCGAGCACGCCGCTGCGCACAAACCGGTCAATCTCGACTTCGTGCAAGCCGCCTCCATTCCCATGGTGGGCCTGACATCCTGGCAGGCACTCACCGAGCGAGCGAACGTCAGACCGGGCCAAAACGTGTTTATCCCTGCTGGCTCCGGCGGCATCGGCACCTTCGCCATCCAGCTCGCCAAATACCTCGGAGCCAAAGTCGCCACCACCACCAGCACCGGCAATGTCGAAATGGTGAAGAGTCTCGGAGCCGACGAGGTGATCGATTACAAGAAGCAGGAGTTTGAAAAAGTCCTGCATGACTACGATGCCGTGTTGGGAACCGTGAAGGGCGATGCCATCGAGAAATCATTGCAGATCCTCCGCCCTCAGAGCCGCATCGTATCACTCGTCGGTCCACCAGACGCAGCCTTTGCCCGACGCCGCAAAATGGGAACGCTCTTCGCCTTCATCTTCGGCCTGCTGAGTCGCAAAATCACCCGCCTAGCCAAGAAACGCGGAGCCGAGTATTCCTTCCTCTTCGCATATCCAGACGGCCAGCAACTTGCGGAAATCGGACAGCTGCTGGAAGTAGGCCACATACGGCCCGTGATCGACAAGGTGTTCCCTTTTGATCAAGCCATCGAAGCGCTGGCCTACCTCGATCAAGGACGGGCCAAAGGTAAAGTCGTGGTGCAGATCGTGTGAGGGCCATGAGGGAATCCGTGCCTGGGATGGTCCCGAGAATTTCTCACTTGCCCTTCTTCTTCGCCTCGGCCTCGCGGAGGCGTTGGACTTTGGGTTTGTAGCCGGCGGAGAGGTTGGTTTGGGTGGAACGGAGGTGGGTGAGGAGTTTTTCGCGCATGGTGTTTAATGTTTCGCGATTCGCAGGATCGTTGGCGAGGTCGTGCTGCTCGAGGGGATCGGTTTCGAGGTCGAAGAGGTATTCACGGTCTTCATCGGCCCAGTATTTGAAGCGGTCATCGCGGGCCATCATGCGCAGCGGGGCTTTGTCGCCGATTTCGCTGATGGCGGTGGGGCGGAGGCGCTCGCTTTGACCGGTGGCGATGGGCAGGAGTGACTTGGCAAAGCGACCGGGTGTGAGCTCGCCGCCGATGGCTTCGACGATGGTGGGATACACGTCCATCATCTGCACCGGGGCCTTGCTGCGGCCGGTTTTGACACGGCCAGGCCAGCGCAGCACGAGCGGCACACGGACGGACTCTTCATAAAAGCGGCCTTTGGTGAGATAGCCGTGAGCGCCCATCATTTCGCCATGATCAGCGGTGAAAATGACGAGCGTGTTGGCCCAGGTGCCGCGTGCTTTCATGGCGTCGGCCAGACGCGCGATGTTGTCGTCCACGAGGGCCATTTTGCCGAGGTAGTTCGCCAGCATGGCGCGTGTCTCGGTGTGATCGAGAGCGTGGCCTTCGCGGAGGTAGTTCGGCGGCACGTTCGCAGGCAGCGTGAGCTTTTCAGGATCAAACATCGTGGCGTAATCGCCGGGCGCATCGAGTGGCGGATGCGGCGAGTGCAGGCTGACGACGAGGCAAAGCGGTTTCTCTTTTGGCTGCGCACGGATGAAATCGACCGCGAGGCCGGTGGTGAACCAATCATGGTAGTCCTCCGTTTTGACCACGCTGGCACGCGGAGCGAACTCGCCCTTCACATAGCGACCATGCAGGTCATCGGCCACCGACTGGAGCAGGCCGAGCTTTTGCAGATGCTGCGAGTAGGGATCGCGCCCCTTCGTGGAGTCCGGCGGACCGGGAATGTCCGCGACGTGATCGAGACCGAGCGCCTTGAAGAACGCGCCGCTGTTTTTGAACTGCTCATGCCACGCCGGGCCTGCGGTCCAGTGAGTCTTGCCGATCTGCGCGGTGGTCCAGCCAGCGCGTTGGATGTCGAGGAACATCGGCGCGTCCTTCGGCTGCGGATAATAACCTGCTGCATTGCCCCACAAGCCGTGGCCAGCATTGTGCGGGTAGAGGCCGGTGAGCAGCGACACCCGCGCTGGCATGCACACGGGCGAGGTGGTGTAGCAGGCATCGAAGATCATGCCTTCGCGAGCGAGGAGATCGAGATGCGGCGTGCGGACCTCCTTGTTGTCCCAGCTCGTGTATCGCGGGCTCCACTGATCCGCGATGACCACGAGCACATCCGGCTTTTCGGCGGCGGCGAGCGAAAAGCAGAGAAACAGAAGCCAAAGACGATTCATTGAGCGCATGAGAAGGGTGATGATTCACACCTGGTGGAGTGTGGTTGAGTAGCCATGGATTGCGAAGCCAACCAGCGATCACTTGAGCGACTCGGAGGCAGATTCTTGTCGTCCTCGCAGGATGGACAGCACATCGGGAT
The DNA here is from genome assembly GCA_963204975.1 of Verrucomicrobiota bacterium. GTDB lineage: Bacteria > Verrucomicrobiota > Verrucomicrobiia > Verrucomicrobiales > Verrucomicrobiaceae > JAEUHN01. The sequence goes on along the minus strand of CAUJJC010000194.1, from coordinate 2,357 downwards.
TTGACGGGTCCATCAACTGCATCCACGCATCCATGTCGGCGGGTTCTGGCGCACCACCGGAGGCGTTACGCAGCATTCGGAAACAGTGGATAGCGTGCTGGGCGATGGCGGCGGCAAACGATTTGTCCTCGATCAAGCCGGGGTCAGTTTTTAGGTGGTTCCATGCCTGCTGGGCTGCCTCCATTGCCTCGTGCCGAAGGCGCAGTTTGGTGGCTGTGGAGCATACATTCTTGAGCGCCTCGACCACATCTTTGGTGCTGGCATGATTAGAGATGACAAGCTTCGCGCGTTGCCGGAACCAGTCGAGAGCTTCTTCGTAACGTTGGGCGTCGCGGTGCAAATGGCCGAGGTGCTCAAGGGCACTTTCGACTTGAGCGTTGTCACCAGCATCGCGCGCATGTTTGAGCGCTTCCTGGGCGTGTTCAGAGGACTCGGTGGTGCGTCCTGCTCCTGCTTCCGCAGTTGCAAGCGCCATGAGTGAAAGGAAATGACCAAGGCGATCTGCTGGACGATCACGCGCAATTTCGAGCGCTGCTTGAGCGTGCGTGATGGCTTGATAGGTTTGCCTGCCATCTCTTTCGGAGGCGCTCAGTTCGCACAATTTTTCGAGCATCTGGGGTGATCGTTCACCTTGCTTGGCGGCCAAAGCTGGAAGCTGCTGACGCATTAGTGCTGAGGCGCTTGCGAAGTCCTTTTTACTCCACAGCAGATGCAGCAGCGCTTTCTCAGCTTCTTCGATGTGCTCGGCATGTCTTCGTTTGGCGGCATCACGCTGAATTTGGTCCAGCAGCGTCTCTGCCATATCGAAATGGCTTTCAAGTTCCAGCGCTGCGACGCGGTTGAGTTGCATCCCAAAAAGCTGCGAAGCGCTCAATTGCTGTTGCTCGGCTTCAGCGATTGCCTCATCCGCCTCCACGAGGGCTTTGTCACCTTTCTTGAGCTTTAGCCAGGATTGGACGAGAGCCCGTTGAACCTCGAACCACAGGCGGCTGCCACGCTGGCCAGCGGCCTCCATGCGAGTGCGCAGGGCGAGCACGAGCGGCGGCACTTTGCTGCGGTCGCCGTGATCCCTGAGCATCTTGAGGTAGTCGAGTTCCGCTTTGAAGGCGGTCTCGCTTTCAGGGCCACTGATTCGAGCGCTCATCTCGGAGGCAGCCTTTAGCAGAGGGATGAGTTGCTTGGTCTCGCCGATGCGCTGGTAGATCCCGGCCACGCGTTCGAGCAACTGGAGTTGCAGCCTGGTATCATTGCCAAGGGCGGCGATATGCTTCTCGCTGTCGGCTAAGGCTAGCTTGAGGGCTTCGGGATTGCGCCCGCGGTCGATCTCAGTGGCGACGCGGTCCAGTAGTTCTGTCAGGAAGGCGGTGGATTTCTGCGCGCGAATGGCCTCCCTTGTCGCACGCGCTTCATTCTCGGTGGCACGGATCTCGGCGGCGTGAGCGATCTCTGTTTGGGCTTCGGCGAGGGCTTGGGCGGTGCGTGCGAGCTTGGCCTGTCTCAACGAAACGATGGTCCCTGTCACCATGGCGAAGACCACGGCACATGCGGCGATGAAGATGGTGCGATGGCGTTTGATCCACCGGCCTGCGATATAACTAAACTTCGGCGGGCGCGCCTCAATGGGCTCCTGGGCGAGGAACCGGGCCACATCTTCGGCCAGATCCATCGCTGTTTGGTAGCGATGGGCGGGATCTTTTTCCAAGGCGCGTATCACGATCCAGTCGAGATCCACGGAGTAGTTTGGCATGGAGCTATCGAAGGGTGGCGAGATGGCTGGCGTCTCGCCTTCGAGGCGTCGGCGTGCCCGCACCAGGGTGCCGGGATTCACCGGTCTGTCTTCGCGGATGCTTCGCTTCAGGGCATCCAGGTTGCTGGTGATTGAAGTAGCTGATTCAAAGGGCGGTCCGCCAGTGAGCAGCTCGTAAAGAAGCACGCCGAGAGAGTAGATGTCGCTGCGTGTGTCAATGATGTGGCTCCCGTCGATCTGCTCGGGAGACATGTAGAGCGGTGTGCCGATCACTTCGTCGGCGTGCGTGAGCATCGTTAGCTCGGCCAGCGTGCTGGCGCGCATAGCCTTGGCGATGCCGAAGTCGATAATCTTGGGCGTGGGCAAGGTATCAATGCAAGTGACGAGAATATTGGACGGCTTGAGGTCTCGATGGATGACACCTTTCTGATGCGCGTGGTTCACGGCGTAGCACACCTGATTGAACAACCGAAGCCGCTCGTGAATGGGCGAGCGATGGCGCTCGCACCATTGAGTGATGGTCTGGCCGGGGACGAGTTCCATCGCGAAGTAGGGCTGGCCATCCACACTGGCACCGGCATCGAGCATGGCGGCGATGCACGGATGATCC
>CAUJJC010000193.1 GCA_963204975.1 Verrucomicrobiota bacterium | reverse complement strand
TATGTGGCGTATCCGCGTTGTGTGCCGTCGCGATTTGCGATTTTCACGGGGAAACATCCCGCTCGTGTCCAGGGCATCAAAGACAGCCCGCATGTGGAGCCGGAGCGGGATGCCACCATTGGCCAGGCCTTCAAAGCGGCGGGTTACAGCACCTTTTACTGCGGCAAGTGGCATCTCGGTGAAGGCGCATCGAATCCTGACAAGGTGGGCTTTGACACCATCGTGGCCGCTGGTGCCGCTGGAGCCACGCGCTCGTTTTTTGCACCTTACACGGTTTCAAAGAGCAAGGGTCACGGTGAAAAAGACGCCATCGTCGGCCTCGATGACGCTCCCGAGGGCGAATACCTCACGGACCGACTGACCGAAGAGACCATGAAGTTCATCGAGGCGAACAAAGACAAGCCCTTCTGTGCCGTGCTCGCTCACTACGCCGTCCACACGCCCATCGAGGCTAAGAATCACCTCACCAAGCGTTATGAAGAAAAGCTGGCCACCATGCCAAAGCCCGCAGCTGAGTATGAGCCAGAGAGCGCAGGCGAAAACCTCCTCGTGCAAAACAACGCCACCTACGCCGCCATGATCCAAAGCGTGGACAACGGCATTGGCCGCCTTTTGAATCAGCTCAAGCAGCTCAATCTCGCAGACAGCACCATCGTCGTCCTAGCCAGTGATCACGGCGGCCTATCAGCACGAGGCAACACACGCGGAGTCGCCACCTCGAACCGCCCGCTGCGCGCAGGCAAAGGCCATTTGTATGAAGGTGGACTGCGCATCCCGCTAATCATGCGTTGGCCCAGCCAGATCAAAGCAGGCACAGAGATTGCCACACCTGTCAGCACACTCGATTTGATGCCCACTCTCGCCGAAATGGCAGGCATCCCAGCACCCGAAAAAGCAGGCACCGATGGTCTCAGCATCGCCCCACTCCTGCAAGGCAAGCCCGCCCCCGCCCGCGATACTTTCTACTGGCACAATCCCGCACCCCGTCCCGCCAGCACCGGTGATTGGTTTTCCTCCGCCATCCGCATCGGTGACTTGAAGCTCCTAGACTTCCCCAGTGAGAAAAAAGTCGAACTCTACGACCTCGCCACCGACCCCGGCGAATCCAAGAATCTCGCCGAGTCTCGCCCAGAAGATCGAGACCGCCTCCTCGCCGAGCTCAATGCCTGGCGCAAAGAGGTCGGAGCGGCCATGGTGGAGAAGGTGAAGAAAAAGAGGTGAACTGCGGCGTCCGTGCATTGCCTTATTTGGCAGTCATTCACCCCCAGAATGGGCAAGAATAGCTCATGCATGCGTATTCATTGCCTCATGTCACTACGCCTCCTGCTCTTCTTTGCCCTCTCCTCAAATATACTTTCCGCTGAGTTCGACGCAGCACTTGCCCTCCCGAAGCGCTCAGAAAACAAAGTCTTCCGCGACCGGGTGAAGGCCAACTGGCTGCCGGATGGGCAAGCGTTCTGGTATCGCGTGCAAACGGGGCCGGGCACGCATGAGTTTGTTTTGATTGACGCGACCAATGGAACCCGCAGAGCGGCGGACTCGCTGAAGGCACTGGGTTTGCCGCAGCAGGAGGCCACCAAGACCTCAGCGCTGAAAGTCGAACTGCATCCCACACGGCGCACGGGTGAGGACTCGGGGCTGAAATTCATCAACAAGCTCGGTGAAGACGTGGATCTGTTTTGGATCAATCAGGAAGGCGAGCACGTCCGCTACGGCGGCATCCGGGCGGGCACGGAGCGTGAGCAGCACACCTTCGAGGGCCATGTGTGGCTGATCACCAGTCGCACGGGCGAGCACCTCGCGGTGGTGGAAGGCGGGGCACAAATGCAGACACTCATCATTGATGGCAAAGGCCTAACAAAAACCAAGAACGAGCCGAAGAAGGTGGACAGTGGGTTTAAATCGCCAGACTCAAAATCAAAGGCCGAAGTCACCAAGAACTTCATCTATCTCAACCAGAAACCTCTCAAGCTTGATGCTGTGAAAGATTTCCATGGCCCAGCTCAGTGGGCACCAGATTCATTGAGTTTTGTGGTGAGTCGTTGTGACCCGGTTCCACAACGGAAAGTGTCGATTGTTGATTCTTCGCCCAAAGAGCAGCTCCAGCCTAGACTCAAAGAGATCGATTACACCAAACCTGGGGATCAACTCCCGAAGCCAGAAATGTTGATCGTCCGTGCTGGTGGTGGCGACTTCCAGCACGTGAACAACGCTCTTTTCCCAAATCCATTCACGCAGTCGCATCACATTGACGTGACCTGGGCACCCGACAGCCGCGAGTTTTATTTCGACTACAATCAGCGTGGCCATCAACTCTACCGCATCCTCGCCGCGAATGAGCAGACCGGCGCGGTGCGTGTGGTGGTGGAGGAGACATCAAAGACCTTCATCCACTACTCCGGAAAAAGCTGGCGTCACTGGCTGCACGGCAGCGGCGAACTCATCTGGATGAGCGAGCGCGATGGCTGGTGCCACCTCTGGCTCTACGATGTGAAAACGGGCCAGCCCAAGCATCAAATCACCAAAGGCCAGTGGCCTGTGCGGGAGGTCTTGCACGTCGATGAGGCAAAGCGGCAGATCTGGTTTCTCGCCAGCGGATTGAGTGCCAAGGAAGACCCCTATCACCAGCATCTCTGCCGGGTGAACTTGGATGGCAGCGGCTTCCAGCAGCTCACCGCTGGCGATGGCAATCACCGCATCGAGTTCTCACCGAAACGCGATTTCTTTATCGACACCTACTCGCGTGCGGATCAGGCCCCCATCACCGAGCTGCGCCGTTGCAGTGATGGCACACTCATCACCGTCATGGAGAAAGCCGAGGCCACCGCCTTGCTCGCTGCTGGCTGGACGATGCCGGAGCGCTTTGTCGCCAAAGGTCGCGATGGCAAGACAGAGATCCACGGCATCATCATCACGCCATCGAAGCTCGATCCCGCGAAGAAGTATCCCATCGTCGAGGACATCTATGCCGGACCGCACGGAGCCTTTTCGCCGAAGGACTTTGATCGCCAACTGCGCATGCATCAGCTCGCCGAGCTGGGCTTCATCGTCGTGAAGCTCGATGGCATGGGCACCAATCATCGTGGCAAAGCCTTTCATGACGTGTGCTGGAAGAACCTCAAGGACGCCGGTTTCCCGGACCGAAAGCTCTGGATCACCGAGGCCGCGAAAACCCGCCCGTGGATGGACCTGAGCCGCGTCGGCATTTACGGCGGCAGCGCCGGTGGTCAGAATGCGATGCGCGCGCTGCTTGATCATCACGACTTCTACAAGGTGGCAGTCGCCGACTGTGGATGCCATGACAATCGGATGGATAAAATCTGGTGGAACGAGCAGTGGATGGGCTGGCCTGTCGATGACAGCTACAAGCTCAGTTCCAACGTGGAAGACGCCGCCAAGCTCCAGGGCCACCTGCTGCTCATCGTCGGCGAACTCGATACCAACGTCGATCCCGCCAGCAGCATGCAGGTCGTCGCCGCGCTGCAAAAAGCAGGCAAGACCTTTGACTTCATGCCCATCGCCAGCACTGGCCACGGCGCAGCTGAGACACCTTATGGAACGAAGCTGCGCATGGATTTTCTAGTGCGTCACTTGAAGCCCTAATCAGGGTCGCTCAAGCCGCCGATGTTCGGTCGGAGACATGCCGGTCACTGCACGAAAGGCCCGCGTGAAGGCACTATGATCTGCGAAACCGCAGTCGAGCGCGATTTGGGCAATGCTGGCATCCGTTTCACGCAGCAGGCGGCATCCAACGGTGATGCGCGTCTTGGTAATCAATTGCATGGGGCTGATGCCGTGGATGCGCTTGATGACTCGCGCAAACCGCGCCGCAGCCATGCCTGCTTTTCGGGCGAGCGATGACGGGCTCACCGGATCATCGTAAGCCGACTCGAGATATCGCAGCACCCGCGCGATTTCGGGTGAGACATCCTCACGACTCACGGGGGCCGCCAGGTCTTTGGAGATGCCGATGAGGCCCGTCACTTGCCCATTTGCATCACGGATCGGCAGCTTGCTGGTGAGTCCCCATACCGGCACATTCGGCCTGCGCCAGAAAAGCTCCAAGCGCTCCACAATGGGTTGTCCGGTGCGCAGCACCTGCTCATCCTGCTCGGTCGGAATGCGACCGTAGTCTCCGGGACAGACGTCGCAAGGCCGCCTGCCGAGCATTTGAGATTTGTGCTTGAGACCGTGCCGCTCGACCAGCGATTGATTCACCACCTGGTAGCGCCCCGAGGCATCCTTGATGAAAAAAGCCGTGTCGTGCATCAGATCGGCCAGTTGCTCGATCATGCGCGCATCCATCAACATTGTGCCTAGTTTGAAATGGGTGCCCGGAAATTCTGTGAAGGCTTTTTTCATGCAGTGGCGACAGTTCCCAAAGATGCCCGCAAGAGCATCACCCGCTAGCGCTTTCATCATTGTGCGGGTTTTGGCGAGTCCCATGATCAGAAAGTTCAAGACAGCAGCTCCCGCTCCACGTTAGGCTGATCTACGAATGCAAAGATCTTCGTTCACTCTTCTTGCCACCATGATCATGGCCATCACCACGGTTTCAGCCGATGAAATGGAGGAGCTTCAAAGCAGAGCAGCCAGTGGTGATGCCAAATCCCAGCTCCAACTTGCCATTCGTCTGCGCGATGGCAAAGGCGTGGCCAAAAACGATGCCGAAGCGATGCAGTGGGCGCACAAGGCCGCGGATGCAGGCAACGCAGATGCGCAGGACTTCGTCGGCTTTGCCTACCTCCGAGGAGCGGTGGTGAAAAGGAACACCGCGCTTGCCATCGCTTACTTCAAAGCAGCCGCGAATGACTCGGCGCAGGCTGCATTCAACCTCGGCCAGTGCTACTTCGGAGCGCAAGGCACCGAGCAGGACTGCGCAAAGGCTCTCGAATGGTGGAAGACGGCCGCCGAGCGCGGTCACGGACGCGCCGCAGCCAATGCGGCGATGGCTTATCACTCGGGCGAAGGCATTCCTGCCGATCCCGTGCTCGCACGCAGCCTCGCCGAGCGTGCCGCAGAGCTGGAAGATCCCAGCGGCCTCGTGCTACTCGGTGAAATGCACTTCCAAGCCGGTGAACTCGATGCCGCGAAAGCGAACTGGACCAAAGCCGCCAAACTCCATCCCACAAACGCCACCGGTCATCCTGCTCAGCCTTCCGGCAACGCCTCGGCTCAACAAGCCGCCGACCTCCTCAAGCTCATCGACTATCGCCAGCGCAAAGGCGAACCAGGCAAGTTTGCCTTCGTGCAGATGCCCCACATTCAGCAGGGCTATAACAACTGCGGCTCCACGGCTTGTGCCATCTTCGCCCGCTTTCATGGCAGCAAGATCGGCGGCTGGGACTTCAAAAAACTCTGCCCATCACCCCTCGGCACCGGCACTGATTGGGGCCACTTGCTCGATGCCTCTGCCAAAATCGGCCAGAAGTGGAAACTCGTTACCTACACGCCCGATGACGACGGCTTCGTGAAAGCCACCGACATGCTCAAAAGCGAACTCGATGCCGGTCGGCCCGTGATCGTCGATTTCAAATACATCGGCCCCCAATACCCGAATGGCAGCGCCGGTCACACGCTCAATGTCTGCGGCTACATCGCGAAAGAGGACCTCTACATCCTCTGCAACCCCGCCGTGGCTACTCCCGGCCTCCAACTCATCACCGCCGCCGATTTGAAGAACTTCTGGCGCTCCGACCACTACGGGGCGCTCTCCAAAGGCATCCTCTCCCGCCCGGCGTTTGTCATCGAAACTCAAAACCCATGAAACTCATCCTCCTATTACTCCTCATCGCGGCACCGCTTCAGGCCAAGCCGCTGAAGGTCTTCATCCTCGCCGGCCAGTCGAACATGGAGGGTCATGCGAAGATAGAAACGTTTGACTACATCGGCGATGATCCGGCGACGGCGCCGCTGTTGAAGATGATGCGGGACGAAAGCGGCCAGCCGCGTGTGTGCGATCACACCTGGATCTCCTACTTCACCGGCAAATACGACGGCAGCGCGAATGGCGAAGGCACTGGAAAGCTCACGGCAGGCTATGGCGCACGCGACGATGCGACGAAGTCGAACGGCAAAATCGGCCCCGAGTTCACTTTTGGCCTCGCGATGGATGCGGCGCTGAAGGAACCGGTGCTCATCATCAAGACAGCGTGGGGCGGCAGGAGCCTGAACACCGAGTTTCGTCCGCCGAGCGCGGGGCCGTATGAACTCAACGACTACCAAAAGAAGCTCTACTACGGCCCGCCCGGCCATGGAGTGCCGAAGGACATGAATCAGTGGCTTGAAGAGAAGAAGCGCGAAACGGGCCGCTTCTACCGCTACATGGTCGAGCACGTGAAGCATGTGCTCGCGGACCCAACTCGCGTCTGCCCGGCCTACGATGCCAAAGATGGCTACGAGATCGCTGGCTTCGTGTGGCTCCAGGGCTTCAACGACATGGTGGACGGCCACACGTATCCGGATCGCGGCAAGCCGGGACGCTTTGCGGTTTACAGCGACCTGCTCGCGCACTTCATTCGCGATGTGCGCAAAGATTTGAGTGCGCCGAAGATGCCCTTTGTGATCGGCGTCATGGGCGTCGGCGGTTTGAAGGCAAACCCGGACACCCTCGCCTTCCGCGAGGCCATGACAGCGCCCGCCTTGATGCCGGAGTTCAAAGGCAACGTCTTCGCCGTGCCCACCGCGCCGTTTTGGTCGGAAGAACTCGGCACCATTGACGAAAAACGCGCCCAGGTCCGTCAAATGGGCCACTACCTCAACTCGAAGCACAAGGACCATGCGAACGCCGATGGTCACATGACTGAGGCCGAGAAGCGCGAGTATTTGAAGAACTACGAAGCGAAGCTCATCTCGCCCGCCGAGGAAACGCTGTGGAAACGCGGTGCCTCGAATGCTGGTTATCATTACCTCGGCTGCGCAAAGACCTTCGCGCTGATGGGCAAGGCCTTCGCGGAGGCGCTGGCTGGGCCGGTAAAAGATTGAGGGTAAAAGGTGACAAGCCAACCCAAGCCAACCAATCCGATCTCAAATCTTTTACCCCCAACTTTTTACCAGCCCATGAAACTGTCTTTCCTGCTTCTTGCCCTCGCTTCCTGCTCGTTTGCAGCGGGCAAGAGTGATCAAACTCCACCACCCGATTTCACCAAGGGCGATGCGATCCCGGCCAAAGCCAAGCACGACTGGAATCTCGGTGCCACCGGCCTGCGCGGATGGATGCACTCCGACACGATGGTGACGAGTGATGCGCGACAGATCGCCATCACGAAAGTGGAGTCGAAGTCGCCTGCGGACGGCATCATCGCGGTCGGTGATGTGATCCTCGGAGTCAATGGCAAGGCGTTTTCGGTCGATCCACGCACGGAAATGGGTCAAGCGCTCACCGCCGCAGAAACGGAGGCCGGTGGCGGCAAGTTGATGCTC
>CAUJJC010000192.1 GCA_963204975.1 Verrucomicrobiota bacterium | reverse complement strand
GCCTTCCGCAAGCACCGCCAAGCCTGATCACGCGTCTCATGGCCCGCGCATCGCTTTATCGCTCCGACTTGCTGCTGACGCTAGCCGCTGGCGGGCAATCCATACCGATGGAGCTGGCGGGGCAGTTGTGTGGATTCGACTATCGCGAGCCAGCACCTGAGCAGCCTGAGATCATGCGCGTGCCGCCAGTCGCACCGACCATTAACGAAGCGCCGCCCGTCACAGTTGAGCCCACAGCCGCTACGACCGAGAGACTGGAATTCTGGTATCCAGCCTCTGTCGAAGTGAAGACCCAGGAAGAGATAGAGCAGCTCTCGCAGCCGCCCCCTGAAATCAGAGATGCTAAGCCGCTAACGGAACAGGACTTCGAGTATGAGGACCGTCCTCTTCCGGGAAAGCCGCTGGTGCATTGGTCCCGGCTCTGGCCTTTCCTGCGCACAGTGCTTGGTCGGCAGAAGGCCGGGCGTCGTCCTGATCTGCCACGTCTGGTGCGAATGTTGGCGGAGGGACGTCCGCTGCTTCGGCTGCCGAAGGTGAAGCGTCGGGCCTGGCGGGCCGAGGTTCATCTGCTGGTGGATCGACGTGAGGCACTCGCACCCTTCTGGGATGATTACGATCACCTCATTCATCGGCTCAAAGCCATGCGTGGCAACGCTGGGTTGCGCATCATGCAGGTCGTGCGGGATGGTGATGATTTGCTGGAGGCAGGCATCTGCTCGGACAAACCCCTCGCCTTGCCTCCCAGTCATGCAGTCGTGCTGGCGCTGGGAGACTTGGGCCAGTATCCCGGTGGATTCGCCCTCGATCCGTGGTTCCGCCTTGGCAGGCAGTTGCGTCGGCGTGGGATCAGTCCTTGGGCGCTCTGCCCTTGCCCACGCGATCGCTGGTCGCCCCGCATGGCTAGGCTTTGGAAGATAGCAGCCTGGGACCGAGGCCTGCGGCTGCCAGTGCGCGGCGATGGCCAGCGTGCCGAGCCCGTGCCCGTGGACGAAAGGCAGGCTCTGGAGGCTAGACGAAATCGCCAGCTCGATGACCTCTTTCTGCTGCTCTCCCCCGCGATCCGCGTGGAGCGAGGCCTGCTGCGAGATGCACGCCTACTCGCCCCAGGCGAAGCTGATGCTGGCACCGAATACGATGCCTTCCAGTCGCGCACGACCCGTGGCACCGGCAGCGGATTCAGCTTCCTGCCAGACAAGATTCGCGAGCTTCGCGCCCGGCTGTGCACAATCTCGCCCACCTTGCTTTGCCAGTGCGTTCGTCTGCTGATGGCCCATCATCTTTACTGCCGACAGGTCTTTGGTCTCAGCGAGTTGCTTGGCCTTCGGGAAGTCCTGCCACCCCAGCATTGGCAGGCGCTCATCAGCAGCGGTGTGCTCAGAGAAAAGGATCACGCCGATGCGCGTGCCTACTGGCAGCGGCTCGCAGCCAGCCTTTCGCGCGAGAGCTTTGGCACACGCACGGGGCAGGTGACTGCCTTTGCTGCTCGCGACCTCGACCGTTTGCAAGGAGATGCTCGTTTGCCTGTGGAAATGCAAACGGTGTGGGCACTGGCCAATCCTGGTCCTCATCGCGACCTGCCACCGTGGATCAATCCCGCCGTCATCGCCTGGATGGGAGAAAAGAAGGAGCAAACGACCGAACCCGTGATGCTAGCCGATGGCATCGTCGCAGGACTGGAGCAGGGTCGTGTCAAGCTCGTCAATCTAGCCTCTCGCTCCACCTCCTGCGTCATGACCCTGCACCCAGATGTAGGGCCACCGGAGCGGTTCGAGAGACCTTGGGGATTGCCCACTCGAGTGTCTCCCGAACGTCTGCACGGGCTCGTTGGCGTTACGCTTTCGTCGGGGCTGGACACCTTACATCTAGCCAAAATGACCCGTCCCGAATGGGCCAGTCGCTTGTATTATGATGCCAATGGCCTTGCTGCCGATGTGGAAATCCAAGGCAGACAGCATCGTCTTCGCTGGAGTCTGCCTTGGATCAGCTTTCAGATGATCAATGGGCTGGCTCTTAGCACGAAGACGTCTGGCACTACCCATGGGAGATGGCACGCCGAAAACAAACCATCCTGGGCCACCCGCCTCTCCGTGGACGCCCACGGCCTCGCCGCTGAGTTCCGCATTGGTTCCGTCCCCTTCGTCCTGCGCTGGATTCCGCCGGGCTCCTTCCTGAGGGGCTCGCCGGAGGATGAACCGGGGCGCTATGGTGATGAGGGGCCGCAGCATCAGGTCACTATCTCCCAGGGCTTTTGGATGACGGATACGCCGGTCACTCAGGCCCAGTGGCGGGCGGTCGTCGCGGCAGCGGGGGCGCAGCCAGCGCTGTGGAAGAAGCTCATCGGAAAGCAGACACTCAATCCCGAACCCAGTCACTTCAAAGGCGATGCACTCCCCGTCGAGCAGGTGAACTGGAAGGACAGTGCCCTCTTTTGCCAGTTGCTCAATGCCCTGCTGCCCGACGGCCCTGGCTTTGGGCTGCCCACGGAGGCCAATTGGGAATACGCCTGCCGTGCGGGCACTACCGCTGCCTTCAACGATGACTCACCCTGCACCGAGCCCGAAGGTAAGGACCCCGCCCTCGATGCGCTCGGCTGGTTCGACAAGAACAGCGATGGCAAAACTCATCCCGTAAAGGCCAAGAAGCCCAACGCCTGGGGCCTCTACGACATGCATGGCCAGGTCTGGGAGTGGTGCGCCGATGCGTGGTCAGACTATCCCTCCACTCCGCAAACCGATCCGCGTGTTCCGGGTGATGACAGCGCCCACCGCGTCATGCGCGGCGGCTCCTGGGGCGACCTCGCCCGCAGCTGCCGCTCCGCCTGCCGCGGCCGGGGCGATCCTGGCTACCGCTGGCACTTCCTGGGCTTGCGCTTGGCCGCAGGTCAGAACGAGCCCAGGGCGGCGGAGCCGCCAGGAGCGGAGCGACCCAAGTCTTCATCGGATAGGCTGTAGCCGTGCCCGAGGCATCCGATCCAGGCCGCGCAGCGCGGTTTTTCCATGACACCTCTCTCATCCGAGAGCTTGCCTGCTGACCGTTGCGATGGTAATGCAACCATCACCGTTTGGACCCGCCGAAGCCTATGACCGCCGCCGCCGATCTTGCCACCCGCCTCTTGCAATTGCCTCAGCAGGATCGTGCCGCACTGGCCGTCGATCTCATCGATAGCCTGGGTGAGACCGCCTGGGAGGACGATCAACTCTCCGTCCTGGCCGAAGAGAGGGATGCGGAACTGGAACGTGGGGAGGTGCAGCCACTCTCGTATGAGGCATTCATGGCGGGGTTGCACCAGCCTTCACAGCGGGGATGAAACTGGAGTTTCACCCCGGCGTGCAACGCGATGTGAATGAGATCCTCGCGTATTACAACAACGAAGGCAGTGCGGCTCTGGCGGATCGCTTCTTCACAGCGCTGCAGCACCGGTTGGCGCAGATTGCTGAGAACCCTGGGCGCTGCTCGCCCTACCCGCCTCATCCTAAGTTCCATCGCGCGTTTATTCCCCGTTTTCCCCATGTCATTTTGTTTCGGATGAAAGGCGATCTTCCACGGATCACCGTCATCAAGCATCAGCGTCAGCATCCCCGTCGTGGGCTGTCGCGGTGGTGAGAGCGAACCAACCGCGCTGAACTCATGAAACTGAAGTTCTTCTGGATTCCCGCCCGCGACAACAGCGCTGCCGAGACGACCCCGGAGGTGCTCACACAAAGGCACTAAGGCACCAAGCTATGAAAGCAGGGAAGAACACTCAATCAGACCACCTTCGTGCCTTCGTGTGAATCGAGTCTCATCCCCCGCTTCCCACCCGTGTGGGCTGAGGTCTTTGGCGAGGATCGCCACGGTATCTTCGCGGAGTGCTCGGTGAATGACGTTCGCTTCGTCTGGCGCTGGATTTGTCGCGGCAGCTTCCAGATGGGATCGCCCAAGGATGAGCCGGGGCGATGGGAGGCTGAAGGACCGAAGCATAAGGTGACGCTCAGCCGTGGCTTCTGGCTGGGGGAGACGCCAGTGACGCAGGCGCAATGGCAGGCGGTAATGGGGGAGAACCCCAGCTATTTCAAAGGCCCAGGGGAACTGCCGGTGGAGCAGGTCACCTGGCCGGAGTGCAAGGCCTTCGCCGAGAAGCTCAATGCCCTCTTCCCCGGCCTGCACTCCGCCCTGCCCACGGAGGCACAATGGGAGTATGCCTGCCGCGCGGGAACGGAGACGGCGCTCTACACCGGTGGCATCACCGTCAAGGGCGAGAACAATGCTCCCGAGTTGGACGAGATCGCCTGGTATGGTGGCAACAGCGGCGTCGATCTCGAAGTCAGCAACGGCGAGAACAGCAAAGGCAGGCCGAACAAGCAGCATCCGCATACGCTGGCAGGCACGCATCGGGTGAAGCTGAAGAAGCCCAATGCCTGGGGCCTGCATGACATGCTGGGCAACGTGTGGGAATGGTGCGCTGATGAATGGGATGAAAAAGCCTATGCCAAGCGTGCCGCCGGAGCGACGGACCCCTTCCTAGATTCGACTGACGAAAGCGCCCACCGCGTCTTGCGCGGCGGCTCCTGGGGCGGCCGCGCCCGCGGCTGCCGCTCCGCCTGCCGCGGCGGGGACGCTCCTGGCAATCGCTTCCTCTTCCTGGGCCTGCGCTTGGCCGCAGGTCAGAACGAGCCCAGCGCGGCGGAGCCGCTGAGAGCGGAGCGAACCCGTTTTTCCCGGAAAGGCGGAGCCGCGCCCGGAGGGCGACGGGAAAGATGAAGGATGAGCCCGTCCGCAGCACTCGCTTCACCCCCTCGCCCTGATGCATGGGCTCGAAGGCCTCGGGCCAGGTGATGATGGGCTTGCGGCCAGTCTGACCGCTGCCCATGAAGGCGAGAGCGTTCGATCAGGGGGCCTTGTAGTCGGTTGGGATCGCGAACTTGGACTCGTCGATGCTGTCGGTCTTGATGCTGACGAGGCGGGTGGTGAACTTCATGCCTTGCTGGACGAACTCGGTCTTCACAGCAATGCCGGGGACCTCGGGGGGCTTGGGTGCGCCTGGGGTGCCGAGCTTGGCCATGACTTTCATTTCTTCGCGGAGCTTGTCGCCGTTCGGATAGGACTTGGCGACCCACATCTTCACGGTCATGCCCATGTTTTCGCTGAGATAGATTTCGCAGTCGTAGCCTTCGACTTTCTCCTTCTCGCCGGTGGCGGTCAACTTGGTCTGCGAGGCCTCGGGCGTGCTTGCTCCTGGGGCTTGCTTGGCGAGGTCCTGAAGCTGCTTGGTGTTCATCTTGATGATCATCTTCTGCTCATGCATCAGGGTGGTCATGTCACCGCTGGCGGTGTCGATGATGGTCGTGGTGGTGGTGTCTGTGTCGGTGCGGACCTTGTCACCCTTGATCCACATCGTGGACTTGGAGCTGACGCCATTGAGGAGGGTCTCATTGACGAGGGTGATGTCGGCCATGGCTGACGTGACGGTGAGGGCGGCGAGGAGGAGTGTGAGTGCTTTCATCGGTGTGGATCATGAACTCATTCGATGAAGTGCGGTATTGGACCTTCGGCGTAGGACTTTAGTCCGATATGACAAGGCGGTCGGAGCTGGGCGTGTGGTGAGCGTTGGCACGAAGATCGAAGGGCTGGGGAGCGTGCTTGCATGAGGCGGCCAGCCCTTCATCATGCGGCGCTCTTCACCTTCCCACACATCCCTCATGAAAGTCATCATCACCGGCGGCGGCGGATTCCTTGGTTCTCAGCTTGGTCAGAAACTGCTGCAACGCGGCGAGCTGACGGGCCCATCGGGAGTGCCGGAGAAGATCGAGCAGATCGTGTTGCTGGATGCGCATTTCCACAAGCCCGCCGACGACTCGCGTGTGGTCCAGATCAAAGGCGACATCAGTGATCGCGATGCCGTCATCTCAGCCATCGGGAGTGATCCGGCGACCTCCATCTTCCATCTCGCATCGATGGTCAGTGGCGAGTGCGAGGAGCGTTTCGATGATGCGCTGCGGGTGAACCTGGATGGCGGACGCCACATCTTCGAGGCCGCCCGTGCGATCACAGGCAAGCCGCGCGTCGTCTTTGCCAGCAGCATTGCCTGCTTCGGAGGCGAGGCGATGCAGGACCCGAACACGGATCGCACGAAGCTGACGCCGCAGACGACTTACGGCATGACCAAGGCGATCTGCGAGCTGATGGTGAACGATTACTCGCGCAAAGGCTTCTTCGATGGTCGCAGCGTGCGGCTGCCCACGGTGATCGTGCGTCCGGGCAAGCCGAATGCCGCAGCGTCGAGCTGGGCCAGCGGCATGTTCCGCGAGCCGCTCAATGGCGAGGTCTGTGCGCTGCCGATTCGCCGGGATCAATGCCATCCGATGACGGGCTATCGGACGGTGATCGATTCCTTCATTGCGATGCACGAGGTCGCGGAGAGCCAGTTCAAAGATGATCGCGCTTACGTGCTCCCTGCGCATCGGGTGACGCCGGAACTCGCGGAATCAGTGATCAAGGAAGTCGCCGCCGAGCGCGGGATCAAGCTGGGTGCCATTGAGGACGCCTTCAACGAGCGCATTCAAGGCATCGTGAGCAATTGGCCGGTGAGTGTGGATGGCGCGCGTGCCGTCGCCTTGGGCATGCCCAGACCACCGGAACTGAAGGTGATCGTGGAGCAGTATCTCGAGGACTTTGGCCTGCGCTGATGTAGGCAAGATGGTGCTGCTGGCAGGCGTAGGTTTGGGCAGCATGTCTTCCATCATTCAGCCCCCATCCATCGTGCGTTGCGCAGGTCCCTTGTCGCGGCGCGGTTTCATGCAGGTCGGTTTGAGCGGTCTGGCGACTCTGAGCTGGCCGGGGCTGCTGAAGTTGCGTGCTGAGAATGCGATGAAGCCGACCAGCGAGCGCAAGTCGATCATCATGGTCTGGCTGCCGGGTGGTCAGTCACACATCGACACCTATGATCCGAAGCCCGATGCGAGCAGCGAGTATCGGGGGCCGTTCAAGACGATCAGCACCAAGGTGCCAGGCACGCACTTCACCGAGTTGCTTCCGATGAACGCGAAGATCGCGGACAAGTTCACCTTGGTTCGGTCCATGTATCAATCGGCGGGCGGACATCCGGCGGGAACGATGCAGATGTTCTCCGGCGACACCGACACGCGTGACAAGCCGAAGCCCAGGCTGCCCGATTGGATGTCGGTGGCGCACTACCTGCGCGCGAAGGAAGGCGGACGAACCAATCCACTGCCCAACTACATCGGCGTTCCAGCCGCATCTCCCGAATACTCCAGCCCTGCCTACCTGGGCGATGCGTATGCGCCTTTCGCGGTGAGCGATGATCCGAATCGTCCGAACTTCCAGGTGCCAAACATTGGCCTGTCCGACGACTCGGAGACGCGTCGCCTCAGTGAACGAATCGCTCTACGCAAGAGCCTCGACAAGATGGAGCGTGCCTTCGATCGCGAGGGTGAACTGGGAGCGCTCGATGAATTTGAAGCCCAAGCCGCGACGCTGCTGACCAATCCGAAAACGCGCGATGCCTTCGACTTGAACAAGGAAGATGCGGCAGTTCGTGATCGCTACGGGCGCAATCGCTGGGGACAGCAGTTGCTGCTGGCTCGTCGCCTCGTGGAAGCAGGCGTGGAGATCGTGACGAGCAGTCTGAGCGGTCCGCTGTGCGGACGCGTGAACAACTGGGACGACCACGCAGTGAACCAGCATCAGTTTGAAGCTCTGCGCTTCCGCATGCCCACGTATGATCGGGCGGTCTCCGCCTTGATCGAAGACGTGTATGCTCGCGGTCTCGACAAGAAGGTGCTCGTGGTCGTGACGGGTGAGTTTGGCCGCACACCGAAGATCAGCTTTGATCGAAGCACTGGTGCAGGCGATGCGAGTGCGCCTGCGGGCACGCTGCAACCAGGGCGAGATCACTGGCCGCGTGCATTCACCAATGTGTGGGCGGGTGGTGGCATTCAAACCGGTGGCGTCATCGGTGCTAGTGACAAGCGCGGCGAGGATGTGGTCGAGCGTCCGTGCAATGCCAGCGACTTCCTCGCAACGATCTACCATCACCTCGGCATCGACTACAACAAGGTGACCCTCAACGACTTGAATGGTCGCCCGGTTCACATCGTGTCCAATGGTCGTGCGATCCCCGAATTGCTCGGCAAGGCCTGACGTTGCGTTCAGAACTTCACCAGCAACTCTGAGCGGGCACCGTAGCCGGTTTCGCCGTCTTCATCCATGCTGCCGAAGCCGCCGACGATGAGGGCGAGGCCTCGACCGAAGCCCCATTGATACTGGGCTCCGAGGGCTCCGATGGTCTTCTCGGTGTTGCCGCCGTAAGGCGTGCGGACGCCGAGTTCGACGAGGAGTTGTTTATACGCGAGCGCGTCGAAGAAGTGCTGGTAGCCGAGCGAGGCACCAACGACGTCGCCGGACTTGTTGCTCAGTGGTGCGCCGTAGCTGCCGAGGCCGACGGCGCGGTTCATGAGGCCGAGACGTCCGAGCGGACCGCCGGTGGCAGGTCCGCGGGCGGCGGCGGTGTAGTTGTCGATGCCGAGGTAGGTATTCAAATACACGATGTCGCTGTTGCCGGGCATGGTGCGCGAGAGTTCGTGCGTGAAGAGGTAGCCGGTGCCGACGGCAGGCGTATCGTTGTCCTGTGCCCATGAGGCGTTCGCGCGCAGCGTGGAGCCCCAGTGACCGAAGCGGGTGACGTGGCCGAGGCCGACGTAGGCACCATCGCCTGCGTCACCACTGACGTAAGCGGCATCAGCTTCGATGGTGCGCCCGGCGTAATCGAAGGTGCTGGAGAGTGCGAAGAGCCGGGCGGCATCGTCTTCGCTCATGTTGCCGCGATTGACTTCATTGAGACCAAACCAGCCGGTGACGCGTGTGTTCGAAGCACCGAGCATGTAGATGTTATGCCGCGTGATGCCGATGCCGTCGATGGTGTCGTTCGCCATTATGCCGTCCTGCAAAAGCAAGGGCTGGCGGCCAATGCTGAACTGGTAGTCGAGGTGGCGTTTGTCGTGCGGATCGAGGCAGGGAAAGATCTCACCGAAGTCGCCTTCGAAGAAGAGTGTCTGCGGCACGAGGTTGAACTCTTCGTTCCAGCCCTTTTTCTTTGAGCTTCCGGCAATGGTGTAGCCGCTGAAGTCCCCATCGCGATCCAGTGGACGGAGGCCGACCAGCAAGCGCTCGGTGCCGCTCAGCGTGAGGTTGCCGAATAGGTCGAGACGGTTCGTCCATTCGGTGATGTCCTTGGGTCCTTGGTTGAAGGTTTGCACGGCACTGCGCAGGGAGCCGAAGGCGAAGAACATCGGACGCCACGTCGCTCCGGTGGGCAGCTTGTAGCCGGGATCAACGGGGCCGGGACTGAGGAAGCGATCACCGCCGAAGAAGCTACGACGGTCCGGCAGATCGGTGTCGGAGTCGTCGAGCGCGCGTTGCTCGATGAGCTTCCGTCGCTCGCGATTCTGCGCGAACACAGCGTCGTCGATGCGCTCGGTGACGGTGCGGTATTGCTCTTCACGACCGCGTGCGAACTTGTCGAAGGGGATGACTTCATCGCTCATCTCCAGTGCGCCAGCGTCGGAGACATAGGACGGTTTGATCGGTGTGTTCGCAGCGGCGGTCGGGTCCTCGGACGGCAGCGCGATGGGTTCGGCTGAGTCGGCAGGGTCTGGCGTGACAACTGCCGATGCGACTGGGATCTCGGCGCGCTTGATGTGTGCGTCTTTGCCTCCGGCGAGGTATTCTTCCGGGAGGGAGCAGGATGCGAGCAGCAACGCGAGCGCGGCGGCGACGTAGCTTCGAGTGTTACTCGAAGCTGCACGATCGCTGACTCTGGCGAGCTGATCACCGTTCGTTGCCGTGGAAATTGCCACGGGTTTCGACTGCCAGTCGAAGCTACATT
>CAUJJC010000191.1 GCA_963204975.1 Verrucomicrobiota bacterium | reverse complement strand
ATGACGCGCGCAAACCGGTGTTTGAACTGAAGAAGGTCGAGGCACCGGAGTGGATGACGATTGATGTCAAAGGCGGCGGCAAGCTCGCTTACATGTCCTTCGACGGTAAGCCGGGCAAGCCTGCGGCAAAAGGATCGAGTGGCGACGGTGGTGCGAAGAAGAGCAACGGCCCACCGGAGCCAGCGATGGTGGACGTGCCTGCGGACTACAAGGACCCGATGCCGTTCGCGTTCAGCAAAGGCGATGTCGTCGCCATCCTCGGCAATGGTTTGCCGGATCGCATGCAGCACGATGGCTGGATGGAGACGGTGCTTCAGAGCGCGTTGCCAGATTTGCAGGTTCGCTTCCGCAACATGAGCACGAGCGGCGACCGTCCGAACTCGTATCCTCGCAGTCCGGGGCAGATCTCGATGGCGCACTACTTGCAGCATGTGAAGGCGGACGTGGTCTTCGGCATGTTCGGCTACAACGAGTCGTTCGACACCAAGCCCGAGGACTACAAGGCGCAGCTCATCGAGTTCGTGAAGAAGACGCGCGGCACGAAGCCCAATGGCAAATCCTTCCCGCGCATCGTGCTCTTCAGCCCCATCGCGCATGAAGACACACGCAATCCGAACGTGCCCGATGGCAAGGCACACAACGCGCAGCTCGAAGCCATTACGAAGGCAACAGCGGATGCGGCGAAGGAAGTAGGCGTGGCGTTTGTGGATCTATTCCATCCCTCGCAGGAGCTTTTCAAAGCCGCGAAGGAACCGCTCACGATCAATGGCGTGCATCTCACCGAGGAAGGCAATCGCCAGCTCGCGGAAGTGATCGCGAAGGGATTGCTCGGCAAGCAAGTGTCAGCCTCGGCTTCGATGGAGCCGCTGCGTGAGGCCGTGGTTGATGCGAGCACGCATTGGTATCATCGTTACCACGCTTCCGACGGCAATGACGTGTGGGGCAGCCGCTCGACGCTTGCCTTTTCTGACGGGCAAACCAATGGCGAAGTCTTGCAGCATGAGTTGTCGATGCTGGACGTGATGACGGCCAACCGCGATGAGCGCGTGTGGGCCCGCATCAACGGCGGCGACAAGAAGATCGACGACAGCAATGTGCCGAAGCCCGTGCCGGTGAAGTCAAATGTCGGCGGTGGCAGCAAGAGCAGCAGCGCGCAGAAGGAAGGCCGTCTGGTCTATCTCGATGGCGAGGAAGCGATCAAGCACATGGCGGTGAAGGCGGGTTTCGAGGTGCATCTCTTTGCCGATGAAAAGAAGTTCCCGCAGATCGCGAACCCGGTGCAGATCAACTTCGATGTCAAAGGTCGTCTCTGGGTCGCAGCGTGGGCGGATTATCCGAAGTGGGAGCCGCTGAAGGAAAGCAAGGACGCGCTGCTCATCGTTCATGATGACAACAACGACGGCAAAGGTGATCGCGTCACCGAGTTCGCGAAGGTGAACAACCCGCTCGGCTTTGAGTTCTGGAATGGCGGCGTGCTCGTCACCCGCCAGAGCGAACTTCTTTATCTGAAGGACACCGATGGCGACGACAAGGCCGACGTGCGCATCATCATGCTGCAAGGCCTCGACTCCTCGGACACGCATCACGGCGCGAACAACCTGATCTACGGCCCCGATGGCGGCATCTACTGGCAGAGCGGCGTCTTCATGCAGCACAATCACGAGCATCCGTGGGGACCGTCGTTGCAGGCCACATCGAGCGCCATGTATCGCTTTGATCCGCGACGCTTCACCATCTCGAAGCACGCCGACAACTCACCGAACCCACACGGCACCAGCTTTGACTACTGGGGCTATCACTACGCCACCGACGGCACCGGCGGTCGCGCGTATCAAGTGCGGCCCGAGGGCAACAGCTTCAAGATGTATGAGCTGCTCAAGAAGGAAGTGCGTCCCGTCACCGCGAGCGAGATCGTCAGCAGCACTCACTTCCCCGACGACATGCAGGGCGACTTCTTGATCTGCAACGTCATCGGCTTCCTCGGCGTGAAGCACTACGACCTCGCCCGTGATGCCGACAAGGCCACCGTCTGGGGCGAGCCTGCGGGCGATGAACTCGTTGTCAAAGTCACGCAAGCCGACGGCACCGTCACCGAAGAGAAGTCACGCGGCTTCCTCATGAGCGGCGACAAAAACTTCCGTCCGTCGGACGCTGTGTTCGCGCCCGATGGCTCGCTGTATTTGGCCGACTGGCAGAACGTGATCATCGGCCACATGCAGCACAACGTGCGCGATCCAAACCGCGACCACGCGCACGGACGCATCTACCGTATCACCGCCACCGGTCGCGAGTTGCAGAAGCCCGTCGCCATCGCCGGCCAGCCCATCCCCGCGCTGCTCGATGTGCTCAAGCACCCCACCGACAGCGTCCGCCAGCGCGCCCGCATCGAACTCAGCGCCCGCGATTCCAAGGAAGTCATCGCGGCCACAAAGGAGTGGATCAAGCAGTTCGACCCCACGAAGAAAGAAGACGCGCATCCGTTGCTCGAAGCACTCTGGCTCAGCTCGCAGCACAACATCCGCAACAGCGAGCTGCTCGCCGCTTTGCAGAAGTCGCCCGAGCCCCACGCCCGCAACGCCGCGCACGTCATCCAACACCTCTGGTATAACGTCGAAGCTTCGTTCCGCGGTGGTGTCATCGCCGGTGATGTGGAAGAGAAGACCCAGAAGTCCGGCATCCTCAGCGACACTCCCGAGCTGACCACCATCCGCATTGCCACCGTGAAGGAGCGTATGATGTATGACGTGAAGGACCTCACCGTGAAGCCCGGCAGAAAGGTAAAACTCACCTTCGTGAACGAAGACTTCATGCCGCACAACATCCTCCTCGTGCAGCCCGGCAAGATCGACGAGATCGCCAACCAAGCCCTCGTCATGGGTGCCAAAGGCTTCGAAACCGGCTTCATCCCCGACAACAAGAACATCATCTGGCACAGCAAGCTGCTGGATGCGGGCAAGGAAGAAGTCATCGAGTTCACGACACCGACGAAGCCCGGCGACTACCCCTACATGTGCTCCTTCCCCGGCCACTCGATCATCATGCGCGGGATGCTGCATGTGAAGTAGAGACTTGGCTTTGACCGTTTCCTTCTGGTAACGTGCGACGATGCGTTGCACGATCAAACCCGCTGGTGGCATGGGCTATTCGGTGTGCTGCTGACATCGTTTGGCCTGCCTCCAGGGAATGAGGCAGTTGTAAATGTAGTTCTGGCTCCGAGGATAGAACTACATGAAGAGAAGATCGTGAGCATCCTGCGCGAAGCGTAGGATGCTGATCAATGAGTTGCGTCAGGCGAAGAGGCGCGGAGTTCCAAGCGCTTCGGAGGATCAGTGAGGGCCAGGCTTGCGCTTGCGGCGGGAGTTGCCCGTGCTCTATCGAGCACGGGGTAAGGTGGAGAGGCGATCTCTGTGATCTTCGTGGAGCCGACAGGAGCTTGTTAGGCTGCCTTGGCGACGGCGGCGACGATCTTCTGGGCGGCGTCGGTCAAGCCGTCGGCGCTGGTGATGGCGAGTCCGCTGGAGGCGAGGGTGGCCTTGCCTGCATCCACGTTGTTGCCTTCGAGGCGGACGACGAGGGGCAGGCTGAGACCGGTTTCCTGGGCGGCGGCGATGATGCCGTCGGCGATGATCTTGCAGTCCATGATGCCGCCGAAGATATTGACCAGGATGCCTTTCACATTGGCATCGCCGAGGATGATTTTGAAGGCGGCGCTGACTTGTTCCTTGGAGGCTCCGCCACCCACGTCGAGGAAGTTGGCAGGGTCGCCGCCGTGGAGCTTGATGATGTCCATGGTGCTCATCGCGAGACCGGCACCATTCACGAGGCAGGCGATGTTGCCATCGAGGCCGATGTAGTTGAGGCCGAACTCGGAGGCGGCGACTTCGCGAGGATCTTCCTCGGTGGTGTCGCGCATGGCGACGACGTCCTTCTGGCGATAGAGGGCGTTGTCGTCGAAGTTGAACTTGGCATCGAGGGCCACCACTTCGTTGTCGGTGGTGATCGCGAGCGGGTTGATCTCCACCAGCGAGCAATCGCTCTTGAGATACATGTTATACACGGCGGTGATCAGCTTGACTGCCTGAGTCATGAGCGGGCCGCGGAGGCCGAGGGCGGCGGCGATATTGCGGCACTGGTAGGCCTGAAGTCCGATGGTGGGGTGGACGAAGGTCTTGACGATCTTCTCAGGGGTCTTCTCGGCGACTTCTTCGATGTTCATGCCGCCTTCGGTGCTGGCGATGATGGCGTGGCTGCTGGACCCACGATCAAAGAGAACGGCGAGGTAGAGTTCCTTCGAGATGTCCACGGACTTGGCGATCAAGACCTTGCTCACCAGCTTGCCTTCCGGTCCGGTCTGATGAGTGACGAGGGTTTGGCCGAGCATCTTGCCTGCGATGTCCTGGGCCTGGGCTGCATTGTCGATGACGTGCACGCCGCCTTTGAAGCCGTTCTTGAAGGTGCCTTTACCACGGCCACCGGCATGAACCTGGGCCTTCACCACGAGTCCCTTGCCACCGAGTTCCTCGGCGATCTTGCCTGCCTCTTCGGCGGTGCTGGCGACCTTGCCCGGAGGGGTTGCGACGCCGAATTTGGTGAAGAGTTCCTTGGCCTGATATTCGTGGATGTTCATGAGTGGGGGAAACGCGTTGAGGAGCGGCGATGGTAGGGAGTCGCAGCGAGGCGTCAACTCTGGCCCGCAGGTTTCGTGCCCGGTCCCCAGGGCTCACGCATCAAAACACAGATCGTGAGAGGCTTCGGGGGGCAGGAGGCGGATCGGGGAGGAGGTGGGCTTTCGGGTTTAACGCGAATGGACACGAATGAAGACGAATGGCCGCGAATAAGGCGAGGTCGGCTGCTTCGTGGTGATTCGCGGTCTTTCGTGTCCATTCGCGATTCCCCTCAACCGAGAATGCCACGCTCTGCGCTGCGCGCCTTGTGTTTTGGGCTTTGCTGATTAGTCTCGGCGACTATGGACCTCTCACCTGATCGCATTCTTCAGACTGGCATGGCTTTCTGGGCCTCCAAGACATTGCTCTCCGCCGTGGAAATGGAACTCTTCACCGACCTCGCGAAGCACCCCGGCGATCTCGCTTTCGTCCAGGGTCGGATGGGATTGCACCCGCGAGCAGCGCGCGACTTCCTGGATGCGCTCGTGGCTCTCGGCTTCCTTCAGCGCACCGAAGGCGTCTATCGCAACACGCCGGAGACGGACGTCTTCCTCGACAAGGCGAAGCCCTCCTACATCGGCGGCATCCTGGAGATGAGCAATCATCGGCTTTACGGCTTCTGGGGCAGTCTCACCACCGCGTTGCGCACCGGTGAACCTCAGAACGAGTCCAAAGGTGGTCATGATCCCTTCGCTGCTTTGTATGCTGATCCGGCAAGGCTGCGCGAGTTCCTGCGGGCGATGTCGGGTGTGAGTCGCGGGGCCAACATGGCCATTGCCAAGCAGTTCCCCTGGGATCGCTACCAGAGCTGCGCGGACATCGGCACGGCGCAGGGCGACCTCGTCACGCAGATCGCTCTCGTGCAACCTCATCTCAAAGGCATCGGCTTCGATCTGCCGGAGGTCGGGCCGATCTTTGAAGACTACATCGCCGATCATGGACTCGCTGAGCGCGTGGCCTTCAAGGGGGGCAGCTTCTTCACCGACGATCTTCCTTCGGCGGACGTGCTGCTCTTTGGTCACATCCTGCATGACTGGGACCTGCCCACCAAGCAGATGCTCCTGGCCAAGGCGTATGCTGCTCTGCCATCCGGTGGTGCCGTGGTGGTCTATGATGCAATCATTGACGACGACCGCAGCAAGAACGCCTTCGGCCTCATGATGAGCCTCAACATGCTGATCGAGACTCCCGGCGGCTTTGACTACTCGGGCGCGGATTGCATTGGCTGGATGCAGGCGGCTGGATTCCGCGACTGCCGCGTGGAGCACTTGGTCGGGCCTGACTCCATGGTCATTGGCATCAAGTAGCCAGCTACGGCTTGCTCGTCGCGGGCGCTGGGGCAGGGGACTTCGGCTCTGGCGGCAGGGTCCATGCCTTCACCCACTCGGATTTCACCTTGGTGAACCCTCGCTCGATCAGCATCTTCTCCATGCTCGGCAGATGTGCCGCGCCATAGAACAAGGTCATCCGCTTCCGGCCTGCTTT
>CAUJJC010000190.1 GCA_963204975.1 Verrucomicrobiota bacterium | reverse complement strand
CATTGAGCTTTTGGCGAATCGCTTCCATTTCAGCATCGGCGAAAGCAGTGTCCAGCGTGCTCACACCGTTCGTGTTCGCACTCGTGCCACTGATCGCGCTGTCGAGTTGGGCTTGGCTGATTTCGCCGGGTGGGCCTTGGGAGCCGTCGCTTACATTGCTGCCGCGTGGGATGCCGAAGGTGAAGCGCACGTTTGATCCGTCGAAGCTCACGCCCACCGTCGCGAGATGGCCGGGGTCAAGCGTGGTGGCGCTGTCCACGATGGTTTGGGCTAAGAGTCGGAGGGACCTTTTTCCGGTGAGCCGGACTATGAAGGTCCGGCACAGGCACCTTTTTCTGGATCGCAGGACCTTTTTGGCCCTCAGAGGGGCTTTTTAGTCGGTCAGACCGACCTTTTTGTATGGCTGGACGCCTTTGGCGCGGAGTGGTGTGGCTTCAGAAGAGTTTCTTCGATTCGCTGATGCGCTTGCTCCAGTAGTAAGGGCGGCGCTTGGCGTGGGCGACGGCGAGAATCACGATCTTCTCCCTCCATATCATGTAGGCGATGTAGTATTCGCCGAAGCGTGGATGAAGGTTCACACGGCGAGTCTTGCCACGGCGGACGCGATGCAATTCCGGGTTGGAGCAAATGCGATGGCGATTTTCCAGGTAGCGAAGTTCAAACGCGATGGCGAGTTCTTCGTCGATGCCGCCGAAGTATTCGATCCACTCATCGTGTTCTTGTTGGGCAGATGGATGGATGCTCCACTCCATCATGGGGTAAAGACGGGACGCTGGATGCCTAGTTTAGCGAATACGGCGTCGGTGCGGCTTTCCGACTCCTCGGCGCTCAGCAGTTTCACGGTGCCTTCTTCGATCTCTCGCACACGCTTGTCGATTTCAGCGTCCCACTCGGCTTCGATGTGGGCTTCATCTTCCGTGTCGTCATCTGGAGCGGCGATTATCCGTAAAGAATACTGGCGCTGAAGATTGGCAAACAACTCCCGCGCCTCATCAGGGGCGAGTTGATCGATTTCCCGGCAAATATGCTGAACAGCGGCACTCATGTTGAAACCATTGTATCAAACGGTGTGCGTCTTGTCGAGAGGTGGGATGGGGGCAAAAATAACCCCGCCCGAGGCCTTGCGGCATGTCGGGCGGGGAGCAGATCCATGCGAAAATGATGGAACGAAGGAGTGCCGGTGCCGGTCATGGATAAACGAGCCTGCCGTGCTTCTCCATGAACTTGTTCTAGGCGAGGATCTGCTCCTCGCTCAATCGCGGTTGGTCATTAGCGGCTCCTCCCGCGTGCGAGGTCCGCTTTCAGCGCGGTGAAAAGTTCTTTCGCCTTGCCCGGCTCCTGCGAGAAGAGATTCGTGACCTCGCTGGGATCGGTGCGGAGGTTGTAGAGCTGGAATTTGCTGTTCGGGCCTTTGCCGG
Source organism: Verrucomicrobiota bacterium (assembly GCA_963204975.1). Lineage (GTDB taxonomy): Bacteria > Verrucomicrobiota > Verrucomicrobiia > Verrucomicrobiales > Verrucomicrobiaceae > JAEUHN01. The sequence goes on along the minus strand of CAUJJC010000190.1, from coordinate 1,757 downwards.
TGGTCTCGACGAGGTGGTCCGGGGTGAGGGTGCCGTCTTGCGCGACATAGACGTCTGAGGGCAGGATGAGTTTCCAGTCGCCCTCGCGGATGGCGAGCGTGTAGGAGCCGTAGTTCACATGCACCATGCCGTGGCGGATGGGCATCGCGGGCTTCTCGCCGAGCAGCAGCGGAGATCGCCATAGCCCATGTCATCGACGAGGATGAGGAGGATGTTGGGCGGAGCCGAGAAGGACGACTGCACCATGCAGAACGCCGCAAGCAGGAGTGTGAGGCGTTTCATGGCTTTGTGACGAGTGGTGGCAGCTTCAAAATCTGAGCCGTGAGTTCCGCGACGACATCAGCATGCTTTGCCGAGACATCGTGAAGCTCCTCGGGATCGGTTTCGTGGTTGTAGAGCTCGGTTTGACCATCGCTCCAGCGGGTGAAGCGCCAGCGGGCGGTGCGGATGCTTTGGCCGTAAAGCTTGTCACCACGCGTCACGAGCGTGAAGGCGGCGTCTTTGATGCTCGTGGCTGGATCGGCCAAAACAGGACGCAAACTGGCTCCGGCGGCCGCGTGAGGCATTTTCAGGCCGCAGAAGTCGGCGACCGTCGGATACACATCGACGAACTCGGTGATCGAGCGCGTCGATTGGCCGCCTTTCAGGCCCGGAGCGGCGATGATGAGCGGCGCACGGCAACTGCGCTCAAACAGCGTGTTTTTGTTCCACCACTGCCGCTCGCCCGTGTGGTAGCCGTGATCGCCGACGAAGACGACGAGGGTCCTTTCCCAGAGCTGATGCTTGTCGAGTGCATCAAGCACGCGACCGAGCTGCGCATCCATGAAGCTCGTGCCCGCGCAGTAAGCGCGAAACAACTCACGCCACTCCTGCTCGGTGAATTTGCCAAAAGCGGTGCCGTAGTCGCCAAAGCCAACGCTGTCCTTCCGCACGGGCGTCATGTCAGCGGGATCGCTCCAGGGCTTCAGCGAGTCGGCGGGATAGAGATCGAAGTATTTCTTCGGCGCGATGAAGGGATCATGCGGCTTCATAAACCCGCAGCCGATGAACCACGGCGTGTCGCCGAGCTTCTCGATCATCGCCACCGTGGCGGCGGCGATCTGACCATCCGGCTGATCGTCATCCGTGCCATCCGCCGCGCCCCACTGGCACCATTTCAGCGCCCCACCGGTCACGTCGCGGCCTTCGAGCATTTTTCGACCTGCCTTCGTCGCTTCAAAAGCCTGCGCTGTATGCCACGAGCGGCCCGCGTCCATCCAGCGCTGCATCGCTTCCACATTCTTGCCGCCGCCGAGATGGAAGAGTTTTCCAAACGCGTGCGACTGCCAACCAGCGTCTTTGCAGAGCTGCGGCAGCGTCACGATATCCGGCATCTTTTGTCGCAAAGGAATGTCATTGCCCACGATGCCCGTCTGCTCCGCCCGCAGTCCGGCCATCATGCTGCTGCGGCTCGGATTGCACACCGGATACTGCACATACGCCCGCTCAAACGTCGTGCCCCGAGCCCTCAACCGGTCGAGGTTCGGTGTCTTCACGACCTCCTTCGTGAACGCCCCGCCAAAGTCCCGCAAATCATCCGCCATGATGAGCAAAACGTTGGGCTTCGCCCAGACATCGTTCGAAGCAAGAAGGAGGAAGAGTAACGAGACGTTCAGGCGATGCATGGTCGCGCTGAAACGTGGACCATGAACTGACATTCCAGCAAATATTGTGTCGGACGGAGAGAACGCGCATGCCTTCACTTCTCACTCCTTCCC
>CAUJJC010000189.1 GCA_963204975.1 Verrucomicrobiota bacterium | reverse complement strand
AGAGACTTCAATTCTTTGCCCCGATTTGCTGTCAGCCAATTATCAGCCTCTTATGCCCATCACACCTCAACACACCTACAAACCACTCAGCCAAGCCGAGTTCGGCCCACTGTCATACGAGGTGTTTGCCGATGTGATCGCGATCCGCCAGGAGCTGGGACGTTTTTTCGATGAAAAGCACTACAAGAAGGCTCTCGCCCAACACCGAAAGGATGTGATTCTTGAAGCGCCGATTCTGGTCAGCCATCAGAGTTTCAAGAAGTTCTACTTTCTGGACGTGCTCATCATTCTTGGTGGCGTGTTTGAGTTCAAAGTGGCGGAAGCGCTTTCGCCGCGTCATAAAGCTCAACTGCTCCACTACCTGATGCTGGCGGAACTCTGGCACGGCATGCTCATCAACGTGAGACCGGAGAAAATGCAGCGAGACTTCGTGAACAATCAGCTAAGTCATCACGACCGTCATCAGTTTCAAATCGTGACGGATAGGCTCAAGCGGGGTATGGCTGGCGCGGACACTTTTGTCTCTATCCTCTCTGACTTGCTCCACGATTGGGGTTCGTGCCTCGATCTCGGGTTGTATGAAGAAGCTATCACTCACTTCTGTGGTGGTGAAGGGAGTGTGATTCGGCCTGCCAACGTGCTCTTTGAAGGGCAGAATATCGGGCCGCAAAACATGCGCTTCGTGTCAGACAAGACCGCCTTCAAACTCACCGCGTTTGAAAGCCCGTTCAGCCAAACGCGATTCGCCAGCCACATCCAACGCATGGCAAACCACCTCGACATCGAAAGTCTCATCTGGGCCAACATCAGCCGTCACCGTATCGACATCCGCACGATCCTCCCAGAGAGCTGACAGAAAAATGGGGGCAGAACATATCAGAACCTATTTTTCTGCCCCCATTTGCTGTCAGCTAAAACACCTCGCGAACCCATGAAACGCCTACTTCTCTTCCTCACTCTCACCACTTCGCTCTTCGCGGCGCAGCCGAACATCGTCATCATCCTCGCGGATGACCTCGGGTATGGCGACATGCAGGCGAACAACCCGGAACGTGGCAAAATCCCGACGCCGAACATGAACCGTCTCGCCGCCGAGGGCATGCGCTTCACGGATGGGCACTCCAGCTCGGGTTGTTGCTCGCCGTCGCGCTACACGCTGCTCACGGGGCGCTACCATTGGCGGACGACGCTTCAAAGCGGCATCGTCGGTGAGTGGGGGAAGCCGTTGATCTCGGCTGAGAGGCTCACGATTGGCAAACTGGCGCAGCAGCATGGCTATCGCACGGCTTGCATCGGCAAATGGCATCTCGGCAGCGAGTGGCCGATCACGCCGGAGCAAAAGGCGCACTTTACCGGCTTCGGCGGCAAAGCGGGAGGTGGTGGGCAGGTTTCGACCGCGATCACGGACGCGCATCGCGAGACATGGAAGGCCGTTTTTTCGCAGCGCATCCCCGGCGGGCCGACGGAGCGCGGCTTTGACGAGTATTTCGGCACCGATGTGCCGAACTGGCCGCCCTATTGCTTTATCGACGGCGATCGCACCGTCGGCATTCCGAGCGAGTTGCTGCCCGCATCGAAGCTGGTGAAAAACCAGGCGAGCAAACAAGGCCCCGCGCTGCCAGATTGGCAGTTGGAGGGCATCTTGCCTGCTTTGGCGACTCGCGCCGAAAAGTTCATCCAGACGCAGTCAGCGGCGAAGAAGCCGTTTTTGCTCTATTTGCCGCTCACCTCGCCGCACACGCCACTGGCAGTGAATGCCGAGTGGAAGGGCAAAAGCGGCCTAAACAGCGATTACGCCGATTTGGTGATGGAGACCGATCACGTGCTCGGTCGCGTGCTGGAGGCGCTGAAGGCGGGCGAAGTCGAGAACGACACCTTCGTGCTCTTCACCAGCGACAATGGCTGCGCGTCCTACATCGGCGTGAAGGACATGGAAAAGCAGGGCCACTATCCCAGCGGTCCGCTGCGTGACTACAAAACGTCCGTCTATGAAGGCGGCCATCGCGTGCCCTTCGTCGTGAAATGGCCCGGAGTCGTCAAAGCAGGCAGTGTTTGCAAACAACACGTCCTCCAAGCCGACACCATCGCCACGATGGCCGAGATCCTCGGCTTCAAGCTGCCCGAGAACGCTGGCGAGGACAGCTTCAGCCTGATGCCGCTGCTGAAAGGTGAAGATCGCCCCATCCGCACGAACGCCGTCAACACGGCTTGCGGTGGCACACCGAGCTTCCGCGAAGGTCCATGGAAATACGTCGCCCATGCCGAACCGGAGCTCTACAACCTCGACGAAGACCTCGCCGAATCGATGAACGTGGCCACGCTTCATCCTGACCGCGTCAAAGCCATGCAAGCCGCCTTTGAAAAACTCATCCGCGCCGGCCGCAGCACGCCCGGTGCTCCGCAAAAGAACGACATCAAAGTCGTGCGATATCCCAAAGCCGCCGCGCCCGCCAAAGCGAAAAAGAAGTAGCCGAGCTGACAGAAAAATGGGGGCAGCAAATATCAGAACCCATTTTTCTGCCCCCATTTGCTGTCAGCATCTTCCATCATGAATCTGAAATCTCTGCTCATCCTCCTCGCTCTCTGCCCGTCGCTCTACGCGGCGCAGCCGAACATCCTCCACATCCTCGCCGATGACATGGGATGGAATGCGCTGAGCTGCTATGGCAACAAGGACCTGCAAACGCCGAACTTGGATCGGCTCGCCGCGCAGGGAATGCGCTTCACACAAGCGTATGCGGATGCTCAGTGCTCGCCGACACGCGCGGCTTTTCTGTCGGGGCAATACGGGGCTCGCACGGGTGTGTTCAAGGTGCTGAACGAGAAGGAACCGTCGTATGCGCCGATGCGCTCGGCAGAGGCAAAAGATGCGCTGGGTCCAGAGACGGCCACGCTGGCGACCACGTTGCGCAAGGCGGGCTACACGACGGGCATCAGCGGCAAGTGGCACATCGCGAACAACTATGCGGTGGCTGCCCTGCGGAAGCGTGAGGGCTACTTTGAATCCTACGGCTTCGATTTTGCCGGTCCGGCGAATGGCAACGAGCATCATGAGGACAAAACCGTCACCGCTATCACGGATGACATCATCGGGTTCATCGAATCGAACCGCCGCAGGCCGTGGTTTGCCTTTGTTTCGCATTTTAGCCCGCACACGAAGCTGGAAGCACCGGAGGCTTTGATCGCGAAACACGTCGCCCGAGGCTTCAAACGGTCGGCGGACGATGAAGGCAAGTCCACCGAACGCCCCATCGCGAACTACCTCGCGATGCTGGAGCATCTCGACAACGAAGTGGGCCGCCTTTTGGCGAAACTCGACGCGCTCGGGCTCGTGGAGAACACGCTCGTGATCTTCACCAGTGACAACGGCGGCCTCTCCCGCGTGACAAACAACGCCCCGCTCCGCGAAGGCAAAGGATCGCCATACGAAGGTGGCATTCGCGTGCCGCTGATCGTGCGCTGGCCGGGCAAAGTGAAGCCTGGCAGCGAGTGTGACGTGCCGGTGCATGCGGTCGATTTTTATCCGACGTTTGTGAGTGTGGCTGAGACCCAAGCCGCCGCCACTTTGGATGGCGAGAGCCTCCTGCCGCTGCTCACGCAAACGGGCACGCTCCAGCGCCCAGCCTTGTTCTGGCACATGCCCACCTACACCACGAACTACGGCCGCACGCCCTGCGCGGTCATTCGCGAGGGCGATTGGAAGCTGATCCAATGGTTCGGCGACTACCTCGATACCACCGGCTTCACGCCCGATGACAAACCCTACGGCAAACTCGTCGTCGGCCCGCGCACCGAGGTCTTCAACCTCCGCGAAGACCCTTACGAAACCCGCAACGTCGCCGCCGACCGCCCGAAGAAAACCACCCACCTCACCAACACCCTCAACGCCTGGCTCAAACGCACGGGTGCGAAGCTGCCGACCGCAAATCCCTACTTCAATGAGAACCGATGGTGGATTTCAAGAGTCGTAAAATAGCTAAATCCCTTTCAGCCGTTCGTTCATGCATGACCTTCGATCCCATGATTCGCCCAGTCCAAATTTTCCTCCTTATCCTTCTTCTGCTCATGCCCATCGGGCTACTCGCAGACAATAAACCCGTCCGCGTGGCGATCTTTGATGGCGATGGCGTCGGGCTGAGTGCCTTGCCGTTGATCGCGGCCATCGAAAAAGCGAAAGATCATCCTTTCAAGATCACCCGCATCACCGCAGCCGGGATTCAAAGCGGCAAACTGGCCGAGGTGGATGTGTTGGTGCATCCCGGCGGCAGTGGCGGCGGGCAAGGGAAGGCACTGGGCGAAAGCGGCCGCAAGGCCGTGCGTGATTTCGTGAATCTAGGCGGTGGTTACCTCGGCGTCTGCGGTGGTGCGTATCTCGCGACGAACGACTACGAATGGTCGCTGAACCTCATCGACGCCAAGGTCGTGGACAAACGCCACTGGGCACGCGGCAACGGCGATGTGCAGGTGCAGCTCTCGAAACAAGCCGCCGCGCTCTTTGCCCACCCTCAGACAGAGATGACCATCCACTATGCCCAAGGCCCACTGCTCGCCCGCCCCGAGTGGGACGATCCCGACGTGCCGAACTACGAGAGCCTCGCCATCTTCAAAACCGAGATCGCCCTCAAAGGTGCCCCAAAAGGCGTCATGGCCCGCACCTCCGCTGCCGTGCGTGCTTCTTATGGCAAAGGTCGCGTCTTCTGCTTCAGCCCCCACCCCGAGCTCACCGACGGCCTCCATCATTTGATCCCGCTTACCGTCCTCTGGGCCGCTGGGAAGGAGTGAGAAGTGAAGGCATGCGCGTTCTCTCCGTCCGACACAATATTTGCTGGAATGTCAGTTCATGGTCCACGTTTCAGCGCGACCATGCATCGCCTGAACGTCTCGTTACTCTTCCTCC
>CAUJJC010000188.1 GCA_963204975.1 Verrucomicrobiota bacterium | reverse complement strand
GGCGTGTGTGCTCAGCCTCCGGCACACTGAAGACAATAAACGGATTCCGTTCATCCAGATGAGAGCGCAGTTCACCTTTGAGGACCTTGGGGCGGCCTTCCACCACCGCGTAGTAGTGTTTGTCCACATGGTCCCAGGCTTCTTGCAGCGCGTGTTTCACTTCCTCAGTCCGTGCGAACACCATGAGCCCTGATGTCTCCCGGTCCAGACGATGCACAATCCAGATACGCTCCCGGCTGCGTGGATCACCCTTCCTCACATAGTCCGTCAGGTGAGCGTAAGCCGTCTTTTCTTGTTCGGCCACACTCGCGATCGAGAGCAGGTCCACTGGCTTGTCCACCACGATGATCGCCTCATCCTCATGCACGATGCGCAGCTTCTTCGGCATCGTCTTGGCCACATACGCCTCATCAGGCGAAAGAATGCTAACTACATCGCCAGGAGTCAGCTCATGATCGTGGCGGCTCACCATCTCACCATTCACCTGGATGGAACCAAACTTCATCCATTGCTTCACCTTGATCTTCTTCATCGCCGGAAAGCTGGCAAAAAGGAAGTCCTGGAGGCGAATGGGGGCTGACACGTTCAACTGCTGCAACATCCCCTCAGCATAAACAGATGAGCCAGACGCGCCAGATGTTTACCCTTTTCTTGCACGCCTGGCCGCCACCCGCTGAAACTCATCGCCCCAACAGGCACCACCTCCACCGACGGGCGTTCAACGCACGACCGCACCGCCACCACCGTGATCAGGCAGAGCAGCACGAAAGCGATCAGGCGAATGGATTCCCGCGACATTGCACCAAGGATTCAATCCATCGCGCAAAAGCAAGCCCCGACTTGCCTTTTCCAACGGGTTGGTAAATGGCTGACGCACCACACAAAGCACTCCGAGGACCCCGGCCAACCTGCTCCGCCCAATATCGAAACCTCAACATCCCATCCGCCATCGCGTGAACAAACAAGCCGTCCTCGACCAAGTGATTGCCATCCTGACCAAAGAACTGTCCGCACTCACCCGCGCAGCGAACGACTCATTCGCCGCTGCAACCGATCCCGATAGCAAAGCGGAAAACAAGTATGACACGCGCAGCCTCGAAGCATCCTACGTAGCTCGCGGACAAGCCCAGCGAGTGGCCGAGCTTCAGGAAGCCCTCCACGTCATGAGTTCCATGTCCGGTGAGCCCTTGCCCGCAGCCTCCGCAGTCGTGACCGGCGCGCTCGTCACGCTCACCACCCCAGACGGCCCCACCCACTACCTGATCGCATCACACGCCGGCGGCACCGAAGTCCAGGTCGATGGCCACGAACTCCATGTCATCACCCCCGCATCCCCGCTCGGCCAGTGCCTTCATGGCCGTCACGCCGGAGATCGCCTAGCCCTCCGCCCCGGAATCGAAGCCCTCATCACCGCCGTCTCCTGACCCTACCACGCCCGCTCCATCCACCCGACGCAGTTCCTCAAAAGCGAACATTGCGCAACCCTTCCCCGCTTGCTATGGCATCGCTCGAAACCGTCCCCGTAGTTCAATGGATAGAACGAGGGTTTCCTAAGCCATCGGAAAAACGCTGGAATCCTTATGTATCAAGGCTTCCAGCTCCATGAGGTTTGGCGCATAATGGCAGGAAATGGCACCAAAGCGCGGGTTAGCTGGCAACTATCTGGCAACAAAACCACGGCTCCATTGCCTTGATTTTTCAAGGCTCGGAACCGGTTCCCTGACACAACGCCTCATCATTGCCCTGGTGTCATTGGGTCACATCTTTGAAGCAGCAAGAACTTTGCTTCACGCTCCGCTGTGAAGCGGCTTCCGGCCTCACGGTTCCCTCGGTTTCATGGCGAAAAACCAGCGTTGTTTTTTTGAGTCCTCCACTCGGCAGCGGAATCAGTTCGCTCAATCTCTACAGCAGCTTACAGGGCACCTCGGCGGGTAGCTGTTCCCTGGGGATTCCCCGATGTTTGGCCAGGGCTTGCATTTCTTCCTCCCAAGTCATTGGCTCGTCCCGCTCGTCGCTCAGGTTGTCCAGGAACAGATGGTCCTCCAGCGTGAACTGGTAGTGGCTGGCGGCCCTGCTGTTCTCGGCATCGAATTCCTCTTTTGTGCGCTGGCGGGAATTGGGATCGAATGGCTCAGACATGCGCAAGTCATAGCTAGCATTTCGTCGTCGTCAAAAATCGGAGCGGCGGCGCGAGGGCGCGAGCACGCACAAGGCACCATCGAAACCATCAAAACCCTGTGCAGGGATGCATGGCAAGGTTTCGGTGGTTTTGATGGTGCCTCGCGGCCCTCCATTCTTTCGTGCGGCAACCCGATTTTGAAATCAATCATGGGCGTCCTCCCGGCATGGTCGCTGCGAGTCGATGATAAGGTGTTCGCCCAACGCCTTCGCGCAGTGCCGATGAAGTCCCAGACCGAAGAAGCCGCGCCAGAAAACGCAGGGAACCGTCAATCGCTCCATGCAGTAAAAGCACTGCTCCGGCAGTTCATCCGCCTCCATGAACGGATGCCCGCCAAGAAACGCTCGCAACATCTCCGCGACGCTGTGCTTGCCCTCCGCCTCGGCTTCCTCCGCTTGCCTTTCGCTTTCACGCTGCTTCTCCAGATTCCATTCAAAGTGATGCGGTTCGATCAGCATGGCTTGCCTCCGTTGATGGTTCCCGCCCTCGGATTCACCCGGTAAACCGTCGTCGGCCTCCCGCCCTTGGCCGTAGCACCGGCAGGCTTGCCGATGATCCATCCGCAGTCAGACAGCAGCTCGCACACCGCATCGCATTCCTCCGGCTTGGTCATGCCCGACCATCCCTTGTTGCGCACTTGTCGCGCGGTGAATTCATCCGGCAGGCCCGCAGTCCCGGCCAACAGCTTCTTGAGCAAGGCCCGCGCCGCATCAGCTTCGATCACACCTTTCGATCCATAGACACGAGCCGCGTGCGTCTCCAGATACGCGGCCCAGTGCAGTGCCTTTTCCAGTGCGGCCAGCGTCACCGCTTCCGTGCGCCAGTCGGCAAGGTGAAGGTTCAGCGCCAGCGCAGGCACCAGTTTTCGATACTTCGACAAATGCCCGATCATCGGCCTCGGCAATTCATCACTCAGCAGGCGACGTTCCAGCACTGCGCGCCAGTCGCGGAAACGCTCCAGGGCATCCGGCGCAAACGTGAACGTCGGCACTCCATCCGCGTTCAGCGGCGCGTGCGTCGATAGCATCTCCGACGTGTGCCCGTCCAGCGTGCGAAACACTTCCTCGATCTCGTCGCCGCCTTTGTTGTGCGGCGGCTTGTCCACGTCGCGCCAATCGCTGCGCGCATCCGGCCAGACCATCAGGCCAAAGCGTTGCAACAGCCCGTCATCACCCGCACTGCCCGTCTGCGCGTGGCGCACGAACTCCGCCAGCACTCCCGGCTGAATGCCACCGAGCACACTCAGACAAACATGATCCACGCGCCGACAGCCGCGCATGATGCGATCAAACGTGAACCCTTCCTTGCCACTCCACGCGAGCAACAGGAACGCGCGCAGGCTTTGATTGCCCTCGCGTTCCAGCATGGAGAGCAAGCCCGCGATCTCGTCATTGAAAGCCAGCGTGCCGTTTGGATTCGCGCGCAGCACTTCGCCAAGAGCTTCCAGTGTGAAGTCATTCACGATGAACCGGCGCAACGGCGTTTCTTCATCGGTCGCCTCCGCAGGCACCAGCGAGTTGAAATCAAAGTCCGCTTCCTTGCCGCTCCGAATCGCCTTTGCCGCTTCCTTTGCAGCCGCATCACGCATCAGCTTGGACTTCATCAGCTCCACCTTGCGGCCCTGCTCCGCCTCGCTGTGCTTGCGCACGCTTTCCGCCTCCATGCGCCGCAGCGGTCGCAGTGCCGCTTGCAGCGTCGGACTTTTCAGCGAGCCGGGATTGCCCACCACGAGGCCCCACAGATTCGCGTGCTCGATCCATCCCGTGTCATGCTCCTTCGCCTGCATCGCCACGCGCCGCCCGATCACCGATGACAGCGCCGTCATCACCGCAGCGGCGGGGAAGTCAGGCGGGCATTGCATCCGCTCCGCCACATCCACCAGCCACGGGCGGAAACTCTCCGGCATCCACGCATCATCGAAGGCCATCACCGGCGCGAGCGATGAGGGTAGGGGATGCGGCTCCGGCAACTCATCCTTCACTGGCGACGGCGCAGACTCATCCAGCACTTGCACGGATCTCTGCGGCCTCGTCATCGGCACCGCATCACGCACCGCCACTTTCACCAGTGCGAACGTCTCCACCGCACCACGATCACGAAGCACATCATTCCAATCCTTGAAGCCTGCGGCCACATCCACGCGCTTCATCTCGCGCACCGTCTCCGGCATCAGTGCTAGGCATCGCGCCAGCCATTCCTCCGCAGGCGGTGCTTTGCCCTCGGCCTTTGGTTGATCGTGCTGCATCCACAGCAGCACCGATTCCACGCCCGCCAGCATCGTTTGCAACGTCGGGCTGATGCTCGTCCCTCGCGTCACGAGGAAAGGCTTGTCCAGCGCCTCGCCACGCCAGCCACGAGCGAACAGCAGCGACAGCGCATCATGCTGTGACTCGATCACATTGCACACCTTCACACCGGCCAGGGATGCCGCGCCGATGATGAGCGGCGCATTCTTCCCCGGTGCATACCATGCCTTCGGCCCGCCCAGCTCCGGCCATTGAAACACATGCCGCCCGATCACCACGCCCTGCGCATCCATCACGGGGAAGCACACGCGGCCCTCGTGCAGACCGATCACCGCCGCGCGTGCCAGGTCGCGGCAGTAGTCCACCGACCAGCCACGCCACGCGGCCAGCCGCGACAGCGCCGCGTCATCACTGGCCAGCCGTTCACAGTTCACCGACCACTGCACCGGCTCCGCAGGTTTCGGCTTCACCGCCTCACGAGCACGCGGCGGCGATGGCTCCGCATCCGGCACGCCCACGAGTTCAAAGATGCGCCTCCGGTGCTCATGGTCGCCTTGATGCGTCACGCAGGCAATCGCCCCGTAACGAAGGCTCGCCGTGTCGCGCGGATCATCGTAGGCAGCGAAGTGCTTGCCGTCCTTGTCCTCGTCGGACTCGGCACACGCAGGACAGCGCGCAATCAGCTTGCCGCTCGCCGCCTTCACCTTCCCCAGCTTCCCGATCTCAATCGGCATAGTCGTCATCCTCCCGGTTGTTCTCCAGGTAGAGCCACGCCTTCGAGCGCAGGGCTTCCACCTCCCACACGAGTTTCATCGGTGGCCACACGATCCAATCCAGGACGTGCAACACCGCCGTCGTGAGTGCATACACACTCAGCCAGAACAGCCGTTTCACGAAATCGCCTCCTGCGTGAACTTGCGCAATGCCTCGCGCACTTGTTGCAGATCATAGCGGACGCATCGCCTTCCCAGCTTGATGGCCGGGATTTTTCGCGATGCCGTCCACAGTCCCACAGAACGACGGCTGACTTGAATTTCCTGCGCCAACTGCGCAGCCGTTAGAAGCAATGTTTGGTCCTTCATGGTTTGAAGGAGCCTAAAGGAGCACTCAAAAGCAGATGGTCACATGAGGTATGTGTGTGACACCCATTCCGCAGCCTAATGAATGGTCTTCTTCCAATCCCGCAACTGGCGTTCAGCTAGCCGTCTGACATCCGTCGCGAAGTCTTTGAATTCTTGGCGCGGCTTGCTTCTGCTGCCACCGCTGTTTGTCCGCAGAAGCCCCCTTGCCCTAATTTGGATTTCGGCGACGCCTTCCTCATTCCATTTCTGTTCCGCCTCCACCATGAAGGCATCCAGGTATTTCCCTTCGTCCGTCCACCTCTCTGGCCATCCACGCGAATAGTTCTCGGGCCAACGTTCGTGCCACTTGTCGAACTCGTAGATAGTCCAAAAGACCCACTGTGAAAGCACTCCGGTCGTTGGCGTCATGCCGCCTTCATCTTGAAGCTCTTCACCTTCGAGCCAAACGCGCCAGAGCTTGTATTGAAAGCCCTCGAATTCGCATCTGTGCCAGCTACCGCTTGAATCTGGTTTCGACTCAAAGACCGTTCTCGGCCAAGGGTCTTTGTCATGCGCACCTTTGGTGCCTTCCAAGTCCTCGAATGCCTTTCCAAACGCAGGTAAGGTCTTGAGGGCTAACAACCACGCAGGCGTCGTCTTGGTTGTGAGTCCCTTGCGGAATTTGCGGGCAAGGCGAGCAAGCGCGGAAAGTGAATCATCTCGAACGGTTTGGGCACTTTCATTGAAGCGAAAACTATGATGCGCGTTCCCCACCGCCAGCATTCTGAGGCCCTGAATCGCGCGGGCCGCGAGCGCTTCAAGACTGGATACTTTTGGGGCGCTTCTGATAAGCCACTCAATGTCGTTAGGGAACGGCGGGAAACGCACTTCAGACTTGAATCGTTGTTCACGCTCCAGCAGTTGGCGTTCACGTTCCATCAAGGCCACTTCCTTTTGTTGAATCAGGGCCTCGCGTTCGGCCAAGGCCTGTGTGATCAACTCCTCCTGCTTAGACTTTGTTGGCTGTTTCGCAGGCGGTGAGAAGATGCTGAACACGCTGCGTAGTAGCTCAAGTTCCCCGGATTCCAGCAGAGGCGACATTGCCAAATTTTTCTCGCCCACAGAATCCATCACAGCAGTCGTCACCGGCTCCGGCTCCTTCACCCCCTCCCCCGGCTTGCGCTTCGGTTTCGTTGGTTTCGATGGCTTGCCCTTCGCCTTCGCTCGTTTGCTCGCGTTCTTCTTTGCCATCGTGGTGCCTCCTGAGGTTACGCGGCCTTGATGCTGATGATCTTCGCGCTCGTGCGCTCCTTGTCCGGCAGGATGGCGAACCATTGCGCCGCGTGTGCTGGATCACTGAGCAGGCCTTTGTAATGCTCGTGCAGCACCTCCTGCGTATGGCCCAGCCACAGCGCCACGCGCGCGGCGTCGCCTTCCAGTTGCAGCCAGTAACTCGCCGCGCTGTGCCGCAGGCAATCGTGCGGCCAGTGGTTCAGCTTTGCCCGCTCGCGTGCTGGCATGATGCGCTTCATGCGGATGGTCAAATCTGACAGCGGCACCACAAGACCCTCGTCCTGTGCCAGCGGTCGCAGCCATGCGCGCAGGTTCTCCGTCATCGGCACCGTGCGGCGGCGCTTCGTCTTCGCCGTGGCAGACTTCACCGTGATGAGTCCCGTTTGGAAATTGATGTCCGACCAGTTCAGGCGGCGAACCTCCATCGGTCGCAGCCCAGCAAACGCCGACAGCACGATGTAAGGCACCGTATCGTCCGGCAGGTCACGCAGCAGGCGGCGCAGTTCGTCCGGCTTGAGAATCCCCGGCTCATCACGCACCACGTCGGGACGCTCCACATTCAGCACCGGATTGCGCGGACTGCGGCCCTGCTTCACCGCGTAGCTGAACATCGAAGACAGCACGGTGAGGTAATTCCGCATCGACTGCGGCCCCAAGCGAAGCTCATTCACCCATGCGTCCACCATCGCCGTGCTGATGTCCGCCAAGCTCGTGCTGCCATAGCTAGCGCGGAAACGTGCCAGCCTGCGCTGTGCATCCCACAAGTAGCCATCACTGCGGCCCTTGCCCTCGCGGCTCGCCATCCACGTCTGCGCCGCCTCGTCCACCGTCCAGGACTTCGCCCGATCTTCCAGCAGCGCCCCATAGTGCCGCGCCGCCTCCGACAGCGACACCGCAGGAAACGCCTGCAAGCACTCCCGCGCCGCGATGAAGTCCCGCACCGCATCCAGCAAACGCAGCCCGTGCGGTTTCAGCATCGCCTCACACTCCACCGCATCCTCGACCGTATGCGACGACACATGCGCCGCCCGTGCGCCTAGATTGCCCTGCCGCACCGTCTGCGCCTCGATGAACGTCTTGGCTTCGATCTCGGAGCCAAAGAAACGGCGCACTCGCTTCCCGGCCACATACAGCCCCGCCACCTTGAACCGCACCGGCCCGGTGAACTTCTTGTCCTTCGCCGTCCGCGTGCGCCACGATCCAGCAGCAAAGACTTCCTCCACCGGCTTGAGTGCCTTCTGGCGCTTCCGGCGAAAACGAAGTTTGCCAGTTCCCTCAGTTTCGTCTAACCGTGTTTCCTCTTGGTGCTCCTTCATGCCACTACATTACCTTAAATGGCAATTATCTGGCAACAGCAAAATCAGCCGAAACGCTCGAAAGCGCTGGAAGCAAGGAAAATCAAGGTATCCGTCCCCGTAGTTCAATGGATAGAACGAGGGTTTCCTAAACTCTAAATACAGGTTCGATTCCTGTCGGGGATACGTTCAGAGGCCCTGGGGTGGGGCTG
>CAUJJC010000187.1 GCA_963204975.1 Verrucomicrobiota bacterium | reverse complement strand
ACCGTTGTTCCGCGATCAGCGGAAGTTTGCCGTTATCCAAGGTGGTCCGAAGAGCCTGTGGACAAACTACGCCTCGGACCAACTGCCCAAGCCTATTGTAATTCAGGAATTGCCCATGGGCTATCGATTGATAACTGGTTCGCCCTAGTTGTAAATTTAGTAGATAGTGCCATCAAAGATTTCATACCTTACAGGAATGTCAGGTTTACTGCCCTTGCACCTCTCCGAGTATGCGAAGCAGTGGGGAGGCAAACTGGGGGATTGTCCCGTCACTGAGGATGTGAGTGATCGTTTGCTACGTCTTCCGTTCTTCAACAGTATGACGCCCGAGATTCAGGGCCAGGTGATCGAAGCAATACGTGGTTTCAAGGCCGATGTCTGAGGTCATCATCAGCGCCGATCAAGTCGGCAAGCGCTACATCCTGAATCATCAGGCCGGCGGCTATCGCAAGTTCAGCGATACCCTGGTTCATGTCGCGAAGGCACCGCTGCGCTGGCTGAAACCAGGAGCACGAGATGCGGCGCAGACAGCCTCCAAGGAAGATTTCTGGGCGCTGAAAGATGTCTCCTTCGAGATCAAGCAAGGTGAAGTCGTCGGCATCATTGGCCGCAATGGCGCAGGCAAGAGCACGCTGCTGAAAGTCTTGAGTCGCATCACGGAGCCGACCACTGGGCGCATCACCTTGAAGGGTCGTGTCGCCTCGCTCTTGGAAGTGGGCACCGGCTTTCATCCTGAACTCACCGGGCGTGAGAACATCTTCCTCAATGGGGCGATCCTCGGGATGCGCCGCGACGAGATCAAAGCCAAGTTTGATGAGATCGTTGCCTTCGCAGAGATCGAGCGCTTCCTCGACACGCCTGTGAAGCGCTACTCCTCCGGCATGTATGTGAGGCTCGCGTTTGCGGTCGCCGCTCACTTGGAGCCAGAGATCCTCATCGTCGATGAAGTGCTCGCGGTGGGCGATGCGCAGTTCCAGGCGAAGTGCCTGGGCAAGATGCAGGACGTGGCCAAGGGCGGCGGGCGCACGGTGCTGTTTGTGAGCCACAACATGGCAGCGGTATCCGCCTTGTGCTCGACCGCCTTGCTCATGCGCTCGGGTCAGGTGGCGGCGCGTGGCGATGTGAAAACGATTGTCGCTGATTACCTCGCGGCGGACGGCGCTTCGTCGGGAGAACTACAGGAGCACAAGCTGGACTCCACGCTCACGCTCAAACGCTACGAGATGTCCCAGGCGATGATCGAGAGCGGTGCCGCGCTCACCGTTCGTCTGGAGCTGGAGAGCACCGTGGAGCAGGTGCTGGGTGAGCTTTGTCTTTTGATTTACACCGCAGCGGGCCAGCGAGTGGCCATCGTCGATCTGCGCGGTGAGCGGACGGTGTTCCAGGCGCGTCCGGGCTCATCCTTGCGTGTGAAGATCGAGATTGATCGGCTGCCCCTGGTTGAGGGCGAGTATGCCATGGGGCTCTTTTATGCAGGCAATCAGGGCCGGAAGGAAGTGCTGCAACTCCGCACGCTCTCGGTGCTGCCTCGCCCTAGCGAACATGGTTCTGCGCCTTACGCGGCTGAGTATCGAGGTTTCCTCGAAGTGAACCGAGTGGTGGAGGTGCAATCTTGACGCCGCAGATCCTCATCCTCGGTGGTGGTGCGGTGACGGAGCATCTGCATCTGCCTGCGCTCGCCCGGCTTGGCTGGCTGGCGAACACGCGAGTGGCGGACCTCAATGTGAAGGCGCTCGAGCATTTGCAGGCCTTGTATCCAGGCATTCAAGTCAGTGCGCTCGGCTTTGCTGAGGCCTTGAAGGCCGGGCGCGCAGACTTCGCGGTGATCACCTTGCCCAATCATCTCCACGAAGCCGCTTGCATGGCGGCACTGGAGGCGAGGGTGCCGGTGCTTTGCGAGAAGCCGCTGGCACTGGGAGCGGATGTTTGTGCGCGACTTGATGAGGCCTTTCGCAGTGTCGGCCTTGCGCTGGGCGTGGGCATGTCGCGCCGCTTTACCCATGCCTTCCGTGCCATGCGCGCCGCGATCAAGGCGGGCACGATTGGCGAGATCGAGTCGGTGCGCGTTTCGCATGGCGGACTCTACGAGTGGCCATCGAGCACCGGTGAGGCATTTCGTCCGGCCAATGGTGGCGTGCTGGCCGACATGGGTGTGCATTTCCTCGACCTGCTGCAACTGCTCCTCGGCAAGCTGGAGATCGCGGGCTATGCGGATGATTGGGCGGGAGGCGTGGAAGCCGAGTGTGAGATGAAGTTGCGCTCGTCTGGCGGAGTGCCTGCCAGCTTGCGACTCTCACGACGTCGCGTGCTGGCCAACGAGTTTGTGGTGCAGGGCACGCGGGGGTCGCTCACGATGAAGGCGGCGGACTTCGCACGCTGCACCTTGCAGGTGGGGAACGAAGTTTCGGGCCAGATCGGTCTGGGTGTGGAGGCGGACTTTGTCGATGCCTTCGTCGAGCAGTATCGGCAATGGTGGCAGGGCCTAACAGGCAGTGCCCACGAGGTTTCCTCAGCGAGTGAACATCGCGAGGTCATCACCTTGGTGCAGCACGCGTATGCTCAGCGTCCCGCTCCCGAGCGTCAGCCTGCTCCCGAGTTGAGGGGACGCATCGCGATCACGGGTGCGACCGGTTTCATCGGCACGCGATTGGTGGAGCGGCTGGGCGAGAAGGAGGGCGTCGAGCTGCGGTGCCTGCTTCGTTCGTATCGTCGGGCGGCGGGCATTGCTTGTTACCCCGTGGAGATGACGCGAGTTGGTTTGGAGGATCGCGCCGAGCTTGAGGCTGCGTTCCGAGGCTGCCGATTCGTCGTGCATCTAGCTTATGGCAATGACGGCGAAATCAACGCGCAGAAGCGAACGACCATTGATGGCACGCAGGCGGTCGTTGAGGCTGCGATTGCCGCAGGCGTGGAGGCCGTGGTCGTGCTCAGCACGCTGTGGGTTTATGGATTTCCCGAGAACTCCACGGAACTCGACGAATCGGCTCCCTATCGGCCTCACGGCGGCGCGTATGCCGAGAGCAAGGCCGCCATGGAGCAGTGGTGCCTGGAGCGGGCGAAGACCTCCGGCAGCACACGCCTCGTCATCCTGAATCCTGGCAATGTCTATGGCCCATGGGGATTCGCCTACACACGGCTGCCG
>CAUJJC010000186.1 GCA_963204975.1 Verrucomicrobiota bacterium | reverse complement strand
TCATACGTGGGTTCGATTCCCATCACCCGCTCGCCTCAACTCTCAAATCGTTGATGCACAAGGCAAAGTCTTGATTTACAAGGGCAAGATGAATCAAGCGGGCACAAAGAGTGATACACCGGAAACCAATACTGAACCTGTTAAAGTGCCCAGACAGACCCGCCTTTTTCGCCGGGGTGCGATATATTATTTTCGTGCCGCAGTCCCAGATAAACTGCACGCCATCCTCCAAAAGAAGGAGATTCGATATTCGCTCAAGACTTCCGATTTCAAAAAGGCAAAGCAGGCTGCCAACATTGCCTCTGTCAAAGCCGATGCGGAAATAGACGCGGCTTGGGCAAAGCTCAGCGCTTCACAGCCACCCGCTCCCGTGAAGCTCACGGATGAACAGCTTTTCTATATTGTGGCTGCGTGGTTCCAAAACAAGGAGCGAGAGAGCGAACAATGGGCCGCTCAAGAATGCGCCCGGATGGATGAAGATGAACGGGCCGAAGTCCTGGACAACTTGAAGGGAGACGCCGCCGCTTATTCCAGTTCCACCGATGAACGAGAGTGCTGGACTGACAGCCTAATTCAGGAAGTCATGCAATCCAGCCCCGGCCTTTCAGTTAAGCGCGGCAGTGCTGATTTTGATCGGCTGATCCTCTATGCAAAGCGAGCTATGCAAGAGCACCTCAACCGCAAAATCAAGTTTGTGGCGGGGAGGCAGGAGCACCTGAACCTCAAAATCAAATTCATGGAGGAGAGGCAGGAAGACTTTGTTCCTGACGAGTATTTTGGCAATCTCTTCGCTCATTCGCCCTTGAAGGCTCCACGCCAGACTGCCTCGATCAAGCAGGTGACAGAGCGATTCATGGAGATGCAGAAAAGCACGAACTCCAACACAACGCCTGTCACCTACAGCATTCCCGTTCGCATCTTGATTGAAGTGCTGGGGCCACAAAAGCTCATTTCAGAAGTGACGGCAGATGATGTTTGGAAAGTCGGCGAGACGCTGGAAAGGATTCCAGCTCATGTCAGTCAGCGCTACAAAGGAAAGCCGCTGCTTTCCGCTATCGCCAGCGCAGACCGCGAGGGAAATCAAAAGCGGCTATCCCGCCAGACCGTTTCCAAATACTTCACGAATGTTTGTGCCATCTTCAACTTTGCACAGGAACGCGAATGGCTGGAAACGCCGCCCACCAAAGGCGCAAGGCTTAAAGAGCGATTCCGTAGCAAGCCACGGCGAAAACCAACGCCGCAATTTACCAGCGCTGAACTGAACTCCCTTTTCCGCGCCCCGCTGTATGCAGGGTGTATTGATGATGAAATCAATTTCTCAAAGCCCGGCCCGAATCACCCGAAGCGCGGGCGGTTTTGGGTGCCGCTTCTCTCCCTGTTTCACGGGCTGCGTTGCAATGAAGCCTGCCAGCTCTACGCGGAAGATGTAAAGGAGTCGGATGGGATTCATTACCTCGACATCCGAACCACGCTGGATGACGACGAGGAAGCCGACGACAAGCACACGAAGAACGAGAACAGCATTCGGCAGGTGCCTTTGCATCCTCAACTCATCAAGATGGGCTTCCTTGAGTTTGTGGAGCAGCGGCGGCGGGACGGAACCAAGGCACGCCTCTTCCCTGATCTCGAATCCGGCAAGAGCACGGGCCGCTACAGCACCCGCTTCTCCAAGTGGTTCTCACGCTTCAAAGAGAAAGCCTGCGGGCACCGGCCAAAGGCTCATTTCCACTCCCTCCGCCACCACTTCCGAACGGAGCTGGCGCGGGCGGGCGTGGCGGTGGAATACACAGATGCCCTTTGCGGATGGGACAGTGAGGATAGAGGCATGGAAAAGCGCTACTTCCAAGCCAAGCTCAAAGAGCTGGCGGCGGCAGTGGCAAAGGTGAGCTACGAGGGGCTTGATCTCTCCCACCTGGAGACAGCCCCCTCCCCCCATGATGAAAAAAAGCAAAGGGTGCGCTATCGCCCTCAACCCCTTTGAAGGCCGGGGAAAAATTGTTGCCGTGAAAAACGGCCCTCCGCTTCCCTGCTCGTTTCATGGTTTTGCTCCGAAGCGGCTGACATTAAAGAGACAGACGGGCAAGCCCGCCCTTGCCAAGGCGTCTCATACCACTACGATGAATATGGCGTGGGGAAAAACCCTCACGCTGGGGCGTGGAAACCCCGTTTAACACGCGGCAAGCGTTCGCCGAAAATGGAACGCCGCTAACTCGACAATGGTCGGGGAGGCGGCGGTGCATGTTCAGGCTGCGCCTACCCGGCACGGCTAAAGACCGTCGCGGTCGTCGTGTTACGGCTTTCCAACTCCCCTGCCACCTGTCAGAGGAGTTTTTGGGCGGGTGGCCTGATTTTTCAAGCCGCCACCATGCAAGACACCAACAACGACACACCCGCCAGCGAGACACAACCAGCCTCTTCTATCCCTCCGCCCTTGCCTGGAGATGAGAAGCAACCGCTTTCGGCTTTTTATCAACTCTCCCTTTTCGGATTCAGGCTCGATAGCGCTTTGAATCATGCTAAGAGCGGCTTTGCCAAGCTGGACAAGGAGGAGAAAACTGGCTGTGGTTGTGGACTCATGGTTCTCTTGGCGCTTTGCTTTTTGCTGGGGAAGTGCTCATGCAGCGATAGCTCAAACCATGGCAGTTCAATGCCTGCGTCCCCCGGTCAAACAGTGGCAAGCCCGAATAAAGCCAATGATGTCACTCCAAAGGGGCAATTAGAGAACCTGATGCGTGACATCTTTGATCGTGATTTCAAACATGTAGAGCTATTTCAAGAGGACGAAGACAACATTCAAGCGGGAGTGCGGGTCACTGTTCACTATTGGATTCGCGACGGGCTTGCATCGGTTTCGCCGCGTCAAAGACATGCGGTTCTTCGGGACAAGCAAACAAAGGCATACTCGACCATTTACCATTCACCCCTGCCAGTCACAAAAGCCGTGATGATCGGTCACGTCGGCTTGATTGATAAGTATGGCAACCGAAGTGAAGCTATCGGCTACACCACGGTTTTGACCGGCGATGAAGCCAAAAAATTGAGCTGGAAAGCTGTGAACGAGGGGACAGTTGATCTTTCAGAGGTTTGGGAAACGACGTTCAAACATCCTGATCTTTGAAATCGTTCATGCCGCCATCATCACCTTTTTCACCCGCTGGACGGTCAAAGGAGCCTTGCCGCTGATCTTGGCAGCGTTGCGGATGGAGTGGCCTTCCTTGAGCAGGCGAGCAATGTCCTTGTGAGCCGCTAGGAACGCGCTGGCGGGCCTTTTGGAGCCTGGGGGGCGTCCCAACCGCTTTCCCTGCCTGCGGGCCTCTGCAAGGCCGCTATTGATGCGCTCCCGGAGTGTCTCTGTCTCGCTGCGGGCGATCTCTGCCAGCAAGGCCAGCATGACGCTAGCGGCGGGGTTACGCTTCCCGCTGGGGAGCAGGGTTTCAATCGAATGGGCGTGCCAGTAGAGGGAAACGCCGTGCTCTTCCAGCGTCTCAACGAACTTGTGAACGAGCGAGTTCCGGCGGGCGAGGCGTGACACCTCATGCACGAGCACCTTTTTCACCTTCCCGGAGACGGCGAGTTCTTCCACCCGCTTCAAGCCGTGGCGTTCCTCTTCATCGGCCCGGCCTGAAATGGCCTGTTCCTCGCACACTTCCACCACGCCCCAGCCTTTGGCCTCCGCATGGGCGCGAAGCTCAGAGACTTGGCGGGCCGTGTCCTGCTTGGCAGTGGAGACACGAACGAGAATGGCGACGGGCACGGGCTTCTTTTCCATGCGGGTATTTTTGGCGTAGTGTATCACATAAATCAAGTGATTTGTGTAGCACACTCATTGCATACGAAACCCGCCTGATTTGCCCGGCAAAACCGTTATTTTTCGCCACCATGATTTTTGTGATACACCTTCGCGGGAAAAACTGTCAGGGGAGCACCTGAAATTGATTTCTCCCGGCTCGGCCCCCTTGTTCCTATAGTATAGAGATGGCGTTGACCCTGGAGTGATGGCACACCATGCCCGATGCCAACAGAACTTCCCAGTCTCGACTATTCCCAGCAAGTGGCCGCCCACTCTGCGAAGCAGGACAAAATAGAAATGACCCTTGGAACGTGGAGGCTAGAGGGCCACACCGAAGACATTCAGGCCGTGCGGGAATACATGAGCGTCCCGCCCTCCGATTGGAGAAATGAACCCGGCCAAAACTGGCCCGGCTATTCCATGCTTTTCAATCGCCCCGATGAAAGCGGCTTGGGAAGTCGTCCAATGGAGTTCCGAAGGGGAGAATTGCAGCTAGGGCCGGAAGGCCAGCGCCAAACACGTTCCGCCCCCTTGTGGGCGGGCCAGTGGCGTTTTTCATCATTCCAAAGCAATAGCGGCACCACAACGCATCTTGCCGTCTCAATCAACCCTACGACGTTCGCACGAAGCCAGCGCTACAGGGCCATTCCCTCCCAGCCTGGAAACTTCGGCGTCATTCCAAGTGACTTTGTAAACGAACCGCGCTGGGGGCCGCTGAATGAGTTTCCTTTGGATGGACGCAATAACTGGATTCCCTGCGGAACGATCATGGAAGCCACCAGCGGAGAACGATGGTGGGGAAATCTGGAGAACTGCTTTCGTAGCGTGCTCCGTGTGTTTGAGAGAGAGCTTGAACGTGTCAGCGTGAACTCAGACCGCAATCTACACCTGATTCGGGCACCTCGCCTAAATCTCAAGTATTGCGAAACCTATTGGGAGTTTGCGACTGATGACCCGATCTTGGAGATTGACCGCATTACGCCGCATCTGGTGGCGTTTTCGGAGCTTGAAGCCAGCACTCGGAGCTTTGACCGGCTTAGCGCCGATCAACTGCGAGACGGCCATTCCCGAAGCATTAGAATCCAGTGCGGGCAGGGCCGGGAGGTTTGCGTTTATGCAAAAACAAACCGTCGCGTTCGCTTTGAGGTGCGGCACAGGCTTAAAGCACCCAACGGATTCCAAATCCCTGCGACTGCGCAAGGGCAGAGCACTGGACACACGGCAACGAACTGGGGCGCATTCACACCGCTGATTCAGCGTCTCGCGCTGGATGCTGCCCAGACGCTCAATAGCTTGTTTGCCTTCATCCAACAGCGGCAAACCATGCACCCCTCGCCAGTCACTCCTTTTCGTCTCATGCTGCGCATTGCCCAGCTTATCCAGGACGAAGCCCAAGCCGCGATTGTGCTAAACCTGCTTGTGATGGATGGGCAGCTTTCGCGCCGTGTGCTGCCGCCTGATTTCCGCCCTTCACTGGATGCACTGCGGAGAGCTGGGATTCTCCAACCGCTAGCGAATAGCAGAGGGGCAACGCCTCGCCCGTATGAGGCAACGCCAGAATATCGGGCCGCCCTCGAATGGCTCAGACAGTCCGCCGAAGTGGTCTTTCCCGCCGTGCCTGTTCGCAACCGGCGAATTTCATTTCCCTCCCCTTGACCATCCCCTCCACACTGCGAGCACCTGGAGAACACGAGGAGCACCTATATAGCACACACGAGAATATGTGAGCACCGGCAGGAACGCACTTCGTCCTTGTATTTACGACCTTCCAGCGTCAATAGGATGCACGTTCAGCGGAACTCGAATGTTCAGTTTTCACGGTTCATTTCTAGTCACTAGTGTCAATCGACATTGATGCTGCGTCACTCGCTGAGATTTTATGCACGTTACATTGCATAAATTCAGGCCAAACCTAAGATCATCGTATCAAACAGCGCGACGAGCGCCGGATGGGATTCCAACCCCAAACAACGCTCGCCGCAGGTTTCGGAAAAATCACTGTTTGAAAGGGCTGCGGGTCCAAACCGCTGCCCGCCAACTTTTCTTATTATACAGCCATGGCAGAAAAAACCAAAGCCAAGATTTCAGAACAAAAGCTCGCCCTTCGGCAAAAGGTGTGGCCTGAAATTACTGACGCAGACCTCTGGCTTCGGCAAAAGCGCGTTGGGTTTACAACGGTTCCTCGAATCCTGCCTTTGATGGCGGTCATAATGGATTCGCTCTCCAAAAATAAACCGGTTTCCTCGACTTACTTTGATTTGTGGTGCAGAGCTTATGATGAGTGCTTTGTGATTCTGAATAAACAGCCTGAAATGGCCTTTCATTCTGGTTTTTCTGGTCAACGAGCGGTCCAAACATGGTCGGAGAGGATCAAAGTTTTGGATAAACTAGGCTTCATCAAAGTTGCTTCCGGTCCGAACGGCCCTTTAAGCTATGCCCTCATTCTCAATCCATACAACGTGGTGCAGAAAATCTGCAAAACTAAGCCTGATTTCATTCGAGAAGACCTCCTGAACGCCTTGCATGAACGTGCAATCGAGATTGGAGCAACCGACCTCGAAGACGCTCCAGCTACCCCAGAGCCGAAGCCAGCCCAGCAGACTCCAACACCAGCGCGGAAGGCCGTAAAACTTGCTCGGAAGCTGAGCATCAAAAGCTGATGCGCTTCCGTTTATCGAGACGCTTTGCGCAATAATTGTTGCCAAAGTGATACACTGATACGAGACATTGGCACACCCGGTTGGTTCCCGAACCCTTGATTTATCAAGCCTTGGCGAGTGAAGGAGATTCTCCCATCACCCGCTCCACTTCGTTAAGCTGGCATTGGCACGATGTTGTCCAGGCTACGATGACTGCCGACTCTTGCGCTTCCCGTGCGTCTCTGGAGTCTGGGTGCGGGCGAGGCTGTGAAAATACTGGGCGGCTTCGGCGGAGAGGTGATCGAGGTTTTGATGGCTCTCCATCCATAGCCGGGCGGCGTAGCCGAGGGTCTCGCGGCGCTCGGGATTGGCGAGGAGTTCTGCGAGAGTGGCGGACCAGACGCGCGGGTCGCGTGGCAGGCTGATGAAGTGCTGGCCTTCGAAGCCGATCTCGGCGCCCTCGTCCGGGAAGCCGATGAAGCGTGTGGTAAGCACGGGCAGGCGCGAGGCCATGGCTTCCAGGACGGTATTGGGCAGGCCTTCGTGTCGGGAGGGGAAGACGAAGAGGTCGGCGGCCTGGTAGTAGGTCTCGATGGTGGTCTGATGCTCCATGAACCTGACGTCGGCCTTGCTCTGGATGTCTTTTAAACGACGAGCGAAGACCTCGGCGAAGTGCAGGTAGTCGTTCCGCTGGCGGGGGTTGACTCCTGGGCGGTCTGCGGTGCCGCCGACCATGACGAGCACGGCCCTGGTGCCGTGGTCGCTAACGAACTGCTCCCAGGCATCCAGGAGAAAATCCACGCCCTTGCGTTGGGTGGCTCCTCCCACGAAGAGGACTACGGGGCGATCCGTCGGCAGGCCGAGGGCTTGTCTTGTGACGAGCTTTTCCTCTCGTGTGGCGGCGGGGTGGAAGCGTTTCAGATCGACGCCAGTGCGGATCACCCTGGCCCAGTCGGCAGGCTTTCCCGCCACTTCGCAGATCGCACGGGCGGAGACGGTGCTGGTGGTGTGAGCGGCGGTGATGGGCTGGAACCATTTTCTCTCACGACGAAGGCGCAGGTGGTCGCGAATCGAGAGCGGATTCGTGGGCTCGGGGAACATGGTGAGCGGCAGCACGGAGGGAATGCCGAGCCGGGCTGCCTTTTTCAGCACCTTCGCGGAACCGGGGCCGAGGTTGCACGGCATGATCAGGTGGGCTTCACCTTGATGCGGACTCTGGGCGATGAGCTGGAGGGCAAGCTCGAGCGCCTCGGCTACGGGCTCTGCCTTGATGCCGAGCAGGCTGCCGCGCTCAAAGAGGTGCCACTGGATGCCGTTGTGGTCGCGGATCTCTGGCGTGGCACCAGGGTCACATGGGGCGATGACGTGAAACCGAATCCCATAGGGGAGCAATCGGCTGGCGTTGTTGATAACACGGGCAATGCCTCCTGCCCGGATGCAAGTCGGCTCAAAGGCGGTGCGGATGGCGAAGTAGATGTGAGTAAGGGCATTCGCCGAGGGAGGCATGGCTAAGTGATAGCCATATTCGGGCCACTGAGTTTTGTGTTCATTTGTGATTCTTTTGCCATCTGACCGACATGCGTTTGGCTCAGGTGGGAGGCGCGGGGATGCGAGCAAGCGCAGCCTCTAGCTCTCGAATCTCAAAGAGTGCGCTGCCATCATCGCCGGAGCGCTGTGGCGAGCGTTTCGCCGACGACGCGTGAGCCTTCGGCATTGAGGTGGGTATCGAAGATGGGATTGAACACCAGCGTGCCTTTCTCGGCGGCGGCTCGCAGCGCGGGACAGGTGTCGATGAAGGCGATGCCTTTCTCTTCGCAAAGCTTCTGGATCAAGGCGGGCAATGCGGTGGGTGTCCATTCACGCAGTGGCGTGGCGACGTTTGGCTCGTAGCGCACGAGTCCGTGATAGGTGCGCGGGTTGGAGGGGATGTAGAGCAGCCAGGGCTTGACGCCGTTCGCACGGGCGGTCTCGCTCCAGGCGTCGAGGAAGGTGGAGACGAGGGCGTGCTGCTCGTTGGTTAGGGTGTCTGGGTTCTCCGGTAGAGGCGGTGTCTTGATGGTGATGGGCAGTGACTTGCCTGCGCCGATGAAGGTGGCGTTTTGGAAGCGGACGGCGGGTTTGCCTTTCACGACAGACTTGGCGGTCTGCCAGATGGCTTTGATGAGCGAGGTCTGTGGCGGAATCTCGCGAGAGGGGCGGGTGCCGGTTTCGCGGAAGTGTTTCAAGTCGGCGGTCTCGCGCTCGGCGTCACGGATGTCATTGCCTTCGAAGAAGGCGAGCACGGCGTGGCGGCAGGAGGTTGCCGAGCCGAAGCGTTTGAGGAACTCAACATGCGAGAGCGGCCCGGTGTGGCAGGCACCGAGGTTCTTGATGCGGAGCTTCGATGCCTCAGCAGCGACGCTGGTGAAGATCTGTTCGAAGGGCAGGTAGCCGGACTCCGTGAACGAATCACCGACCACGGCGACGTCCCAATCCGTGAGGGGGGCGGGGTTGCGGAAGCCCTCGCGGTCAAAGGTCAGCGTGAAGGGTGCCTCGTCTGCGTAGGCCTGATCGGTGGCGTGGAAAAGTGGCAGTGCTTCGGCGAGCGGGCGACCTGTCCAGGTTTGTCCGCCCGTGCGCTTGAAGAAGGCATCGCCCAGCGGTTCGTCGGGCTCTCGGAAGCACAGGGGGTAGGCGTCGCGAGGGTCCTTGCCACCGGCCTGGAGCTTCACGAAATCAACGCGCAGCACGCGAAAGGCGATCTCGCCCAGGCCGAGCAGGACCACGAGCACGAATGCGTTTGCAACAAGGACGATCCAAAGCGGCGTCTTCGAGCGTGGCGTGGCGGAGTCGGCTGGCATGGCGGTTCAGGTTTTGGCGGGAGGTTTCAAGAGGACGCGGCGCAGAGCGCTGTTTTTCCAAACATCGCGCAACCACTGGCGCGCGGGTTTCTCCACGAGGCGGTTCACGAGCATCGAAAGAACGATGACGATGACGATGGGCACGAGCAGCCACGCTTCGGCGACGAGGCCTGCCTTTTGCATCGAATTGATAATGGTGTAGCCGATGTGCTGGTGCAGGAGGTAGAGCGGATAGGAGATCTCGCCGAGGAAGAGCAGCGGGCCGACCGTGATCCATCCGAGCCTGCCGCTGACGAAAAGCGCGAACAGAGCTGATGCGGCGACGAGCGAGAGCATGTGTGGCACATCGCGCACCACCCATGCGGCAGCGATGCACACGAGGATGAGTGCGGCGCGGAGCCAGGTGAAGCCATCGTTTCTGATGCGGTAGAAGAGCACTCCGGCGAAGAAAAAGTGACCGTGCTCGAGCAGGAGTGTGGTGCGAATCAGCGGAGAGATATTCACCCCGGACTGCACGATGGCCTGCGTGATGAAGATGAGCGCGAGCCAGATGGAGACCCACAATTCCACGCGCCGCAGCAGGCCGATGAGATGCAGCCCGCTGACGAAGGCATAGAAGATCAGCTCGACGGCAAGCGTCCAATACACGCCATCAACGAAGGGGCGCTGGAGCCAGTATTGCAGCATGGTGAGATTGGCGATCGCATCGACGATGCTGACATTCAGACCAGGCATGGGCAGGCAGGCCATGATGGCGAAGGTGATGACAATGCAGGCCCAGTAGGGCGGGTAGAGGCGGCTGAAGCGGTTCGCCGCGAAGTCCCAGATCGAGGAGGCGCGGGTGAGGGTGAGGAAGATGACGAAGCCGCTGATGACGAAGAACAACTGCACGCCGTAGCGTCCCGGTGGCAGGGTGAGTGCGGGAGGGATGACGTGGCCGAACAGCTCCTGGTATTGCGTGGTGTAGTGGAAGAAGACGACGATGATCGCGGCGATGCCGCGCAAGGCGTCCAACTCCTGGAGACGATCTGAGGGAGGCTTGCTCATGGTGTTTGCGCGCAGCGGTGATACATCGCTGCCCAGCGGTCGAGCATGGGCGAGAGATCCTGGGTGTCCAGCATCCATTGACGCGCAGCTGGGCCAAGCTGCGAGCGCAAGGCGCTGTCTGCAAGCAGGTGCGTGATGCCGCTGGCGAGCGAGGGCACAGTTCGCTCGGCTTTGACAAAGTGGCTGTCCGCAGTGCCGAACTCCTCGCCGTCGCGCGGGAAGCCATCGTAGGGAGCAAGCAGGCAAGGCAAGCCGCAGGCCATGGCTTCCAGCACGACGTTGGGCAGGCCTTCGCGTTCGGAGGCGAAAGCGAAGGTATCGGCGGCATGGTAGTAATCGCGCACGTCTTCCACCTCGCGGCCCGAGAGCATGACACTCTTCGGATTAGGCAGTGCGTCGATGAGTGAGAGCGTCTCGCTCGTGTAAGTATCGAGTGTGGCGGCCTGATCCATGAAGGTGGAGCGGCGACCGACGCTGCCCGCGATGACGAGCCGCGCAGTGGGGAATCGGCGCAGCACTTCAGGCCATGCTTTGATCAAGAGGTCCATGCCTTTGCGTGGCACGAGACTGCCGACGGACAGCACCACGGGCGCATCGGTGGGGATGCCAAGCCGTTGCCTTGCGGCGCTTTTAATCTCAGCGGTGGTAG
This sequence comes from Verrucomicrobiota bacterium, assembly GCA_963204975.1. Classification (GTDB taxonomy): domain Bacteria; phylum Verrucomicrobiota; class Verrucomicrobiia; order Verrucomicrobiales; family Verrucomicrobiaceae; genus JAEUHN01. The sequence goes on along the minus strand of CAUJJC010000186.1, from coordinate 16,972 downwards.
GTGCGTATTTCGCGCTATCGACGCCGTTGCCGATGACCTCGAGCTTCGATGTGGTGAGGCCAACGTAGTCGCGGAAGAACCGCTCGATGGCGCGCGTCTGCGGGATGACGAGCGCATGGGCTCCGAAGAAGGCGCGGCATTGGAGTTTAAGTCTCAGGTTCGCGAGCCACGTCGTTGGCAGCGGGCCGGGCACCATTGAGGTGTTGTGCGTGGCCGGGATGGCTTGTCGCCGCGCATCGCGCAGGAGGCGGATGGTGCCGCGCGTAACGCCGCAACTGTCCGTGGTCACAACTCGTGTGCCGCGCGGATGGGTGGCTGCCTCACGAATCGCTGCTGCTAGGAGATGCTCGCGCCGCTTTTGCAGCGGCTCGTTTTGCGGCATCGGCACCACGCGGACCTGGATAGCGTGGTGCTCTTGAAAGGCGGTGTCCACATCGCTCTCCATCGTGAGCCATTGAAAATTCACGCCGCGCCGCTGCATCTCAGGTGCGTAGTTCATGTGTCGCAGCAGCCCGCCGCCCAGTGTGGCGCGTGTGAAAGTATCGACGGTGAAGATCACCTGAATCGGGCCGCGCGGAGTCATCAGTCGAGGAAAATGCGGAACCAAAGCTCCAGGCATATGAGCCGCCAGATGACGTTCGTATCACGTCCGGTGGCGAGGTAGCCATCCACGATACGCCGCGCGACGATGGGATCGACTGCACCACGTTTGGCGAAGCTCTCCGTAGTGAGGAGCGTGGACACCCATTGATTGAAATCGCCCTCGCGGAACCATTGCGAGAGCGGCAGCACGAAGCCTGATTGAGGACGGGTGGAGGAAGGAGGAAAGCGCTTGTGCAGGATGCGCCGCACCACGGCCTTCGTCTCGCCACCATGCAGGCGCAGAGCGGGACTGATGCGTGCGGCGATCTCGGCAAGCGGGTGATCGAGGAATGGCACACGGGCCTCCAGGCTCCCGGCCATCGTCATGCGGTCAGCCTTCATGAGCGTGCATTCGCTCATCCACGTCCAGCGGTCGAGGTGCTGCATGCGTTCCACGGGATCGCGTGAGGCGCAGAGCTGCATCACGGCGGCCAGCTTGGACTCCGAATCGTTCATCGCGGCGCGCGTGGCAGGAGAAAGCAAGTCGCTGCGGTCATCACCACGTAAGGTAAGCAGGCAGCGGCCCGCTTCGCTGCTACAGCGGGCGATTTGCATCAAGCCATTGAGCCGGGCACCTGCGCCGGGCACATGGCGCAACGCGGGCCAGAGAGGGGCGAGCGCACGCAGCCAGGTCTCGTGCTTGGCATAGGCGGCATGACGGAGGTAGTGGCGATAGCCGGCATTGGTTTCGTCCGAGCCTTCGCCACTGAGCACGACGGTGACCTCCTGTCGCGCAGCTTTCGAGAGCAGATACGTCGGCAGCACGGCGGGATCGCTGATCGGCTGATCGAGATGCCACACGATTTTCTCCAGCAAGCCGATGTCCGCAGGCTCGATCATCACCTCGCGATGATCGGCACCGAAGTGCCGTGCAGCGTCGCGCGCAGCGGCCACATCGGTCGTGAGATTGTCGCCGAGGTTGGCCGTGAAGCTCTTCACGGGCTGCGAGGTCAGCTCGGTCATGAAGGCGAGCATCGTGGTGGAATCCACGCCGCCGCTGAGGAAAAGGCCCAGCGGGACATCGGCTACGAGATGGCTGCTCACGGCGTCGCGCAGCGCGGTCTCCAGCTCATGTTCCGCCTCCTCCATCGTCGTGATCAAAGGCCTGTCGTATGGCATCTGCCAGTAGCTCGACTCGATCACATCCACCTCGTCCACGATCATCATCCCTGCAGGCGGGAGGCAGCGGATGCCTGCGAACATGGTCTCCGGCCCCAGCGGGTAGCGCATGGTGAGATACTCGCCGATGGCTTTCGCATCTACCGCTCGGCTCACCGCCGGGTGAGCGAGGAGAGATTTGATTTCCGAAGCAAAAAGAAACAAGCCGTCGCGCTCGGTCCAATACACTGGCTTGATGCCAAAGCGATCACGCGCCACGAGCAGGCGGTTGCGCCGCGTATCGAGGATGGCGATGCCGAACATGCCGCGCAGATGAGTGAAGACCGCATCGCCCCACTCCTCGTAGCCATGGACGATGGTCTCAGTGTCGGACTTTGTTTTGAAAACATGGCCCGCAGCTTGCAGTTCGGCGGCCAGTTCACGGTAGTTGTAGATTTCGCCGTTGAGGATCACCTGGATGCGCCCGTCCTCATTGCCGATGGGCTGATGACCACCCGACAGATCAATGATGCTCAGCCTTCGAAAGGCAAGGCCAGCGCAGGGCGAGGTGAAGAAGCCCGAGTCATCCGGCCCACGGTGCGTCATCTCGCCTGCCATGCGTTCGAGCACGGTGGTGTCGATAGTTCTTCCTCTACGATTAAAGGCTCCGGCGATTCCACACATGAGTTTTCGATTCTTTAGCTGGCATCGTTGGCCGTTGCACCACCTTTGATGCCGAACCTGGCGAGGAAAGGCATCAATTTGAGCAGCCAAGTTTTCTCCTCAGTGCCCATGGTGAAGATTGATGCGACGCTGAACCAGGCGCACGAAGTGAGACCGATAGCGGTCAGGATGAGGTAGTCTGGCTGTGCGTAGCGCAGGAGCAGGGTGCAAGGAGCGAGAATCAAAGCAGCGCGGAGGACGGGCCAGACGAGGAGACCACCGCAGACCTCTGAGAAAGTGAGTCCCAGAGCGCGAGCAGCGAACATAGGCCACACGAATGCACAGATGAGAGACTGCTCAATGCAGGTGGCCCACCCAGCCCCCGCTGCGCCGACCTGCGCGCAGAGCCACCAGGTGAGAGCGACGTTGCATAGCCCGCCGACCCAGTCCCAGACAGCGAGGCGCTTGTGGCGGGCCAGCGCGAAGAGCACAGCCATGCTGGGTGTCTGCGCCACGAAGAGGGCCTTCGGCAGGACGGAGGGCATCAACACGCTCCAGGCCTCAAGGGCGTGTGCTGGAATCCAGCGCTGAAGGAAGGGCAGGCCAAACATCCACATTATGCCCGCGCCGAGCACAGCCATGGCGGCGCACATGCGGCATGCGAAGACAAAGGCGCGCTTCAGATCCTCCAGATGCGCGGGACCGGCGAGGCGGCTGAAAAGGGCGATCAACTGTCCACCCGCGACGATGTGTGCGAGATCGACGAAAAGGATCGGGAAGCGGCTGCCGAGGGAGTAATCGGTCACCGCAGCCTCGCTGATCTGCGAGGCGATGATGATAGGCTGGAAGGTGCTGCGAAGGTTAGCACTGGCATTGATCACGAAGGCAGCCGCGGAAAAGCCAAGCAGCTCGCGCGCTCTGGTTTTATCGAACTCCCGCAGGTTCGCGGTGAGCGGCGGCTGGAGTCCGCGCGAAAACATGGTCAGCATGGCACACTCGAGGATGCCGCAGCCAGCGTGGATGAGGGAGATGCCGAGGAGGCCCCAGCCGCGCTGAATGCAGATTACGAAGAGCACAGCTGTCAGCGTGACGCGGATGATCGAGGCGAGAGCAATCTTATCGTAACGCAGATGGCCCTTCAAATATCCGAGGCTGAGTTGTGCTGTGGTCTGCACCGCGAGGAAGGTGCCAAAGACGATGACCACGGAGCGGGCGACCTCGGCTGCCTTGGGGGCTTCGAACCACGCCGGTGCCAGCCAGGCAACGACGACCGTGACTGCGGCAGAGATTACGGCGACACAAAGAAAAATGCCCGCCCCTGTGCTGGCGAGCGAGCGAATGGCACCGGGTTCCTTGCTGCTGATGGCCTTGGCGAAGAAGCGCGGCATCGAGACCGCGAGGCCGAGATCAAGCCACCCATACTGAGCGAAGACGGCTATGAGCAGGGACCATGCACCGTAAAGATCCGCGCCCAAACCATTGACGATAATGGGCGTGAGAATGAATGCGCTGGCGATCTTCAGCACCTGATCAACAAGGCTCAAGCCCGAACCGAAAAGAAAACGGCGGGCAAGGCTCATCGGAATGTCAGAGGGAGGGTCATGCGCGGGAAGGCGCTAGCGCTGGGAATGGATGAATGCAAATCAAGCGGAGGAATGATTCACAAATCGGAATTGGTGCGAGTCGTGACGGACTGCTTGATTCTCGGCGTCGCTCGCCCACTATGAGCGCCCGTCCCGACGGGAAATGTTTTACTCAATGACCTCCCATTCTCCCGCTTCCAGTCCGTGTCCGCTCTGCGGTTCTTCCGATCATGTGGCCATGCCTGCGGAAGGTGCGCATGGCATACGAGTTTGCCGCAGTTGCGATTTCATTTTCGCACCTGAGATCCAGAGTGAGGACTCGAAGCTCTACGATGGCACCTTTGGAGATACGAATGTGCATCCCACGTATGAGAAGCGAGGCGGTAAGTATGTGGTGCGCAATCGCGAGCGGATGGAGACGATGCTGGCGCGCTTCGAGCCGTTCCGTAAAACGGGGCGCATCCTGGATGTGGGATGCAGCGCGGCCTTCTTCATGAGCGTGGCGAAGGAGAAAGGCTGGCAGCCCCAGGGAGCTGAGATCGCGAAGTGGGCGGCTGACTTCTCGCGCACCGAACTGGGAATTGAAGTCTTCAACGGCATGCTCCAGGACGCGAAGTTTCCTGACAATCACTTCGATGTCGTCTTCAGCAGTCATGTGATGGAGCACATCGGGCAGCCGCTCGATTTGCTAAAGGAGATGGCGCGCGTGCTGCGGCCCGGTGGTGCGCATGTGACGGTGGTGCCCACACAGTTCGCCTCGCCAAGCTGGCGGCTGGCACACCGCTTCGTGGGCGATCCGCCGCCGATCCACGCTTCGTTTTACACGCGTGAAACTTACGCAGCGTTTCTGAAGAAGGCCGGGCTGCGCGTGGAGAGTATTCGTTACAATGTCGAACTCACACGACTGAGCGAACTGACGCGATCCGTCGAGGAGAATGCGCGCCGCTGGCAGGCACAGAAGGATGCCATCGTGCAAGGTGCCGCACCAGAGGCTTCCGCCCGTCGTCCCCGCTGGATCGGTCTTGCCAAATCGGCTGTGAACCTCGGCGGCAATCTTCTCGGAATGGGTGATGAAATCCTCGCCATCGCGATCAAACCATGAGCAACACATCGCGTGGATTTCTTTACACCGCCTTCGGCGCGAAGTATGTGCTTGAAGCTCGCGTGTCTGCACGCTCGGTGAAGGCCGCAGACGCGACGGCAAAGATTTGTCTTGTCACCGATCAGGCGATGGAGCCCGATGCGGAGTTCGATATCGTGATGCCCATCACCTCTGCTTCAACGACGGAGACTTACGCGGCTCTCGACAGCGGTGCCTACTACCGGAAGATCGAGCAGTTTGCGCGTTCACCCTTCGACCTCACCGTCTATCTCGACAGCGACACCTATGTGCCACATCCCCTCACGGGTTTGTTTGATCTACTGGATCGCTATGACTTGCTGGTGACACCCGATGGCAATGCCGAAGTGAATTACGCCTTCGAGCAGCAGAAGGAGCCCTTCAGCAGCATCCCTCCAGCCTTCGGCGCTTTCAATACCGGGGTTTTCGCCTTCAGAAAGAGCCCTGCCTCACTAGAGTTTCTTCGGCTTTGGCAGCAGAACCATGAGACGCATGTGCGCCAGCATACGACCAATGATCAGCCAGCTTTCAGGCTCAGCCTTTTTCAGTCACAGGTGCGCTATCATGTGCTGCCGGTGACTTACAATTGGTTCAGTTGGATTCCGTATTTCATTCCCTCCGGCGGTCGTGTGATGGTGATGCACGGACGCAATCCGTGGCTCTTCAAGCGCGCCCGCGAGTTCGACGCTCCCACCGCGACAATTGTGGGCAGCATCTCCTGGCGGCATCAGTGGATGCTATGGTCTGCCAAAGTGCTGCACTGGTTGTCACGCCGGGGCATCATCTCCCGCCCCGAGCTATGAGCGAGCGGCGCACTTTCGAGTTTCTCAACGTGATGCGCTTTGTCAGCGCGCTTTGGGTAGTGCTGTCGCATTTGGGTGCGCCACCGCTGGACTCATTGGCGTCGGGGACGAATGCGGAACTGATTCGCAAGGCGCTAATCGCGCCATTCTCGGGAGTTGCCGCGGTGATGGTGTTCTTCGTGATCTCCGGCTTTTGTATTCACTATGCGCACATGGTTGGGACGCGATTTGATGCGGTGTCGTTTTATCTGCGGCGGTTTACGCGGATTGGGCTTCCGCTGCTAGTGGCTGTAGCTTTGCATCAATGGTGGGGCACCGAACGATGGCTGAAGAACGTGCTGTGGTCAGTCTATTGCGAGTTGATCTACTACGCGGCCTATCCCGCGCTTCGCATGGCGATGGCACGCGTCGGCGCACTGCCGGTGGCGATCATTGCGCTAGCAATATCGTGGCTGTTCTGCCTGCAATCGGATGAGGGCTTCGGTCACATCACCGCTTATGGGAATGCGTGGACATGGCTCGTATGCCTGCCGACGTGGCTGGGGGGCTGCGCTTTGGCGGAGTGGGTGGCTGGCGTGAGGGTGGAACCCTGCTATGCGCGGTCCGTATCAGGTTGGACAGAGCGCCACCTCGTCATGGCCCGGTGGGCGGTGTGGGCGGCGTCTTCTATTCTTCTTATATTGGGCATGAAGGAGATATTGCCGTTTAAATATTCACTGCCCGTCTTCGGACTGTTCATGGTGCCCTGGTTTATGGCTGAGATGCGTCGGCCCGATGTGATCACCTGGATGGGAAAGCTTGGGGCTGGCGGCTATTCGATTTATCTGATGCACTCGGTCTCGCAGCCGCAAGAGGGCCGACATCTTTTCGACTCCCTCCATCCACTGCTCGGCTGGATTCTGCGCATGATGGTTGCGGCAATAGTGTCTGCGGCGTTCTACATGGTAGTCGAACGCCCATCACACATGCTTGCCCGTTTGCTTGGCGGCTGGTGGCGCAAGAAGTCGATATCCACGGAACCTTGAAAGCCATTGCGATGGCGTGCTTATCCGCTCTTTCATTTTGCCAACTAGAGTGACAAAAATAGGTGACAAACAAAGCGTTCGATGACACCGCACAGCCATGCATCCTGCTCTTTTTCAGCTCGTTGATGGGCCTACGCAATGGCTGATGGGCTTTAAACTCGTGGACCGTGCGATGAGTTTCCTCACCTATCAGCGAAAGCGGGTCATGCGAAGGAAGATCGAGGCTCGGCTGCGTGCTCAGGGCCTGTATGGTGACGAGGTGGTGCGAGGCCCTTTCAAAGGGATGACGTTTCCCAGAGACATGTATATCTCCGGTCGATTCGAATTCACGATTGGAGCTTGTGAACAGGAGCTTTTCCCACTGATCGAGCGTCTGGCGGCGACCAAGGAATACAGCGAGATTATCAATGTGGGAGCTTCCGAGGGAATTTACGGCACCGGACTGGGTCGGCTTTTTCCAGCGGCCCAGATCATCTGTTACGAAACCGTGGCTGAAGCCCGAGATCGGTGCCTGGAAATCGCCAAACTCAACGGCGTTGAGGATCGCTTCGTCATGCGTGGGCACTGCTCGGCGAGTGATCTCGCCGCCCATAAACCAGGAGTAAAACCGCTGATCTGGATGGACATTGACACGGGTGAGCGCGAGGTGCTCGACCCCGTGAAGGTGCCGTGGCTAAAGCATGTGGACATCTTTGTGGAGTTGCACGACTGCCTGGAGCCAGGCCTCAGCGCGCTTATTCGCGGGCGTTTTGAGAAAACACATCGCATCGAGCGATACACGCTCTGCGGCTTGGATTACGACAAGTATCCTGAGCTGCACAGCCTGAACTTTGAAGAAATACACGCCATGGTCGAGCATGACCGCAAGGGGTTGCACGACTGGTTCTTCATGGAGCCACTGTGACAAAGCACCCGCTTACGGAACAGGCACCACCGTGATCGTGTGCTTTACGGGTTTGAGCTGAGCAAGCGCAGCCTCTACAAGTGGGCGACGACCCTCATTGACCTTCTGTTTCAATTCTTTGTAAGCAGCCTTGGTCTCTGCCTTCGTGGGGTCCAGATTCTGTCCGCGGAAAGGGTAGGCCATGTTCCAGAAAGCATGTGTCTCGAAGGCCTGCTTTTGGGCCACGGCATCTATGAGGTTCGCGAAAGGGGTATCAAACGGCGTCTCGGCGAACTCAGCGGCCAGGTTGATCCCTTTTTGCAGTTGTTCGCTCGTGAATTCACGGGTCTCCTTTCCCCAGGTGATTTTCGCCTTGGCACTGCCAAGGTGGGTGACTTTGAGAGTGAGGCGATTCAGGTCCTCATTGAATGTGCAGAAGGGCAGGATGCTCATCGCATCAAGATCGAAGCAGAACGGCCAGCGTGAGCTTTCGATCTCCACTGTGCCGTCACTGGCACGGAGAACAGAGTGCCCCTCGGTGGACTTACTGGCACCTTGGAGATCGACTTCAAGGGTGCCAATGTCGCCGGTCATGCCGAGCGCTTTCAGGAAAGCCTGAGCCATGAGCACATGGCCGTTGGGGCCAGGATGTATGCCATCCTCGCCCGCCACATCGTAGGATTCGCCCAGGGTCTTCTTGGCACCAATCATCCCTTGAAGCATTGTCGAGTGAATGTCGGCAAAGGGTTGCTTTGACTCCGCCGCCAGCTTGCGCACGATCTTCCCGAGCTGGCCGAGGGTGGCATTGTATTCCGAGGCCGGGAACCGCTGGAAAAAATGTGAGTCCACCACACCGGGTGATCCGATAACTACCAGGGGCACGCCGATGCTTTGCAGCTTCTCCAGCACTCGGCGCATATTGGCCTCATAGCTCGTTCCGATGCTCGGGCTGTAGGGCTGATACATCCCGTCATTCATGCCATAGCAAAGCGTGGCGATGGTGGGATTGAAGAGGTTAAGATCAATATCCGCCCGCGAGACGATGCCGATGGCCATCTCGCCGCTCACGCCGAATTGCCAGCATTCGATGTCCTTCCGTCCAGCACAGGCCAGCAGGTAGGTCTCGATGAACTTCGAATACAGCTTCTGCTCCGTGATGCTGTCGCCAATGATGGCCAGCCGGGCATTCGGCGGCAGAAGCGATGAAACGCCTTCGGCTCGTAGTCCCGAAGTCATGATAATGAGGAGACTGACGAGAAGGCGTGAGATCATCGGGTTCATACGGGGAAGGGGGCTGTCGTGGTTGGAGGCGATGAAGGAATTACTCAGAGGCTTGATTGGACACGTAACCATCAGAGCCCTTCATCGAGATCACCTGGGCAGGAATGCCACTGACGACGCCCATGGCTGGCACGTCTTTGATGACGACCGAGTTGGGGCCGATGGCGGCGTTGTCTCCCACATTGATGCCGCCAATGAGCTTGGCACCGCATCCCAGGTAAACGTTGTCTCCGATCACTGGGCAGCCAGGCTGTTTGCTGCGCGCATGGGTTTGCCCCAGAGTCACTCCGTGGCCGAGGGTGCAATTCCTGCCAATCACCGTCTGGGTATTGACCACGATACAAAGCAGATGCCCCAGGTAGAGCCCAGGTCCGATGGAAGACTCAAAGCTGATGTAAGTCGTGTATTTCACCTGCTGCCGCCGATGCCAGAAGCGGAAGACGTGATAAATGCCCCAGCGGCTCCAGCCTTGGGAGCGAAAGAAGGCGCAGAGGCGCATGATAACAGTGAAGCGAAAGCCGCTCTCGCGAAACCAGATCGTCCAAAACCTGCCCGCAGCGCCGTCGTAGCGAAACTGGTCGGCGGAGATGAAGGAGCGGAGTTCCTGGAAGGTCATCGCCGCTTGATTTACCGCCGATGAGGGCTTGGGCAAGGTTAAAGGCGAACGGACCTAGGCTCTCGATGGATGTGGATTTGCACCATGCAAAATCTCGGCCATACATCGGCATGGCAGCCCGTGATGACATTGATTCACTCAACAAGAACTTTTACCTGAGCAAGACGGCGGCCTCGTGGTATGCAGAGAAGGAATTTGTGCTGCCCGAGGAGCAGGCCTTCTTGCGCGAGTATGGCGAGGCGATTCGAGGTGGCCGTGTGCTGGACATTGGCATCGGAGCAGGCCGCTCCACCCGCTACCTGATACCTCTGGCAGGCTCCTACGTGGGCGTGGACTACTCGCCAGACATGGTGCGTGAAGCAGCCGAGCACTTCCCAGGGGCGCAGATTGAAGAACGCGATGCACGCGATCTCTCTGCGTATGCCGCTGGGGAATTCGATTTCGTGATGTTCTCCTTCAACGGCATGGATTGCCTGTCCCACGAAGGCCGGATGCAGACGCTGGCCGAGGTGCGCCGTGTGCTCAAGCCGGGCGGGATTTTTGCCTTCTCGGCACACAATCGTGATCGGCCCAAGGTGGTGCCTTACTCAATCCGGTATCTCAATCGGTCCAAGCATCCGGTGCGCATGGCGAAGAATGTGTGGCAGTTCATTGAGGGCATTCGTGACTGGCGTCGTTCCTTGCACTGTGCGGTCGATGAGCCTGAATACGCGCTGCGCCATGACAGTGGCAATTTCTTCAAAGTGCCGATGTATTACATCTCCAAGCAGGCGCAGGTGGCGCAGCTCGAACGACTGGGATTTGTGCCCGAGGTCATTTACGATGGTCACGGTCAGCACGCGAAGGCTGAGGATGTCGATCCCGTCTCTTCGTGGATTTTTTATGTCTGCCGCAAGTCCGCATGATGAACGTGCGGATCATCGACAAGGTGGGTGACTTGGAGGCACTTGCTACCGACTGGCATCGTCTATGGCTGGCTCAGCCACGCCGCGAAGTCTTCACTCTTCATGCGTGGGCGAAGGTCTTCCTTGAGGTTTATGGGCCGGGTAAAGGTCTCTGCTGTCTGGTGGCCGAGGACGAGGGCATCAAAGCCATCCTGCCCTTGTTTCGCGATGCGAAGGGATGCCTGCGGTTCGTGGGTGATCCGCGGTCTGACTACTCGGATGTGCTCTGCCTCCCTGCCGATCTCGATGAAGTGATGCCAGCGCTCATGAAGGTCTTGGGTGGCGAGAGGGCGCTATCGTTTAGCGCCGTGCCCGAGCACAGCCTGCTCTTCACTGCGTTGAAGACCATGAGGCATCCCTTCGAGATCGCCATCGAGGAGCCTTGCCCAGCCATCGAATTCGATGCCGAGGGAGCAGTCGTGAAGGAACTGCTGAAAAAGGAAAGTCTGCGCCGTCACGAGAAGAAAGTGGCCAAGCTGGGAGCCATTCGCCTGGAGCGAACGACCACTCAGGAAACCACGCTGAAATGGCTGCCTGTGCTCTTTGATCAGCACATCGCCAGGTGGAAGACGACGCCTACGCCGAGCTTGTTCGAGACCGAGGCGCATCGTCGCTTTTACGAGCAGTTAGTCGTGAATGACACGCTCTGGCCGATGGTCGATTTCCGACTGGTCTATGCCGGGGATCGAGTGGTGGCCACGCACTTCGGCTTCTTCCACGATCAACGGTTCATCTGGTATAAGCCATCGTTCGATCCTGAGCTGTCGAACCTCGGTCCGGGTGAAGTCTTGCTCAAGTATCTGATCGCCGCCGCTTCTGACGAGGGGGCACGGGAGTTTGATTTCACTCGCGGAGGCGAGGGCTTCAAACAACGTTTTGCCACCGTGACCCGAAACAACCACGTCATCAGCCGCCGCCCGCTCTTGCAGAGGATTCGTTCTGCGGCTGGCCGGGTGCGCAGAATGCTGCTGAAACAAAGCTGACCGCGATGACCTTGAAGAAACTCATCGCGTCCGTGCTTGCCCGCTCGCCGTTGCCCTCGGTGACGAGGCGGGCGCATCGACGGCAGCTTTCCATCTTGATGTTTCATGGCTTCGCCAGCGGTGCCTTGCGGCCCTTTGAAAACCTGGAGCACAAGCACCTGGAGGTCGCGAAGTGGCGTATGTTCGCTGGCTGGCTTGCCCAGAAGTATCGCGTGATCCCGTTGAGCGAGGCGGTGGACTGTCTGGAGCGTGGCAAGTCGCTGCCAGACTACTCCTTGTGCGTCACGATGGATGATGGGTTTCGCTCCACGCACGATCTCGCCTTTCCCGTGCTGAAAGAGCTGGCGATGCCGGCCTCGATTTATCTCGCCACCGCCTTCGTGGACGAGACGCGACCAATCTGGGTGGATCGCGTCAGCTACAGCCTGATTCAAGCCGGGCAAGGCTATGCGGAACTTCGTGCGGCGAAAGCAAGGCTCAAAAATCAGTCGCAGGACCAGATCGAGCAGGCCGTGGCTGAGATCGAGAGGCAGACCGGACATGCGATGCCGCTGAATGTGAATGATCCATCAATGCCTGCCACACAGCGCAGTCTCGACTGGGATCAGATCATCGCCATGCGCGATAGCGGGCTGGTGGAGTTTGGCAGTCACACCTGCACGCATCGCATCGTGGGCAGGTGCAGCCGTGAGGTGGCGCTCGACGAGTTGCGCCATTCGCGTCGTATCATCGAGGAACGAGTGGGGGGGCGCTGTGATTTGTTCTGCTATCCCAATGGCACACCCGGTGACTTTACGGATGAGTCCGAATCCCTTGCTCGTGAGGCTGGCTATCGTGCGACGCTCACGACGGTGCCTGGCTGGAACGCTGCGAATGCCTCGCCCTTTGCGTTGCGACGGCTCGGTGTGAACAATGAACTGAACCTCACGCGCTTCCAGTTGATGGTCAGCGGCGTGATGGCGCGACTGGAGGGCTATGGGACTTGATCAACCATGGACTTGAAAGCCTTCATTCGTCGGAACCAATTGAAGCTGAGCGATGCGCTGCGCTACTCCCGTGCCGCCCGCGAGGCTGCTGGCTGGATGTGGCTGGGGCGCGGGTTGCTTGCTCGTGATCCGGTTCAGCGAGGCTCGTGTCTGGCGCGTGCAGTCAGTTTTGCCTGGTCCGGGACGCTCGTCGATCTGTGCGCGCGAATGCTTCATGCGAATCCTGGCATTGAGGGCGCGGCGGAGATGTGGAGCCAGGTGGTGCGGGGGCTGCCCCGCTATCGTGAACTGATCAAGACGCGTCCCTTGCTAGATCGTAGCATCGTGCTCAAAGCACCCGGTGCGCAAGGTGAGAAGGGGGTGTTGCTGATGACCTTCGAATACAACTGGGCGCGTCTGTTGCTGGGGCTCTCGGATGAGGAGTTTCGCTGGATCGATGAGCACTTCGATCTCGTGCTTTCGACGAGCTGGTCGCCTACCGACTATGCGGTGCTGGCCCTCGCGTTGAGCAAGGTGAAGGGCATGATCTTTGTGCAAAGCTGCAACTACAGTGAGATCGAAACCATTGAGCGGTTCGATCCGAGGCTGAAGTGCCTCGCCACGCTGCCGTGTGACTGGATCAACCCCGCGCTTTATCAGCCACGCCCCGCTGCGGAGCGAACAACGGACATCGTGATGGTGGCGAACTGGGGCGAGTTCAAACGGCACTGGGATCTGTTCCGTGCGCTCGCCTTGATGCCTGCCTCACTTAAGGTGGTGCTCATCGGCCAGAAGGAAGGAGGGCGGACCATCGAGACGCTGCGCTCGTTGGCGCGAGATTTCGGCGTGCCTCAGCAATTGGAGTTCATCGAGTCGGTGCCGATTGAGGAAGTGGCTCGCCAGCAGTGCCAGGCCAAGGTTTCCCTCATCATGACGCGCCGCGAAGGCTGCTGCGTGGCGGCTGTGGAATCCCTCTTCGCTGGCTGTGCCCTGGCGATGCGCGATGATGCACACGTCGGCCCACTAGACTACATCAACGAGCGAACGGGCAGACGTCTGCGCGCTTCGCATCTGGCTGACGATTTGATGAGCCTCATCGCGGCAGCGGAACGGCTGGAGCCCAGGGAATGGGCCATCGAACATGTCGCAGGCGAGGTTTCGCGACGGAAGCTGGATGCACTGCTGGAGCAGCATGCGAGGTCAAAGGGGTTGCCTTGGACCCAAGGAGTCATTCAGCCGCAGTGGCGTCCGCATCCGACCTTTGCGAACCCTGAGGATCGCGAGGCGATGCGTCCGGTTTACGATCAACTGGCCCAGAGATTCCCTCAAGTCTTTGGTCCCGCGCTGATCACCGAGAGCTGGCGATGAGGTGTGCGGGTTGCGCAGCCAGCGTGGGCCGATTATGGATGGCCGGGAATACGATAGATTTTCCACCGCACGCATGAGCAAGCTCAGAATCAAACAACGCTTCGATGAAGGACTGCATACCTTTGGGGGTAGGCTCCAGACCTCCGAGGGACGCGGCCAGATTGTGAAGGGTTGTCTTGGGTTTGTGAGAGGTTTACTGCGATGGACGGTGATCGCTTTTGTTGTCGCGCTTTTGCTGTTGGGTGTCTTGATGCGTTACGTGGGTGAGCAGAATGTGTTCTTTGCCTTCACCAGTTACATGCCGCCGTTGCTCTGGTTCCTGCCCTTCTTTGGACTGCTGCCGCTGTGTGTGTTGTTGTTCGAATGGCGAGGGTTGGTCATTGGCGTGGTGGGAAGTGCGGCTGCGGCTCTCTGCTTCTTTGGTTATGAGTGGCGTGGCCAGCCAACGATGCAGGCGACCGACGGACAACTCGTGGTGCTCACGAACAATCGGGGACAGCACGGCAACTACAGCATGAAGGCATTCAAAGAAGCGGTGAAGCCAGACATCATGGTCTTCCAAGAAGCCGGGGCGGTGTCCGCCCGCTACCTGGCAGATCCGTTCTACAGCGAGTTCAAAGACGGCAAGGATCTGGGAGAGTTCGCTCTCATAAGTCGGTATCCAGTCTTGTCGGTGGAGCCGGTGACGTTTGTGGACGACAAAAGCTTCAGTCAGGTTGTGGCCGCCCGATATGTGATCGATTTCAAGGGCAATCACATCGTGATCTACAACACGCACATGCCTTCACCTCGGGATGCTCTCCGATACCATGTTCGCGGGTCCTTCATTTACGGATTGATTGGCATTCCTGGCACTCCCTTTGCGGCCAAGCGGCGGGAGGCTCAGCGTGGCTGGGACCAGCGCATCGCGATGTTGAAGCTCGTGAAGGACCGGGCTTCAAAAGAGACGATGCCCACGATGCTTGTCGGGGACTTCAATGTCACGAGCTTGGGCTACTGCTTCGGATTGATGACGGATGTCTTCGGCGATGCGCATGAGACGGGTGGCAGCGGTTTCGGGTTCTCCTTTCCTGGAGTAACGCGCAATCCCTTGGCGTTTGGCCAGCCCTGGATGCGAATCGATTATCTCTTCTATGATAGCAAGCACTGGCAGTGTGAGGCTTGCATCACGGAGCCAGATCGCCCGTCTCAGCATCGCGCGGTGGCTGCCAGATTCTCGCTCGTGGCACCTGCTCCTTCGCGATAGAGCTTTTGATAAGTGCGGATCATGGCTTCCATGGAGAAGCTAAGCATGACGCGCGCTCTCGCTTCCGCGCTGCATCGAGCGAGGTGCGAGTGGTCGCTCAAAGCCTTTGCCAGCTCAGAGGCGAGGATGTCGGGCGTGTCTAGCTGACGAAGGAAGCCGTTCGCGTTGTCTTCGATGACTTCGGCATTGCCACAGGCTGAGTGGGCGAGCACGGGCACTCCGCAGGCCATGGCCTCCAGCACCGCATTGGACAAGCCTTCGATCTCGGACGGCGCGGCCAGGAGGCTCATCGCTTGGTAGTAAGGACGAAGGTCGTTTTGGTGCCCTGCCCAGGTGATTCGGTCGGCGAACTCGTGCTCCCGCATTGCCTGGATGATGTCGTCACGGTCCGCACCACCGTCACCAACGACGAGCAAACGAAGCTGCGGCATCGTGGGGGCGAGCCTGGTAAAGGCCTCCATCAGCATTCGGTGGCGCTTGAGCGCTACGAGGCGTCCGACGATGCCGATCACCACATCGTCTCGACCAAAACCCAGGTGAGTGCGTGCGCTGCCGATGTCCGCAGCGGGTGAGTAGCGCTCGCAGTCCACTCCATTGGGCGTGACGATGACCTGCGCGGGCGCGCACAGGCCGAGGTCCACCAGATTGCCCCGCACGCTGCTGGAGACGACGTGCAAGCGGCGGCAGCAACGAAAGAGCCAGCGGCGCTGGCGCAGGCGCTTGGGCGTGAGGTCTGGCTTTTGGAGCTGCCCATGCTCGCCGTGGACGATGGGATGGAGGGTGCCGCCGAGGGTAGCCAGCGTGGCATAAATGAGGGTGCCCAGGTTGTGGGTATGAACCACATCTGCGCCGACTCGGCGGAGGTAGCGCGCGAGTTCGATGACGGCCTTGAGCGAGAAGCCATCGCCTTTGCCCAGCACCACCACCTTTGATTCGTCAGGCATCCGGCTGGCGAAGTCGCCTTTGAACCGGAGGCAGGCGGCGTGCAGCTCAAAGCCTTGTCCATGCAGGCGCTGCGCCACATTGACCACTCCATTCTCAAGCCCGCCGGGAGCGAGCGAATCGAGCACATGAACGATGCGAAGGGGAGGGGAGCCTGTCATGGGAAGGGAGCGATTCCTCACGTAGTGCGACATGCGATGGCTGTCCATTCTCAACGTCTGTCAAAGCGAGGCCTGCACTCCGGTGCTCGGAGGTTTCGGGGTGCTTGAATGGCGCGTGACAATTTCGTCACACGCAGCAGTTGGCAAGGTAGGGTGGCCTTGCCACGATCACGGCACCAAACGCAGCTAATGCCTCACACCCCGAAAAACTCAAAACGAACCGAAGGATGGATGGGGCTGAAGCGTGGCCATCGGGCGCGGCCTCTGGAGTGGATCGCGGAGAAGACCATTTTCCTGGTCTCGATGTCGGCCATCGTGACCACGCTGCTCATCTTCGTGTTCATCGCACGGGAGAGTGTGCCGATTTTCCTGCAACGCGAGGACAGCTCTCACCCCACCGTTTTTATCCCGGTGGAGGATGCGGCGAAGCATTCGAAAGAGGAGCTGGCGAAGTATCTCGACATGAAGCCCGACGAGGTCGCGGCGCTCGATGCAGACACGCTGAAGCTAATGCTCGAAGTGAAGCTTGAACAGGCGAAGGAGGCACCGTCGGACAAGGATGCGCAGGTCAATACCACGCTCTGGCGCTACCTGCTCAAACCCTATCAATGGAGCGGCTATGACAAACCGAGCTATATCTGGCAGCCCA